>JAHEYJ010000232.1 GCA_023251675.1 Bacteroidota bacterium
GCCCAACATCTATGCCACAGATCCAAAACAAAGTTCGGTTTAACATCTCTTAACATTTGCAGCGCGAAACTTCTTCATCAGAAATTCATTTTCCCGGAAAGCAAGCCATTTACTCATTGGATGCTGCCATTTACTAAGATGCAACAACAAAAAGTTTGTTTGTAAGTTAAATTGCATTATAAAACCTCTTAAACATAAACATCAAATTCAGCCAGGCTATGAAAACGAAAATAATTTTTGCAATGGCGTTTCTAGGAAACACATTGTTGTTCGGCCAAACCGGAATAGTAAAAGGAAAGATCATTGATTCCAAAGACCGGGAAGACATGGCATTTGCCAATGTTCAGTTAGATCAGAATGGGAAGGTGATCTCTAAAGCGGTGGCCGATATTGACGGCAATTACAGTTTTACAAAGCTTGCTCCCGGTAAATATGAGATGAAGACAGCCTATGTGGGATATCGCGGATGCGATCTTTCGGAAATAATTGTTAATGCAGAAAGGCCCGCTGCGGTGGATGTTGAAATGGAGATGTCGGATATTATTATTTGTGATTTCATATGTTTTGAACGTGGTGAAATAGTAACAGAATCTTCTGATATTATTTGTTGTTTCCCTGCTTGTCGTGTCGGCGACGTTTCAATTGTGAATATAGATTCTGCAGAAAGCGAAAAGAAGTTACCTCCGCAGATCACTTCTGATGTGGAATGCAAAGTATATCCCAATCCTTTTATGGACTATGCAGTGTTAGAGATCACTTCCGGGATGAATTTCAAATGGGGGTCGGTGCAATTATTTGACTTATCGGGAAAAAAAGTAAGAGAGATGGACTTTTCCCAAAAACAAGTGGTCATTGACCGCCAGGGGCTTTCTGCCGGAACGTATGTCTATCAGGTGTCTTCTGAAAACAGTTCAATTGGTTCCGGTAGAATAATCATACAGTAGTGTGCGTCATTTTCAGGGCGTATTCCTGAACTATGAAACAGGATTCTTCCGGCCCGTTGTAACATTTCTTCTTTATGATCGTCTAAGATATAACCTAACCCCAAAAACGTATTATGAAAAAGATCGGATCGGTAATACCGGCAATAATTCTCCTGGTATTTATTTCAGTACAATCCTGCAAAAAGGAAAAAAACGGTAGCGGCGAAACCAAGACCAGCACAGCCGGTTCCAGGAATAGCCACAACACCGGACAGAATTGCATGAACTGTCATAAAAGCGGAGGCTCAGGCGAAGGAGTATTCACTGCTGCAGGAAGCGTTTATGATAGCTTGCAGACAGGGCCTTATCCAAATGCAACTATTAAATTTTATACTCAGCCAAATGGAGGCGGGCAGGTAAGAGCAACCTTGAGCGCTGATGCATTGGGAAATCTTTACACCACTTCGACTATCGATTTCTCCGGCGGGCTTTACCCTGCTGTTTCGGGCACTACAGGATATACTAATTATATGTCGATGGCCATTTCTTCAGGAGCATGCAATAGTTGCCATGGAAGTTCTGCAGGAAAAATATGGATAAAATGATCGTGCATTAACGAGTCAGGTTTTCTGTAAAAAATCCTTTCGTATCTCTTTGTCCGTTCAACTCAGTTTGCAGATGAAATAAATCCCTGCAGGCGAAGGCAGTGCTTCCGGCATACACATGGCATATAGTCCTGCGATACAAAAAATTTAATTAAGGTATTTAATAATTTTTATCTTTGGAAAAAATCAAGCCATGAAAAAATTATTGTTGTTTCTCTTTTCTGCACTTATGCTGAGTGCCTGCAAAAATAGTTCTGAAAATGTATCGGGTAGTGCCCCTACAGAAAAGGTCAGTATAGCCGGAACTTCAGATAACAGCGGGGCCATATTTCTTGGTTCATGGAAGCTTTTCAAAAAAGAGGATAAAGACAGCAAGGTAATGTCGACGGATGATCAGTTTTTGGAATTTAAGGATGACAGCATGGTTGAAATTAAAACCACCGGATCGAATACGTTAGGAAGCTGGTACATTGTATCCGGCGTTGATGCGACAAAAAAACCTATCCGGTATCTTGTTGTTGAAACAAAAACAGATAATCCCAAATGGAGCTATGAGAGAAAAAAATTCCTTAAGCTCATTTCTATAGAGCAAAAAAACCTGATACTGACTGACGAAGGCAACCGGACATTGTATTACCAGAAGTATTAATTTTTTTTCTCTTTTCCGGGTTTGGTTTTCTTCCGCATTGCTGCGTTGCTGCATTCTCCACTTTTCCCCTTAATTCATCCGCTTACTTAAAATCCGGCTCCATTTACTAAATAGTGGTTGTGTGTTCATTCTTTTCTCCTTCTATTTGTATGAGAAACAAGTACAAACATCAACTTTTAAATTCTAATCATGATTAAAAAAATTCTTTTAACACTTGCGTTTCCAGGAAGCGCAATGCTGTTTGCGCAGGGAGGCGTAATGAAAATCCAGGTGACCGACAAGATCAGCGGCGAACCGCTGGAAATTGCCAATGTAGTGGTCGAAAGTGCAGGCGTGTCAGCGGCAAACGGCATCACGGACGGCCAGGGAAATCTTGTATTTAAAAATCTTAGCCCGGGTTCGTACAATGTCAAAGCCGTTTATTCAGGGTATCCTAAGAACATCATTACAGGTGTTGCAATAAAAAATAATGAGACAACCTACCTGGACATGAAACTTTCCAATAATGTTCTGGATGAATTTATTATTACAGAATATAAAAAACCACTGATCGATCCGAACACTTCTATTAAAACAACTTTTGACCATGATGATATTGCCCGAAGCCCCTATACCAAGGTGGATGATTTTATGTCAACGGTTGGAGGGGCTGTACAGGAAAAGGAAGGAATGACCCCTCATTTCAGAGGATGCCGCCCGGAAAGCGTGGTTTACATTATTGATGGCCAGAAAGTAACCGGATCTGCCGGCTTACCCAAAAGCGCTATAGAACAGATGTCAGTAACTCTCGGCGGTGTTCCGGCGATGTACGGCGATGCGACCGGAGCTTTCATCGAAATAGAGACCAGAAGCGGCTTAGTGAATCACAAAAAATAAGTTAGTCCGTAACTTACTGCACGAAACAGCGGTCTGTCAAACAGAATTTAAATTCTGATTTTGATAGCCGCTGCTCGTTCGGAAAAAATTTCTTTTCCCTTTTATTCCTTTCCCTCGGTTATTATGCTTACATTACCAAAAATCAAATTAATTTTTAAGTAACACCCCATGAACAAACTATTATCATTTATTTCAATTCTTGCAGCATTCACCTGGGCTGTAGGCTATTTTAAGTACCATGAAGGCCATTTCATTCATATTTTTTTAGCAGTAGCTGTTGCGGCATCGTTGCTGAGGATTTTAAGAGGCACTACGATCCACATCAGGTAATTTTCTCGTTCTTGCATTTTTTTTTTGCTAATTGAAATTTATAATCCTAATCAATAATTGAACAATGAAAAAAGGGAAATTGAAATTTTACAATCGTTTTAAA
>JAHEYJ010000113.1 GCA_023251675.1 Bacteroidota bacterium
TTGCGCTTGCACTCCAACTCACCCCTTTATATTGGCTGATATAAATATCTGAAAAATCTTCTTTATTAAACCATTTACCTATTCTTTCCCTGCTAATAAACTCTACCTGGGGAGCATTGAGCTTGTCAAAAACATTCAGCGTATTACGGTAAAAGGTCAACTTCCTGAAATTCCGGAAATAGTCATAGAAGGGAAGAAAATTCAAGGGTAAATAATAAATTGTGTAAATGGGCACATACATTAAGGATGTAATTATCCTGGAAAGAGCGAGCAGTTTCTTTCTCGAAATATTTGCAAGAAATGTTTTTCTGACCGGTTCCACAATTTTTTCCACTATCCAGTTTCCTTCTTTAGAATATACCCATACAATTGTTTTTCCTCCCGGTTTTGTATGGCGTTTCATATTCTCGAACGTTTTGTCAGGATCATCCGTATGATGTACAACGCCAATAGAAAAAACCAAATCAAACTGTTGTCCCAGATCCATCGCGGCTATATCCGCTTCAATGAATCTAATGTTATTTATTTCTTTGTTACGTTCACGGGCAATATCCGGTGTATTTAAATCAACGGCATAATACAATGAAGCCAGGGGCGCTGCAAAAGAGGTATGCTGGCCTCCTCCGCATCCGCACTCAAGTACTTCTTTGCCTTTAAAATCTTCGAGCGTAACGGGTGCTATCCATTCCTTAAATAAAAAAAGTTCATTATCCTGCAGCAAGCTCCACTGCTCATGCCATTCACTTTGCTTTTTTTGCTGCATCTTTTATTTTAATATCGTAAACAAATTTATTAAAACTCCTGAACTCATCCTTTTCGGTTATTCCTATCCATTTTCCTACCGGGGCATTAAATCCGCTTTTTTTCTTTTTCAATACCTGGGCAGGCAGAACATCAATAAGTGATTTTTTAAGAATATATTTAGTCTGGCTACCTCTCAATTTATAATCTGTCGGTAATGAAGCAGCAAACGAAACTAGATTTATATCAAGATAAGGGCTTCTTGATTCTAGCCCGCATCGCATGGTGGTGCGGTCCACTTTAACAAGTATATCATCCGGAAGCCATGTCATTCCATCTACATACAAATGTTTATCGAGCCAGTGCAGTCCTTTTACCTGATCATAAAACCGCTTAAACCGATGGAACGGGTCTGTATCATACACCAGTTGCCTGAAATTTTCTCCAAGGATATTAATTCGTTCTTCAGGGTGAAAGATCAAACGCCAGGAATAATGAGCCTCTTCTTCATTTTTAAGCGATCCGTACAAGAACTGCTTTGCTTTATATCGGTTCCCGATCTTACTTTTATTACTGGTCCCGGCACGGCTTGCAATACCCAGCATAAGTTTCCGAAGAACGCTGGGCACAACCTGCGCTTTATGAAAATAATTATCGGCCTGATAAGTAATATAGCCTGCAAAAATCTCGTCTGCACCATCGCCTGAAAGAACAACTTTCACTTTTTCTGATGCGAGGCGTGAAACCTCCAGCATCGGGATCAGAGAATTATCGGCAAAAGGTTCATCAAAAGCAGCGATAGAATCAAACATCAATTGCCTGACCGATTCTTGCTTTACCATCCTGTCGTGATGATTCGTTTTTAAAACGCCGGCCATATAATCCGCATCCGCGAGCTCATTATATTTTTTTTGTTCAAAGCCAATACTGAACGTATGAAGTTCTCCGTTGTGAAATTTTTTCATTTTAGCTACGACAGATGAAGAATCTATCCCTCCGCTTAAAAATGCCCCTACCGGGACATCGCCGATCATGCGCAGTTTTACAGAATCTTCCAATAAAGCATTTATTTGTGCAGCGGCATCTGCCTCAGTACATTTATTTTTATTTTGAAAACATTCAGCATAGTTGAAATATTTTTCTTTACTTATCTTGCTGCCGTTTTCAGCTATCAACATGTAATGCCCCGCCTCCAGCTTGAAAATATTTTCATAAACTGTCATGGGTGAAAGAATGTATCCCAATGCCAGGTAACAATTCAGCGCCTCATATGAATAGACCGGGTTAATGGATTCATCCGCGAGTAAAGCAGAAATCTCTGAGGCGAAAACTATCCCCTTATTTTTCGTATAGCTATAATGCAGCGGTTTTTTACCAAACCGGTCGCGCGCCATAAACAATTCTTTCTTTTTTACATCCCAAATCGCAAAAGCAAACATGCCATTGAATTTATTCAGGCATTCCGGCCCCCATTTTTCATAGGCATTAACGATTACTTCCGTATCTGACTGACTAACGAATTTGTAGCCAAAAATTTCCAGTTCTTTCCGGATGGATTGAAAGTTATAGACTTCCCCATTATAAACTATCCAATGACTTTTAGCCACATTACACAGGGGCTGCCTGGCGTTTGAAGAAAGATCAATAATGGAGAGCCGCCTGTGCCCCAGTGAAATATCATCAAGATGAACTACACCGGAATCATCGGGTCCCCGGTGCGCAATCCGTTCAGTCATCTTTTCGACGAGCCCGCTTACATAATCATCGCCCCAGTGTAATTTGCCTGTAATACCACACATAAACTTCAACTATTATAAAAGATGAATCCTGATCAATACGTATTTAATTGCCAGTTTCAAATACTTAAAACTAAAAATATAGGAAGGATTATAGATTAATGCTCCCGATGAAAATTTGAAAAATTGCCTTAACGTTAATTCAGATGTGCAACTGTTTAAAATCAGATAATAGTAACGAAAAACCCGCATATCCCTTATTTTCTTATTTAATTGTTTCCTTACCGGGTCCATAAGAAATAAATTTTTAAAAACGAAAATGTAATTCTGATAGTTAATTAAACCGGGACTAGAAATAGAGTTTGCCGATCTATGATACAAGGTAGTAATAACCGGAGCTTCAATCAAAGGGTATTCAACCAGGATACGGGTCCATAAATGATAATCCTGCGCTATCGGAACAGAAGGATCAAATTTTATTTTACTGAGAATATCCTTGTGACAACAAACACAAGCCATAAACAATAAAACAGTATAGATGTGGTCAAGAACAGACTGTGATGGATTTCTCAGAACAACCGGCTGATCGGTTATTTGCCTATCTGCTGTTTCAAGTTTTGTAAAGGTTCTGTACATGGCCACTTTCTTTGCGTGAACAAGAATAAGTTGGCGTAATGTCTCAAGGTGATTATTTAAATACACATCATCATCGTCTAAAAAACATATAAACTCACCCTGGGCATTTTCAATTCCTGTATTGCGGGCAAAATTGGCTCCCTTCCTTTCTTCTGAAAGTATTTTTATTCGCTTATCGTTAACAAAAGGAGTAATTTCATTTTTTGCATTGTTTACAATAATTAATTCGAAATCATTAAAGGTTTGCGACAGAACGGAATTAACAGCTCTATGCAGTTCTTCAGGGCGCTGATAGGTAGGAATGATTACTGTAAAAAACGAAACCATGTTATATCTTTTTTAAAAATGCCTGTTCCCATAAATACGGAACAACTTCCATCCAAAACTTTCTGCCATCAAAATAATTTGCCTTATCTGTTTGCGTTATTTTTTTAAACAAGATGGATGATGCAGCCGGATCAGAAAAGGAAGAATTTCTGAACCCGTCAGAATGTATTGTATCGGAAAAAAAGTTTTTCCATGGTCCCCTGATATACTCAAGAACAGGGGTTTGAAACCCTATTTTTTGTTTACGCCAGGCAATCTCAGCGGGCATAAAATCTTTGAGAGCATCCCTAATGATACTTTTAGTATAGCCATTTCTTATTTTTGACTGCCATGGCAATGAAAAGGCCATGCTTATCAGGCGGTGATCCATAAAAGGCATTCTTATTTCCACTCCATGCATCATGGAATACCGGTCGTAATTCCTGAGAAGCGTCGGCAATACGGATTGATGAAATAACAAAAATAAATTGTAGTTGAAGTTTCCCAACTTTTCAATCGGCCCATTCTGAATCAAACTAGTCAGGACAGGTATCTTTTTTATCAAATTTCTCAAAACTGTTTTTCTTCGTTTAAACATGTATTCAAGATACATTATTAAATCTGAGGATGAATCGGAAGTTGTCAATTCGACAGGATGCAGTTCGCGGTACGTATTAATTATCTCTTTTATTTCCTTCGGACGACAGGTATCAAGAAATGCTTCAAAAAGTGATTTCCCATACCCTGAAAACGATTCATCCACCCCATGGCCGTCAATGGAAACTTTTATTCCATTATGAGCCATTGCCTGGTATACATTTGACATGGGAATCGGGCTTGTATCATAAATCTCTTCGAAATAATAGAAATAATCGTTTAACCGTTCTATCCCAGCCTCAGGATTGATAGACAAATACGTTGCATTTATTCCTAAATGACTGACCACTTTTTCAGCATACATCCTTTCATCTAAAAAAGAACCGGGGAAACAAGCAACATACGCATGCTGCCAATCCTGCGTTGCTTTTTCATCAATTACATTTTTACCGATATGGGCCATGGTACAGATCACCCCGCTCGAATCCAATCCCCCGCTTAATGCGGTACCGATTGACACATCCGATCGCATTCTTATTTTGCAGGCATCAATAAACAGATCCCTGTATTGTTCGACCTGGTCTTCATATCTCTTCGGAACAGAAACAAGATTCTCCAGCGTGTCCCAGTATTTATGAAAAGTTATTTTATGTTTTTGTGAATTATAAATTCCATAATGCCCTGCCGGAAATCTTTTAATACCGTTTATCAGGCATTTATCCGTTGCTTCATAGAGAGAATAATTCTTAATCATCCATTGAAAATCAGGGCTCGCTTCCACCCTATCCATAAAGGGAGTAATTGCTTTCATTTCTGAAGCGAACACAAATAAATCCTTATTCTGAAAATAAAAAAGAGGTTTTTTGCCAAACCTGTCTCTTGACAGAAAAACTTCTCCTGTAGATTTGTTGTAGATGACAAACGACCACATGCCGTTAAAGCGACCCAGGCATTTTTCTTTCCATTCTATAAAACTTTTTAATAAAACTTCTGCATCTGATTCCGTAGTAAATCGATGCCCTTTGGCCTGCAATATTTTTCTGAGTTCGATATAATTATAGATCTCGCCGTTAAATGTTAAAACATAATTCCCGATTTCAATTGGCTGTTTACCTCCTTCTGAAAGATCGATAATTGATAAACGCCTATGGCCGATTATAATCCTGTTTTCAGCATCCCTCCATATTCCAAATCCATCCGGACCTCTGTGCTCAAGCCTGGACAAAGCTGTTTTAAATAAATTCTCGTCTGGCTTATCACCAACCACACCTAATATTCCGCACATACCTGTTAATTATTTAAACACATCCCATTTATTAACTGAATTTATGATATCCACTAATTTAATGTTTCTTTTTAAAAAACATTATAGGAATATTCTCCCTTCTGAATTTCATTTTTTTTATTTCACTTCTTCTTCTCTTATCAAGATAGTTGATATCCAGGAGATGCATTACCGTATCAAACATTTTTAAATTCCGTTCACCATATAAGAAAACCAGGGCATCATAAAAAAATCTGGCAACAGCTTCTTTAACGATTTCAGGATCCAGGCTGACTGATCTGATTTTAAATTTATAGTTTCCAAGTAGCTGGCTATACTGTTCTTCTATGCTTTTATTATAAATGGATTTTATAGAAGTAAATATTTTCACCCATTCATTAAAAAAATTATTATCTGACAAATATGTTTTTGAAGCGCCATGTATCCTAAAATTTGCAATTACTTTATCATTATTTTTTACTCCGGACAAGCCATAGATAAAAAGATATTTTAACCAGAGCTCAAAATCCATGCTGTAATGCAGTTCGGGATTTACCCCATTCACTTCCTTTATAAATTTCAAAGGAAAGAAGGTGCTTTGCTGGACAAATTTGGTCGAAGAAATTACTTCCATCACGTTATCGCTATGAGGAAATGCAGTAGTAAAAGCCGTGCTTCCATCTGCATAGTGGAATCTTACCTTTCCGCAGACCACATCCACCCCGGCTGAAAATGAATTTGCCACTTCCTGAAGCACACCGGGAGAATAAAAATCATCGCTGTTCAGCCAGTTAAATATCTCACCGGTTGCACGGCTGATTCCTTTATTAATTGCATCGCTTTGTCCTTTATCCTTTTCACTCACCCAATAAGCAAGATGTTTCTCATACTTTTTAATGATCTCACCTGAATTATCAGTACTGCCGCCATCTATTATTATATATTCCAGATTTGGGTAATCCTGACCCAATACTGATTGAATCGTCTGCTCAATGTATTGCCCCTGATTATAACTGGGAGTTACAATGCTTATTTTCGGAAAATTATTTTTATTCATACCGATAAAAAAATCTGACTTTCAATACGTATATCCTTCAGCGGATATTAACTCGAATTTCTGACTGGAAGTATTAAAGACAACCTGAGGCGGATAGTCAAACAACCTGTGATATTTTAGCTTCAAACTACCTAAATTAATACGGGAAGTAATATTAAGCAACTTCCTGTATCGTTTAATTTGACCTATTCTTTCCAATGTTCCAGCATCAAGAGATTCTTCATTAAGGCATGTATTGAGTTCCTCAAGGTAGTTGTCAACTTTACCAATTGACAACTGATTGCCACTGCCAATTCGAAAACCACCCATAAGCAGGTTTGTTACATATAATTTTTCGTGCCTGAAAAACCGAAGCCAAAGTTCAAAATCACCTGCATACCGCAATTGTGTACTAATACGGCTGCCTGCTTTTTCCCATAAAGATCGCTTCCAAAAAGTTGATTCCTGCTGAACCCATTTATAATCACCTGTATAGAAATTGTATTTAGACCACCTTCGTAAAGGTTTTGCCAGAACTATTTGGCCGGATCTATCAAAAGTGGTAGGATTTCCCTGGATCCATTTCACTTCAGGAAAACTTTCAAATATTTTTGCCACATTAACAAATGCGTTTGCATGGAACATGTCATCCGAATTTATCCAAGCCATAATTTCACCCGTAGATTTCTGAAATCCTTTATTAATGGCATCATACATGCCGTTGTCTTTCTCACTGATCCAGAATGCAAGATGCTTTTCGTATTTCCGGATGATATCAACAGAATGGTCGGTGCTGCCTCCATCAATAATAATATATTCGAGGTCAGGATAGTTCTGGCCAAGCACGGACAGTATTGTTGCTTCCAGGTAATCTCCATGGTTGAAAGAGGGTGTAACAATACTGATCTTCGGGTAATTCATCTTATATACGAAGATCGCTTAAAAAACGAAATAATTAATAGTATTTTTTTATTATTTATTAAATAGCCAAGTATGTCCATTCTTTTAAAAATATTTTACTCGACCCATTTATTAAACAATTTTTCTATCTCCTTTTCAGAGTAAAAATGTTTTACGAATTTTGAGCCATAGATCTGTGTAAGTTTTTCTTTACTCATCTTAAACGTATTTTTCATTATCAAATATTGTTCGCTCCCCTTTTTCTTCTCTGACTGATTCTCTCTGGAAAGATGAATATTTACCCGCATGAATTCTTGAAAAGCTTCAGAACAAACATCATTAAGTTTTTCAAGTTTAATACATAATATTTTAAAATTTCCATTGCAATAGATTTGAAATCCTTTCTCCATCTGAAAAGGAGTATTATAGATATCAAATCCAAGATATTCCTTAAAATCATCATCGAACCAGTTCAAAGGGAATTCAAAAGTATCATTGCTTATCTCCTTCCATAAAACATCCATTGGAATCTTATTGATGTCACTGTAATTGACTTTCCAATTCTCAAATAAATTCGATATCTCGCGTATTATCGGTTCTCTGACAAGAGTAATAATCATTATTTTTTTTTGAGGATTCAAACGGATATATTTCCTGATATTATTACCTGCACTTATGTTTTTGTGAAATAATGAATGCATTGCCGGCAGCTTTTCGTTAAGCCATTTATCAGAAAGAAAATGTACGTGATGTATATCTGCACCGGGCATTACATTCTTTAGTGCCTGATAAACCGAACTGGACCCTACTTTGCCCATTGAATAAACTAAAATGATCTCGTTACGATGCCGCCAGGAATTGTTTTTTTTGGCAACCACCGATGGAAAGTGCAAGAAAAGTCCTGCAATTTTTTTTATGGTATTTATAACTTTCAACAAATTCAGAATAAACTACTCTCAAGTCACTAAAAAAACATTATTCAAAAATGGTAAAGAAAGCACGTAGCAGAGCAAAATGAAATAATAAATATTTAATCTTTTAAAATTTTTTCATAAAGGGAAATATAGGCTTTAGCCTGAATTTCTAAACTATATTTTGCTAAAGCAATTGCTCTTATAATGTCTTGCTTGTATTTTCCTGAATTATCAAAATAATATTTTACCGCTGCATAAAGAGATTCTACACTTACACTGTCACACAAAATACCAATACTATTATCATCAATGATATCTGGCATACCTCCAATTGGAAACCCTATTACAGGAGTACCGCAGAGCAATGATTCAAGAGCTGTATTTGGCAAATTATCTTCCAAAGAAGGAAGTGCAAATACATCAGCAGCAGAATACACCACTCTCATTAACCGCTCATCATTAATATTTTTTATATGAATTAAATTCTTATACCTAAATGGCTTATCATTCTTATTTCCTACAACACATAATATAATATCCGATTCTTCTCCAAATTGCACTAAAGCATCCTGCAAATATTCTAACCCCTTTCTATGATCATCTAATGAAACAGCTACAAATAATATTATTTTTTTATCTTTTGGAATACCTAACATATCCCTGGAATATTCTTTGCTTAAAGGCTTAAATAGATTTTGCTGTAACCCATAGGGTATGTAAGCATGAGGATATTTATTGAAAAGGCTGCTTGCTTTCGATTCTTCTAACAACCATTTGGATGGGGCTACTATAGTCATGTAGACAATATCTCTTAAAGCATCATTTTTTACCTGAAAATTTTTATTTGAATATCTATCATCTATTGTATTGATCAATTGTGGACATTTTTCACATACCTGCTTAAAACCCCCACAATTACCAGCATAATGGCAACCACCAGTAAATGGATTCATATCATGCAACGTCCAAACTATTTTTTTTGAATTATTTCTAAAGAAAGTATTGTAATCAAGAAATCTAGTTGTCCAATGCAAATTAATAATATCGGCACGAACATATAATGGATGCTGCGTAATATCATAAGGTGTATTAGGAAAACTAAATAGTCCAAACTTTTTTGGTCTATGGCTAAGAAATTCAGATTTTCTGTATTTATCTTTTTCTGTATAAAGATGTAATTCTTTTAAAATTCGAACTATTTTAATTTTATATCTCTCAATTTTTTTAGGAAATGGGGCTATGAATTTAAAAGATTTATTTATGGTCTTATCATCTTGTTCGATCATCAATAAATTTGAATCTATACCACTCTCCAGGAGACCTTGATGTAAACGGACACAAGCTTTACCCGCACCACCGCCATCTCTATTTGTAATATGTAAAATATTCATATACTATTTCTAAATAAAACTTAAAAGAAAATAAGAGCAATTATTTATCTTCAACATTTAGAATTTCAATAGATTTTTTTTATAAATTGACTTGCTGACGGAATCATAAAAATACATTCTGATTTTTTGAGGAAGTAATCTAAATAAATATGTCAAAACACTATCCGGTTTAATTTGTTCTTTTTTATCCACATGAAGATCCCACGCTGATTTATCTGATAATGAATTAAATTCATCTTTAGCAAAAAAGCCAAACTCATTAAATAATTGTGCTAATTCATAACCATAATCAAGGCAACCATGAATAGAACAGATTAATAATATCTTTAAAATTTTATCCTTAGACAATCTTCTTATGATGTTAATATCGCGTTTTGACAAAGCAACATAATCTTTAAGCCAAACAGCTTCACACCATAATATTTGTTCTGCATTTGTTTTTTCTTTTGAGAAATTATTTTTCCGTGAAATCCGGTGAGACGTATTAATATCAAAAAGAATAAATCCTTGAGAGCGCATAAATTCATCTATCTGAGCATAAGTAGTTTCACCAATATAATTTTCAACAAACCCCGTTTCTGTTTCTACATAAAAAGCTTTTTCCAAGAATTCACCTGCATTTTTTAATATTGGCAATTCCAAACCTTGTGTATCAGTCTTAATAATGTCAACCTCTAAACCCTTTAATTCCTTAATTTCCTTCAATGTTCGTGTTTGAATTTTTTCCTGTCCGGTTATCTCAAATAAATCACTGAAAGTAAATCTATCAAGCCATTCTTTGTTTGGTTTTAATAATGAATAACAATAGATGCTTTTTGTTTTATATAAAATATTTTCCCCGCTTGAGCCACTAATTGCATAGGGTATATATTTTGCCGTTCTGAAGCCGGAAGGAAGACATGACATCCTTTTGCATTCTTCTTCATTGGGATCAAACCCAATAAGATTAATAAATA
>JAHEYJ010000012.1 GCA_023251675.1 Bacteroidota bacterium
GATGGTTCCGTCGTAAAGCCGAAATGCATTTTTGATGGTTCTGTCGCGGCTGACTTGCGTGGAGGCAATGGTAACGGCGTTGATACAAAAATTCTCATTGAGCAGTTCGCGTGTCGCCTTCGTAAGATTGGTCATCTCTTCGAACGAGCGGGCGGATTTTTTCCAAAGCCATTCATACACCTGTTTGGCGCGGAAGGATTTATCGCCTTTCTTTTCAAAGAAGGATTTTATTTCATCAAGGGAAAGTGCCCGTATGTTATTTTTTTTCATGTGCGAATAACTAATCAGTTACGAATTTACGAATTACTATCCCATTCGTATATTCGCATATAAATTGGTGCATAATAAAATTGAAAATTGTAATATAACATAGTCACATCGAGTAGTCCCGGTTTTTATCGGGACGTATCGAGATGCATGTGCAAGCCATCTGTTCTCGATACGCCTCCCAGGGCTTCGGCTACTCGAACTGACGATCTTCCATCATACTGCTATAAATATTCATTATCCGTACTATGAAAAGGATTTCTGCCGATTATATTTTTCCGGTTTCCTCGCCACCCATTAAGAACGGGGTGGTAACGGTTGATGCTACGGGAGTAATTCTAGAAGTGGCCTCACCCCCAACCCCGCTCCAAGAGGAGAGGGGAGATGTGAAACGATATGAGGGAATTATCGTCCCCGGTTTTGTAAATACGCACTGCCATCTTGAGTTGTCGCATCTGAAAGGAAAAGTAATGCAGCAAAAAGGGCTCACGGGTTTTATTTCAGAACTGGTGGTTTTGCGCGATAAATTTCAGGTTGACGAAATAAAAAAGGCGATTGCATCTGCCGAAGAGGAAATGATCCGCAATGGAATTGTAGCGGTCGGCGATATCTCCAACACCGATCATTCGTTTGATCAGAAGAAAAAGGGAAACATCGCTTATCATACGTTCATCGAAACCTTTGATTTGGACACGGCTAAAGCAAAAGCTGCCTTTGAGAAAGCGGTTAATCTGCAATCTGCATTTTCCAATTTGCAATCCTCTATCACGCCCCATGCTCCCTATACGGTTTCAGGAAAATTGCTGGAGATGATCGATAACCTGAAGCAGCCGCTTCTTTCGGTGCACAACCAGGAGAACACCTTTGAAAATGAAATGTTCATTTCGGGCACGGGCCCGCTTGCGGAAATGATGCAGCGTGCAGGCGTTGACATTGATTCGAAGCGGCGGGTAAAAAATTCTTTGCTTTTTCTTTTCGGAGGATTGCTCGAATCAAAAAAAATAGTACTTGTGCATAATACATATACTTCAAAGGAAGATATCGGCATCATTAAATATTATTCCCGGATGGAGGATTACGATGTGTCGCTTTGCTTATGTCCGGGTGCAAATCTGTATATTGAGAACCGGGTTCCGGATATTCCGATGTTTTCAAATGAGGGAATGAAATTCACCATCGGCACCGACAGCCTCGCGTCCAATCATTCGCTTTCTGTTCTCGATGAACTGAAGATAATTTCAAAACATTTTCCAAAGATTCCCTTTGAAACATTACTTATCTGGGCAACAAAGAACGGGGCCGAATTCCTGGGAATGGAAAAGGAACTGGGCACGATCGAAAAAGGCAAAAAGCCTGGATTGAATTTGTTGAAAGGGATGAATGAAAGATTCGATCTTTCGGAAAATGTTTCCGTTCAGAAAATAATTTAGGAGTTACACTTTACGCCACCTGACTTTGTCCGCCCAAAAGATTCAGTTCTTCGGCCGGTTTCAGTTTGTTGCCCGATGCAACAACAGGGCGGTATTTCATGAGCGCTTCTGCGAAAATAAAATCACGCGGTGTGATGATTTTAAATCATCGTTGTTCCATGCATAGATTTATTTCACAAATAATTTTACATTTGTAATTCTTATAAAGAATACGCAGCTTAAATTAGCGGCACGTATAGAATTCTTTTCGTAATATTTATTAAGACATTCATAAAAATAAATATCATTTACAATGAAAAAACCAAATCTCTTTCTCTCAACCATTGCAGTTTTAACTTTAATCATTTCACTTCAAACTTTAAGTTGCCTCGCCCAGCCGGGTTCTCTTGACCTCACCTTCGGCACCGGAGGAAAAGTAACTACACCTATCGGTACTGGTGCTGAAGGTCATTCAGTCGCTATGCAGAGTGATGGCAAAATTGTAGTGGGGGGAATGTGTATTATTGGAGGTAACTGGGATTTTGCTTTAATCCGTTACAACAGCGATGGCTCTTTGGATAATACTTTCGGTACCGGAGGGAAAACAACTACAGATTTCGGAGCTTCTGGAGATCTTGGATATTCAGTCGTCATACAGAGCAATGGCAAAATTGTGGTGGCTGGTAGCAGTGTCAGTGATTTTGCTTTAGCCCGTTACAATAGCGATGGTTCTTTGGATAACACCTTCGGCACCGGTGGAAAACTAACTACGGATTTTGGAGGTGCTGATCAAGGCTATTCTGTCGCCATCCAGAGCAATGGCAAAATTGTGGTGGCAGGTAATACTAACAATGGAGGCAGTAATATTGATTTTGCTTTAGCCCGGTACAACAGTGATGGCTCTTTGGATAATACTTTTGACACTGATGGAAAAGTAACTACGGATTTCGGAACTTCTACTGATAGGGGCTATTCAGTAGCGATCCAGAGCGATGGCAAAATTGTGGTGGTGGGAGAGAGGTACGTTCCCAATTACAATAATTTTGCTTTAGCCCGATACAACAGCGATGGCTCTTTGGATAATACTTTTGACACCGATGGAAAAGTAACTACAGATGTAAGTGGTAGTGGTGTTGAAGATCTTGCGTATTCAGTAGCCCTCCAGAGCGATGGCAACATTGTGGTGGCGGGATATAGTTACAGCGGTGGCGGCTGGAATTCTGCTTTAGTACGCTACAACACCAATGGCTCTTTAGATAATACCTTCGGCACCGGTGGGATAGTAACTACGTATAATGGGGGGTATCATTATATTGGCAATTCAGTAACCATCCAGGGTGATGGGAAAATTATATTAGCAGGTGTTAATGGATATAGTAACTATGATTTTGGTTTAATCCGCTACAATTCCAATGGCTCGTTGGATAATTCCTTCGGTACCGGTGGAATAGTAGGTACCCCTATCGGAAGTACTTCTGATATTGGCTATGCAGTAGCCCTCCAGAGCGATGGCAACATTGTGGAGGCGGGATATACTGACAATGGCGGCACCAATGATTTTGCTGTGGTGCGGTATAATGTCTGCACATCCGTTCCCACAGTTAATGCCAATGCAACAGCAACTACTGTTTGTTCCGGAACTAGTGTTACGCTTACAGGAAGCGGAACGGCTATTTCTTACACGTGGTCAGGCGGAGTTACTGATGGAATCGGATTTAACCCTACAACCACTACAACCTATACGGTAACAGGAGCTAATGTGAGTGGATGTCAAAACAAAGCAGCAACAACTATTACGGTAAATCCATTACCTACAGTTAATGCAAACGCAAGTCCATCCTCTACTATATGTACTGGAACTACAGTTACTTTCACAGGAAGCGGATCGGCAACTTCTTATGCCTGGTCAGGCGGAGTTACAAATGGAATTGGATTTGTTCCAACATCTACTGCAACTTATACGGTAACAGGAACAGACGGCAATAGTTGTTCTAAAACGACAACTACAACAATTACTGTAAACCCAATACCAACAGTTACGGCTAATGCAACGGCAACTACTGTGTGCGCAGGAACCAGTGTCACGCTTACCGGAAGCGGAACGGCAACTTCTTATGTATGGTCCGGTGGAATTACCAATGGAATTGGTTTTGCACCTACATCAACTGCAACCTATACGGTAACAGGAACAGATGTGAACGGATGTAAGGGTACAGATGCCATAAATATAACCGTAAATCCTCTGCCAACAATCACTGCTGGCACTGGCACTTACGTATGCACCGGAAACAGTGCAACACTCACCGCTACGGGAGGCGTGAATTATGTTTGGTCTGCCAGTGCACAAACGACTACAAGCATTGTTGTTTCACCCACAGTTTCCACCTCCTATACTGTAACTGGAACAGATGCAAACGGATGTTCTAATTCAGCATCGCAAATCATATCTGTAAATCCATTGCCTGTGCAACCTACTGCCTTCACAGCAAGTTCAACTTCTATTTGTGTGCCACAAAGTGGTGTGATATATACGGTTCCTAATGATCCGACTGTATCATACGCGTGGAATTATTCAGGAACAGGAGCTACTATTATTGGAAGCACAAACAGCGTATCGGTAAACTTTAGTGCAATTGCTGCCAGCGGAACTTTAAGCGTTACGGCAATAAACTCTTGCGGAACAAGCGCTTCACGAACGGTTGCTGTTACTGTAAATACGGCTCCCAGCGCAAACATTGGGCTTGACACTTTGTGGGTATGCAATGGAGATGTGCTCACATTTTCACTCACCAGCACAACCGGAGTTTCAGCCTATTCCATTACAAATGGATATCAAACATCCAACAACAATCCGTTATCATTCACTTACAACAGCACACAGGCATTAGTGCAAAGTAATGTAACCGGTACCAATGGATGTACTTCACAAGATGTAATCCATCTTATGGATAACACGATTATTAATTTATTTCAGCTAACTCCAACAAATAATGACCCTTCTTATGTATTTAATGCGGCAACTCCTCTTCCTGCCATGGTTGACAGTTGGAAGTGGGATTTTGGTGATGGAGCAACACAAGCCGGGGGATTGACTGCACCACACACCTATACAGCTAACGGAACCTATACTGTTTGCATTATTGGAATGAACGAATGTGATACCGCCATTGGTGCTTGTTGGACAATTCCGGTTACCCATGTGGGCATAGAAGAGTATCTGTTAAACAACAGCATCTCCATATTCCCGGTTCCGAATAAAGGGGAGTTTACGATCAAGAATGACTCGCCCCATAATATTGAAATAGAAATTGAAAATATCGTGGGAGAAAAAATCGTCGCCTATAGGATTTCAAGAAATATTTCAAAAGTGATTTGTTCTGAATTAACCCCGGGAATGTATATGGTGAAGATCACTAATGATTCCGGAGTTCGAGTGGCAAGAAAAATAGTGATTGAAAAATAGGATCATGCAGAAATAACAAACAAATCCTACACCAAAGAAACATAATGAAAAAAACACTTTCCTTTTTCATAGTAGTTTTAATCTGCACAGCAGCTAATTTGCTAATCGGCATATCTGCTTCCGCCCAATACACTAAACTGCACGATTTCACAGGCAATCCGGATGGGCGTACTCCTTATGGCTCTCTTATTTCTGACGGAACTTTTCTCTATGGAGTGACACAAGGAGGTGGCATAAACAATTATGGAACCTTGTTTAAAATAAAGCCCGATGGAACAGGATATGTCAAACTTTTTGATTTCAACGGAGGTTCTCCCAATAAAACTCTTATTTCTGACGGAACTTTTTTTTATGGAACAATACCTTGGGGCGGCACAAACGGTAAAGGAGCCATCTTTAAAATATTACCAAACGGAACCGGGTATGCAGACCTGTATAGTTTTTCAGGCAATCCGGATGGACAGTTACCTGAGGGCGATCTTATTTTTGACGGAACTTTTCTCTATGGCATGACTTATTATGGAGGCACAAGCGGTTATGGAACAATTTTTAAAATATTGCCCAGCGGAACCGGCTTTGTCAAGATGTTTGATTTCACAGGCGCTGCAACCGGGCGTTATCCTAACGGCTCTCTTATTTCTGACGGAACTTTTCTCTACGGAATGACCGTTCAAGGCGGCACAAACGATAGCGGAGCCGTCTTTAAAATAATGCCCAATGGAACAGGGTATTCCAAACTTTCAGATTTCTCCCTTTCAAAAGGATATTATCCTTACGGCTCTCTTATTTTGGGTGGCACATTTCTTTATGGAATGACATCGGGTGGCGGCGTAAATGATGATGGAGTAATCTTTAAAATAAAGCCCGATGGAACAGGGTATTCCAAATTGCTTGATTTTAATAGTACAAACGGAAGCAAACCTCAGGGATCTCTTGTTGCAGACGGAGGCATTCTCTATGGTATGGCGTACCAGGGCGGGGCAAACAATATGGGAGTTCTTTTTAAAATATTATCTAACGGAACCGGGTATTCCAAACTGCTCGACTTCGCCGGCGCTGCAAACGGAAAAGAACCCGGTGGCGATCTATTCTATGACGGAACATTTTTATATGGAATGGCAAATACGGGCGGCACAACCAATAATGGTGTGGTATTTAAATATCTGCCCCCCATCGTTATAGACAGTATTCATTCAACCAAGGCAAGTTGTCATAGCGGAACCAACGGAACCGCTGCCGTTGCTACTAGCGGTGGGCTTACTCCTTACACTTATTTATGGAACTCATCTCCTCTTCAAACAACTCAAACCGCAACAGGACTTGCAGCAGGAAATTATACAGTTGCGGTTACGGATGCAAACAACACTACTTCAACTGCAAGCGTTACCATCTCCCAGCCAAACGTTATAAGCATAATTATCTCTCCTGCGAATTCCAATTGCGATAATTCAGGCAGCGCAAGTTCAACAGTTTCTGGCGGAACATCGCCTTATTCTTATCTGTGGAGCAGCGGACAAACGACCTCGGCAGTAACAGGTCTTGCAGGAATCAACTATACGTTAACAATTACCGATGCCAACAGTTGCATTGCTACACAAACAACAAGTATCGGAAATAACACTCCGCCTGCTCCTTCTATCTGTTTAATAACAGTTGATTCGCTTTCTCAAAACAATTTAATTGTATGGGATAAAACCACCTATGCGCATAGCGATACGTTTTTAATTTACCGCGATACGGCAAATAACGCTTATGGTATCATTGGCAAAGTTCCTTATGATTCCTTAAGCATGTTTGCCGATACCGTGCGCACACTTTATGCTGCTGACGGCAATCCTAATGTTACCTCGTGGCGATACAAACTTGCAGTGAAAGACTCCTGCGGAAACATCAGCGCAAAGAGTCTTTTTAATCAAAGCATTTATATTCAAAACAGCAGCGGCAACTTCAGTTGGAATCATTACCAGATAGAAGGGCAGGCCGTGCCTGTTCCTGCGCTTCAAAATTATCTCTTTCAACGTGATAATTTATCAAATGGAAATTATGTAATCATTCAAACCCTTAGCGCTTCTTCTACATCTTATACTGATCCAGCGTATGCAACTTATCAAAGCACTGCCACCTGGCGTGTAAAAACATTGTGGAATATTAGCTGCACTCCGACAATTATTAAAGATCCGCAAACGATGGTGACGAACCTTAATTCATCCCGGTCAAATATTTACAGGATAAATAATCCTATTTCAGTTCATGATGTATCGCTGAATAATTTAATACTCATTCACCCCAATCCTTCAAGTGGAAAATTCAATGTAAAAATAAGTCAAGTAACTGATTTGAATATGAAAGGTGTTGAAATCTATAATGTTTATGGGGAATGTATGTATAAGCAAATAGGCGCCTCCTCAAATATTGAAATAGACTTAAGCGAAGTGCTTAGTGGTATTTATTTCATCTGCATACAAACAGAACAAGGAACAGCAGCCAAAAAATTAATTATTGAATAATGGCTATCTGTATTTTTATATAAAGCCAAATAGTTGCTGAAAAGCCATTGGCTGAACAAAAAGACATTTAAAGAGCGGAAAGGGAATTTAGAACAGGTAGATGATATACTTGTTATTGGGATAAAGATATAATGCTGTTTGTCAAAGGGGCAGAGAACTCCTTCTACTTAATCTTACGCCACCTGGCTTTGCCCGCCCAATAAATTGAGTTCTTCGGCCGGTTTCAGTTTGTTGCCCGATGCAACAACAGGGCGGTATTTCATCAGCGCTTCGGCAAGAATAAAATCACGGGGAGTCGTGATCTTGATGTTGTCGGGATTGCCGTCAACGAGATGGATCTTTTCTCCGCTGGATTCTACTACAGAAGCGTCGTCGGTAAAATGAATTTTATATTCAGCGGTTGAATAGGCTTTTTTCAGAATGCTGGTAAGAAAACATTGCGGCGTCTGGATGATGCAGTAACGCGTGCGGTCAACGGCAATGCTTTTTGTTGAATCGATCTGGCGGATGGAATCCGTAAGCGGAATGGCCGGCACGGCATTGCCGTACATTTCAGCCGCTTTGAAAGCGGTGACAATGGTTTTTGTACTAACGAGCGGGCGTGCCGCATCGTGCACGGCAACAATTCCTTCTTCGGTTACAAGCGCGAGTCCGTTCTTAACGGATTCAAAACGATTTTCTCCTCCGTCGGCAATTTTCACTTCTGTATTGAAATTATTTTCCCTGCAGAGTTCCTGCCAGTAAGCAACCTGGTCTTTATTAAGTACGACAATGATCTCAATGTTCAGGCCTGCGTCGGCAAATTTGGTAATGGCATGCATGATGACGGGTTTGCCGTCAAGCTTCATGAATTGTTTGGGAACCGGTGTGTTGGCGCGTGTGCCGTGGCCGCCGGCTACGATGATCGCGTACTTCTTAAGAGGGATGTCAGTCATTCTTTTTTTTTTCAAACGGTGCCGGAAAATATTTTTTGCTTACCTGTAAATTTTACTGATACAAAATAAAGTAAAAATTATCTTCACGGCAACATTTTTCTGAATTATTTTTCAGAAAACTTCTTGACAAAGTTTGTTCATGAAGTCTGGGTTTATTACACCTGCAAGGTTTTAAAAACCTTGCAGGTGTTCTTTTCGATTACTCAATACCCGTTTCCTTAGGGGGATAACGGTGGCAGTAAATAAAATTTTCTTTGTCCTCAAACCAATCTAAGACTTCCTTTTTTAGAAGTAGGGTTGGTTTATTTGTAAGAAGAGCATTGTAAGAGGAAAATTTCCAATCAGTTGGTTTTTTGCACAAATCAGATTCAACTGGATTGTAATGAATGTAGTGCACGACTTTCCTAAGATACTTTTCGTTGGTAATTGGTTTGCGTTTAAAATTTTTCATAAACAAACTTCCTCGCCTAGATTGCTGCTTGTTGAATGCTTTTACATAAGAATTAAAGAATTTGCTGAATTGATTTGATAGTAGGTGTGATAGGTTTGTAGCACCTTGAAGGTGTTTTATTATTTCTTCTTCACTCTTTATTTTCAATAAAAAATGAAAATGATTAGGCATCAGGCAATAACAGTAGGAATGTGCAATCGGGGAAATATAGAGTCGGTATTTCTTGAGGAAGAAGGAATAATTCCCATTACTTGCAAAAATCTTCTCATTGCCGTTTCCGCGGTTATAAACATGATAAAAGGTATCAGGTTCCAGAGGAATCACGTTGTCCGGCGATTTAACTTAATGCATTACCCCTTCCAGCGTATTAAAACAAAGGATAGGATTATTTTCTTCTTACAGGATCAGCATCGCATCGCCATAGGTAAAGAACTTGTACTTGTCCTTGATGGCTTCTTTGTATGCCTTCATGATCAGGTCGTAGCCGCCAAAAGCGCACACCATGATGAGTAGTGAAGATTCAGGCGTGTGAAAGTTGGTGACCATGCTGTCAGCGATCCGGAAGTTGTAAGGAGGAAAAATAAATTTGTTCGTCCAGCCTTTGAACGGCTTTAGCCGGTTGGTCGTGGACACAGAAGTTTCAACCGCGCGCATAGCCGTTGTTCCCACCATGCATATTTTTTTTCCGGTATCTTTTGCTTTGTTCACCACATCAACGGCTTCCTGGGGAATTTCCATTTCTTCCGAATCCATTTTATGTTTGGTGAGGTCTTCCACTTCGATCGGCCGGAACGTTCCCAAACCAACGTGAAGGGTGAGTTCGGCGAAATTAATTCCGCGGATCTGCAGTTTGCGAACGAGTTCGCGGCTGAAGTGAAGCCCGGCGGTAGGCGCTGCAACGGCTCCTTCCACTTTTGCAAAAACGGTCTGGTAACGTTCAGCATCCAGCGGTTCTGGTTTGCGCTTGATGTATTTTGGAAGCGGGGTCTGCCCCATGTTGGTGAGCAGCGTTTTGAATTCTTCATACGGCCCGTCGAACAGGAAGCGCAACGTTCTTCCGCGCGAGGTCGTATTGTCGATCACTTCAGCAACCAGTGAGTTGCCGTTGTTCTCAAAATAAAGTTTGTTGCCAATGCGGATCTTACGCGCCGGGTCCACCAGCACATCCCACAGGCGACTTTCGCGGTTGAGTTCGCGGAGAAGAAATACTTCAATGCGCGCGCCGGTCTTTTCTTTGTTCCCGTACATGCGGGCAGGAAATACCTGGGTGTTGTTGATCACCATGGCATCGCCCGGCTCAAAATAATTGATGATATCTTTGAATTTCTTGTGTTCGATCTTTTTCGTAGCGCGGTGAATCACCATCATGCGGGCGTCTTCACGGTTCTTTGCAGGGTATTCAGCAAGCAGGTCTTTTGGTAAATTGAATTTGAACTGGGATAATTTCATAATAAATTTTTAGGGTTGTTGAAAAAGGGTGCGAATGTACTCTTCCGGAGAGGGCTTGTCAAGTGTTTCCAGGGATTTATTTTATCCGTTTTGAAAGAAAGAGGCTCTTTCCGGCTGAATCTGAAATCTGAGGGTGAATTATTTTTTTTTCTTCCCTTTTTTACCTGCCGATGATTTTTTTGAAGAGGATTTTTTTGCTTTCGGGGATTTGGCTGCGAGTGGTTTTGCTTTGCTTAACAATTTTGCTTCCTCTTTAGCGAGGGTCTTTCTTTCCTTTGCTTCATCCTTCGCCTGCCGGCTTCGGAGAAGGACCCGCTCCTTCATTTTTTTCATAGCGGTCCTGACGGGTATCCGTTTTTTGGGCGCAACGGGCTGAACGGCTTCCAGCCAGTTTTTGATCTCGCTGGCATCTTTTAGCTTGTATTTTCCGATCCGGGTACGGCAGAGCGATGCAAGTACGGCTCCGCATCCGAGTTCTTTTCCTATATCATGCACGAGTGAACGTATATACGTCCCTTTTCCACATACCACTTTGAACTCTACCATCGGCAAAAGAACGCTTACGATCTCAAATTTGGAAATGTTAACCAGCACCGGCCTTACATCGGCCTGGCCGCCGTTGCGTGCAATGTTGTAAGCGCGTTCTCCCATCACTTTTTTAGCCGAGAAATTGGGCGGATACTGCCACACCGCGCCGACAAATTTTTTTGCCGCTTCGGTAATGTGCTGCGGGATGATGTCCGTGATGGAATACCGTTCGTTGATGGGTGTTTCAAGATCGTATGAAGGCGTGGTGGCGCCCAGCATCATCGTTCCGGTATATTCTTTCTCCATCCCCTGGAACTGATCAATATTTTTGGTCGATCTTCCTATACATATTATAAGCAATCCGCTGGCGAGGGGATCGAGCGAACCGGCATGACCGATCTTCACAAATGGGATCTGAAAATTATGACGGACATCGCTCCGCATTTTGTTCACCACGTCAAAAGAGGTCCAGGTCTTCGGCTTGTTGACGAGGATGGTTTGGCCGTTGTAGAAATCGTCTTGGGTAATTTTCATAATTCAAAGATAAACTAATGCAAACAATCCGAATGGATGCGAATGCCACTAATGAAAGCCAACTATTTTAGAGGTCATTCGCAGCGTTTGCATGTGTTCGCAAAATTGGCATTACGTTGTTAATTTAATTCCAAGGGATAAACATACTACAAGAAATACGATTCCGATTATGATCCGGTAATATCCGAAATGCTTAAAACCATAGTGCTGAACAAAAGCAATGAACCCTTTCACGGCAACAATGGCGAACAGGAATGCAACGACTCCTCCTATAAGAAGAAGTTTAATATTATCTGCATGGATCATGTCTTTGGATTCCCACAGATCTTTACCGGTGGCGGCAAACATGGTGGGAATGGCAAGCAAAAAGGAAAATTCAGTGGCAAGTTTACGGTCAAATCCCGAAAAGATTCCTCCGAAGATACTCGCCGCCGCGCGCGATACGCCCGGGATCATGGAAAGGCACTGGAACAAACCGATCTTCATGGCATCGATATAGGAAACGGATTCTATTTTTTCATAGATGGATTTTTTGTTCTTCGTCCATTTGTCAAGGAGGATCAGGATCACCCCGCCCGTGATCAGCGCCACACTTACCACGTAGGGATTAAATAAATAGGCCTTGATGGTTTTGTAGGCAAGCAGGCCGATGATCCCGGTGGGAATAAAGGCCGCAAAGAGTTTAAGATAAATGTCAATGCTTACAAAAAACCGTTTGATATAAAGAACAACAACCGCCATGATGGCTCCGAGTTGAATTACAATTTCAAAGGTCTTGGCAAATTCGGCATCCTGCACTTTCATCACGGCGGACGCAAGGATCATATGGCCGGTGGAAGAGACAGGAAGGAATTCGGTGATGCCTTCAATGATGGCGAGAATGATCGCTTGAAGATAAGTCATTATTAATTTGAAGATTTGAAGATTTGAAAATGAATAAATGAAATGTACAAATTCAAATTTTAAAATCAGCTAATTTGCTAATTGGATGATTCTTTTGGATTTTTAATGATAGCGAGCAGAACAATAACGTAGCCGGCAATAATAACGATGGGCGCCAGTGTCAGCCGCTGAAAGTCAAAGATCTTATCTGACATTTTATGCGGATCGTCCGAAGCGCCTCCGATCATCAGGATCATGCCAAGGGCAACAACCGCTGCGCCGATCAGCATCATCTTGTAATTATTTTTCCCGAATGAGAAAGTAACTTTCTCCGGAACGGAAGAGGCTGCCTTTGGCGCCGGGGATTTTGATTTTTCTTTAGCCATACACTACGGATTACGATCCCGATCGCTATCGGGAGCACGAATATACGAATCAAAACTAAACAGCTGTTTTGCCTTCTCTCAAATGGAAAGATTACGAATGGTTTTAACATTTTTTAATAATACAGTTCCTCGGAACTCAGCCGCAGGTATTTTCTTACGGAAAGAAAAGTGGAAATGCCTGAAATGATCACGCCTAAAGCCAGTACGATTCCGAAAAGATACAGCATCATCTGCATGTCGGTCAGCGGTTCCAGGTCCGGAATTTTTTTTGTAGCTGTGAAAAGGATCGCCCACAGCATCGTGCATGCAATGACGCCGGAGAGGATGCCGTGTTTCAGCCCGTTCAGCAAGAACGGCTTCCGGATGAAGCCTCCCGTTGCGCCCACCAGCTGCATCGTTTTAATAAGGTATCGTTTGGAGTAAATGGCAAGCCGAATGGTATTATTGATAAGGCCGAGCGCGATGAGTGTGAGGATCCCGATACAGATCAATAGAACCAGCACAATGCGGTTCACATTTTTATTGACGAGGTTGACCAGCGATTCCTGGTAATCAAATTCTTTCACGCTGCTGAACTCCGTGATCTGGTTCTTTATCCAGGCGATGCTGTCGGGATTGGCAAAGTCGGCTTTTAATTGAACTTCTACGGAGGAGGGAAGGGGATTGTACCCGATGAACTTCACAAAATCATCTCCTACATCCTTTTTGAAAAGCGCTGCAGCTGAATCTTTCGTCAGGTACTTGCTCGATTTAACATAACTGCTCGCTTTCAGAAAATTCTGTAACCGTTCGATCTCATCTTCTTTTGCATTGTCTTTGAGGTATACATGGAACCCGATGTTTTCCTTCAGGTGATCGGAAATTTTTTTCGCGCTGATCAGGAAGATACCGAGCAATCCCACCAGGAACAGCACCAGCGAGATGCTGATCACGGTAATGATAGACGAGGTCTGTATCTTTTTTCGCCTGGGCTTGTCGGACATGGGGCGAAGTTAAAAGTTAAAAGTTAAAAGTTAAAAGTGAAAGCCTGGAGTTTTCAGTATAGGAATGTTAATTGCCAATGTCCATAAAGGATTTGCGATTTATCTCTTCGGGCGTAAGAAAAACTGCACTGGTTTTGTTTTTTTATATAAGGTCACATCGAGTAGGTTTCGCTCTGGAAACCGTATCGAGATGTGTATTCCAATCCGTTCTCGATACATCCCGATAAATCGGGATTACTCGAACTGACTGTTAGTGCAATATTTCTTACACCCAACTCCTCGACAGACAGGCAACAATTAACTTTTCTCTTAACTTCGCACCCCTATGGCCTATCCTTTCGGCGATATAGAAAAAAAGTGGCAGGAATACTGGTCGGAGCATAAAACATTCCGTGCGGAGAACAATTCCGCTAAGCCAAAATTCTATGCGCTGGATATGTTCCCGTATCCTTCCGGAGCCGGTTTGCATGTCGGACATCCGCTTGGATACATCGCCAGTGATATTGTTTCCCGCTACAAACGCCTGAAAGGTTTCAATGTACTGCATCCGATGGGATATGATTCGTTCGGTTTGCCCGCGGAACAGTATGCAATTCAAACGGGACAGCATCCTGAAAAAACCACGAAAGAAAATATTGCGCGATATCGCGAGCAAATGGATAAAATCGGTTTTTCATTTGACTGGACTCGAGAAGTTCAGACCTCCGATCCGAACTATTATAAATGGACGCAGTGGATATTTCTGAAACTTTTTAACTCGTGGTACAATCCTGAAACAGATAAGGCGGAATTGATTCAAAATTTAATTCAAAAGTTTTCAAGTCAAAATTCAAAAGTTAAGATCGGGGAGGCAGAAAAGTTTTGGAATGAATGTTCCGAAAAAGAAAAAAGCGATGTGCTGATGAACTACCGTCTCGCTTATCTCAGCGAAGCCTGGGTGAACTGGTGTCCGCAACTCGGAACAGTACTGGCAAATGAAGAAGTGAAAGACGGAGTTTCCGAGCGCGGCGGTTATCCGGTGGAACGGAAACTGATGCCGCAATGGAGTTTGCGTATCACCGCGTATGCCAACCGCTTGCTGAACGATCTTGAAAAGATAGACTGGAGCGAATCCATCAAAGAATCGCAGAGGAATTGGATTGGGAGATCGGAAGGATCCTCGCTCAAATTCCAAATTCCAGATTCCAAATTCCAGATTGAGGTATTTACAACCCGACCCGACACTGTCTTCGGCGTAACCTTTATAACGCTGGCTCCCGAAAGCGAACTCGTTTCCCGGCTCACCACTCCTGAAAATAAAAAAGCAGTGGATGAATATGTTCACTACGCAAAGAACAGAAGCGAACGTGAACGCCAGAGCGATGTAAAAAAAGTGACCGGACAATTCACCGGCGCGTATGCGATCCATCCGTTCACAGGAGAAAAACTTCCGATCTGGATCGGAGATTATGTGCTGGCAGGATACGGAACCGGCGCGGTGATGGGCGTTCCGGCACACGACACACGTGATTTTGCTTTTGCCAAACATTTTGGATTACCGATTATTCAGGTTGTACAGCCACCTGTAAATTCCTCCCCTAACGGGGGAGGTCAGGAGGGGGCTTCATGTTTCGATGGAAAAGAAGGAAAGTGCCTCAACTCCGATCTTCTCAACGGACTCGAAGTAAAAGACGCCATCAAAAAAATAATCTCGGAAATAGAAAAACGCGGGCTCGGAAAAGGAAAGACACAATTCCGTTTGCGCGATGCGATCTTCGGAAGGCAGCGTTACTGGGGCGAACCGATCCCAATTTATTACGAGAAGGGAATTCCAAAAGTAATCGAAGAAAAACATTTGCCCCTTGAACTTCCGCAAGTAGATAAATATCTTCCAACCGAAACGGGCGAACCTCCGCTTGCACGCGCAGCAGATTGGTACTATCACCCTAACGGGGGGGTAACTTCTCCTCCCTTGAGGGGAGGAGACAGAGGCGGGGTGGGCGGGGCACTCGAACTCACCACAATGCCGGGTTGGGCTGGTTCGTCTTGGTACTACTTGCGTTACATGGTTCAGGATGTAAAACATATTAAACCAGAGGATGATAAAGCATTTGCTGATAAAAACTCGATCAACTATTGGCGTGATGTTGACCTCTACATTGGCGGAGCCGAGCATGCCACCGGACATTTACTTTACGTGCGCTTCTGGACAAAATTTTTATTTGACCTCGGTTTGATTCCTGTCATTGAACCTGCAAAGAAGCTGATCAATCAGGGGATGATTCAGGGAAGATCAATGTTGTTGTTCCGGTATATTTTTGTCGAGGCTGAGAAAAAATCATCGATCGTTTCAGATTTGAATAAACACTTGGAGGCACAAGGAGATAGTCCATATAGTCCTGATGATATTCGTGCAGAATTCTCCAATGGTCATTTGTGTCATGTAAACGCAATACATGTTTTTGAGAATGTTAATTATCGATGTTCATCAGTAACTCCTATACACATACCAATTGAATATGTCGATGATAAGAATAGACTTTTTAGAAATAAGTTGTTAGAGCTGCAAAAAAGAGAGGCGTTTTATAAGGAGTCTGTTTATGAAAACAAAATTAGCTGGAGCAAAGATGAAGTCGGGAATGAGTTTTTCTTACTTACAGATGAAGTTGAAAAAATGTCTAAGTCGAAAAGGAATGTCGTAACTCCCGATGACATTTGTAAAAACTTCGGCGCTGACACATTGCGTTTGTATGAAATGTTCCTCGGTCCGCTGGAGCAAAGCAAACCCTGGAATACCAACGGCATCAGCGGCGTGTTTGGTTTTCTGAATAAGTTCTGGCGGCTGTTCATGTCCCCCTCCGGAGGGGGGCAGGGGGGAGGACAAGATGAACGATTCTCTGTGTCCAACGAAGAACCTACCAAACCCGAATTAAAGACCCTTCACAAGACCATCAAAAAAATTCAGGATGACATTGAACATTATTCGTTCAATACTTCGGTAAGCGCTTTCATGATCTGCACCAACGAGCTCACGGAGCTGAAATGTAACAAGCGTGCAATACTTGAACCGCTGGTAATTTTACTTTCTCCGTTTGCGCCGCACATTGCAGAGGAGTTATGGAACAAACTCGGACATAAAGAAAGTATTTCATTCGCACCGTTTCCTGTCTATAATGAATCACATACGATCGATGATTCGTATGCGTATCCTGTTTCCTTCAACGGAAAGATGCGTTTCAATATAGAACTTTCGTTGAGTTTGACTCCGGCAGAAATTGAAAAGGAAGTACTGGCCTTTGATCAGACAAAAAAATACCTTGAAGGAAAGCAACCGAAGAAGGTCATCGTTGTTCCTAAAAAGATCGTCAATATTGTGGTATAATCAATGGCATGCAAATTGCCATTTACAACCAATGAAAAATCCGAATTTCAAATTTATTTTCATAACGATTCTTTCGCTGCTGTTTGTCAGGGCTTCGAATGGTGTTTCCTCCATCAGCGAACTTGATCAGCAGGAGGCGCCGAGCGATTCATTGCGGACTGTAAAGAACGAAGCTTTCAAACGCGGTGAAACGTTAAAGTACAGAATGCACTATGGTTTTATCAACGCCGGTGAGGTGCTGATGCAGGTGATCGACGAGAACAAACAGATCGGCGGGCGCAACACGCTGCACGTGGTCGGGCTTGGCTACACCTACGGTTCGTTCGATTGGTTCTTCATGGTGCGTGACCGGTATGAATCGTATATCGACGAACAGGCCATGGTGCCGTGGCTTTTTATCCGGCGTGTGAACGAAGGCGGATACAAGATCACCCAGAACCAGATCTACAATCATTATAAAAATAATGTCGACAGCGACGGAAAGAAATTCGATACACCCGATAATGTTCAGGATATGATCTCGGCATTCTACTATGCGCGTACGATCGATTTTGCAAATGCAAAGGAAGGCGATGTGTTCGAGTTCTCCTGCTTTGTGGATAACGAAGTGTGGCCGCTGAAAATAAAATACATGGGAAAGGAGACCATTAACTCGGATATCGGAAAGATCCGTTGTATAAAATTCCGCCCCGTCGTTCAGAAAGGGCGCGTGTTCAAAAAAGAAGAAGACATGAACGCCTGGATCTCCGATGACAAGAACCGCGTTCCGGTGCGCGCAGAAGCGAAAATATTGGTCGGCTCCGTAAAAATGGACCTGATGGAATATGCCGGGCTGGCCAATCCGCTTTCGCTCGTTGAGAAGAAATGAGTTTCCAACTAATATTTGCCTTAGTGTTTCTCAGTGTTCTTAGTGTCTTAGTGGTAAAAAATCTTCACCACTAAGGCACGAAGGGCACTAAGTTGCACTTAGAATACAGAATACAGGAAATAACATCAGGAAAATTCTTCCTACATTCGTCATTCGTTATTCGCCATTCCAAATTCAAAATTTATTTATGGAATTAACCCCCGAAATCACCGAACGCATCAAAAAACTGGATGAGAAATACCAGGCCATGGGCCAGTCGCTGCCCAATTACCTCGACGGACTTCTCATCTCCAATTACCTGACGTATTGGGATTATACGCATGTAGATAAACTGCTTACGCTGCAGAATCCAAAAACAGATTTTCCTGACGAGCTGATCTTTATTGTCTATCACCAGATAACGGAATTGTATTTCCGGCTTTCGCTTCATGAACTGGAGCAGATCGCACACAACGGAAAAAAAGTGATGCCGAACGGTGAGGACCTGGGCTGGAATGACAAGCTTGATGTAAAGTATTTTACTGAACGCATTTCGCGGATCAACCGGTATTTTGAAGCGCTAACTAAATCGTTCGATATCATGGGTTCTGGAATGGAGCAGAAGCAGTTCCTCAGTTACCGAATGGCGCTTCTTCCCGCCAGCGGATTTCAGAGTGCACAGTACCGCATGATCGAAATATCGTCAACGGATTTTCTGCAACTGGTGGATAAAGATGTGCGTGCGAAGTTTGCAGAAAAAAATTCTTCTATTGAAGAAATGTACGAACATATTTACTGGAAACAGGGAGCCACTGAACTGGCCACCGGAAAAAAAACGCTGACGCTGAAGCAATTCGAAAAAAAATATTCAAAGCAGTTCATTCAGCACGCGAAGGAATATAAAGAGAAGAATATCTGGGCGAAATATAAATCGCTGCCGGCCGCGGATCAAAATAATATTGATCTGATCAACGCATTGCGGCAGCTGGATATTAATGTGAATGTGAACTGGCCTCTCGTCCATTATAGATCAGCAGCACGGTATTTACAGCAGGATGATAAACAGGTCGCAGCAACGGGAGGAACGAACTGGCAGAAATACCTGCCTCCGCGTTTTCAAAAAAGAATCTTCTATCCGGAGTTGTGGAGCAAGCAAGAAATAGATGAATGGGGCAAGCAATGGGTTGAAGACGCAACCCGAAAATAATTTTATTCATGTGGATCAGAATAGTTCAGTTTATTGTCAGTTCAACATTGGTTACCTTTTTTGTCAGGAATTCGAAAAAAATTATTCTCCCGGGTTTTGAAAAACTGCCGATGTACGATGTGGCCGGATTTTTCTGGAAAGCAATCACCAAGGGAGCGCTGCCGATGCGCGCTTCGGCCGTTGCTTTCAGCTTGTTTCTTGCTCTCTTTCCTTCCATCATTTTTATTTTCACGCTGATACCTTATATTCCCATTGCAAATTTCCAGGACCAGCTGCTGGGCCTGCTCCAAAACTTTATGCCTTACAACGCCTACGAAGCAACAAAAGATACGATCATGGATATTGTAACCAACCAGCGCGGCGGTTTGCTTTCTGTCGGTTTTGTTTCCGCACTTTATTTCTCCACCAATGGGTTCAGCGCGCTGATCACTGCGTTTAACTCCACACACCATGAAATTGAAACACGCACATTCATCCAACAAAAAATAATTTCTCTTTACCTTGTTTTCATCAGCACGTTATTGATGATGGTCGCTATCGCCCTGATCATCTTCAGCGAGATTGCGTTAAAAAAACTGTTTGATCCGGGGCAATTCCTTTTTTACCTGGTTCAGATCGGCAGATGGATCATTTTATTCGCTTTGTTCTATGCGCTGATCTCATTTACATTTTACCTCGGCCCGTCACGGAAGGCCGGATGGAAATTTGCTTCGGCGGGTTCCATGCTGGCAACTATTCTATCGGTGATCACCTCCGTAGGATTTGCCTTCTACGTAAATCATTTTGGAACCTACAACAAACTGTATGGTTCGATCGGAACGCTGATCGTGGTTTTGCTGTGGATCTATTTCAACGCCCTGGTGGTGCTGATCGGATTTGACCTGAACGCCAGCATTCGCCAGGCAAAAAAGAGCAAACTCTCCCACTGACTTTTGTGAAGAATACTATTTTCAAATATCTCTCCAGTTTCCTTTTCACCTATCCTGTTGAAGAACGGAAAAGTGAAGTAAGCGGGAAGATAGAGATACTTTATACCAACGGAAGATATGTGCTGGATACGGCCCATGTGAATTATTCGTTCGGCGGGCTGCACAGGGTTTTCCAGGTAGCGTTCAGCCGGCTGAGAATAAAAAAAAGGGAAATTAAAAATGCGTTGATCCTTGGTTTTGGTGGCGGAAGCGTAGCGAGCATCCTGCGGGATGAATACAAAAAGGATATTAAAATCACCGGGATCGAAAAGGATGAGGTGGTGATCGAACTGGCAAAAAAATATTTTAACGCCGGCAGCTACAACGGTCTTTCACTGCATTGCGAAGACGCTTATGATTTTGTCCGGCTGTGCACGGAGAAGTTCGACCTGATCGCGATGGATGTCTTTGTGGATATTGATATCCCGGATAAGTTTTCGGATGACGTATTTCTAGCGGCTGTAAATAATTGTTTATCCGACAGGGGAATTTTATTTTACAACCTGGTTATCTATAACGAAAAGATCAGGGATAAAGGAGCGAACCTGTACAAGCAGATGAACCGCCTGATGGGTAATGTAGAATGGAACAGGGTTTTTATCCAGCGCACGGAGAACTGGATTTTTGTGTGCGACAGAACTAAAATTTCAAAATAGTTTTTAGATCCTTCGACAAGGAAGGTTTGACCCCGAAGGGGTCATGTGGTTATAGAATGGTGATTTCCCTATAATCATGCGACCCCTGCGGGGTCGGAGAACTTAAAACGCAAGAATCGTTTTCCGCAAAATATCAACACACTCCATCAACTGCTTTTCAGTGATGAGCAGCGGCGGCGCTAAGCGAATGATATCTCCGTGAGTTGGTTTTGCAAGCAATCCGTTCTCTTTCAACGCCAGGCAAAGTTCCCAGGCTGATTTTCCTTTTCTTTCTTTGATCACGATGGCGGCAAAAAGTCCTTTGCCTCTTACATTTAAAACAACTTCCGGTTTTTCAGCTTGGATCTTTTTCAGCTCAGCAAGCAAAACTTTTCCGAAGCGGTACGAATTCTCATAAAGATTTTCGTCGTCCATCACCTTCAGGCTTGCAATCGCTACTTTGCACGCCAGCGGATTTCCTCCGTACGTGGAGCCGTGTTCGCCGGGTTTGATGCAGAGCATGATATCATCATCAGCCAGCACTGCAGAGACAGGAATGATTCCTCCTGCAAGCGCTTTTCCTAAGATTAAAATATCGGGACGTACATTTTCATGGTCGCAGCACAAACGTTTTCCGGTTCTGCCAAGCCCGGTTTGAATTTCATCGGCGATGAACAGCACATTTGCTTTTTTGCATAGCTCAAAACATTTTGCAAGATATCCTTCATCCGGGATCATCACGCCGCGTTCGCCCTGGATCGGTTCTACTAAAAATCCGGCAACGTTTTTATCTTTTAATGCTTCAGCAAGCGCTTTTACATCATTGTAAGGAATGGTAACGATTCCCGGTGTGAATGGTCCGAAATTCTTTTTTGCATCCGGATCGGAAGAAGCAGAAACGATGGTGATCGTGCGTCCATGAAAATTTCCTTCGCAGACAATTATTTTCGCTTGATCCGCAGCAATCCCTTTTTTCTCGTATGCCCATTTGCGGCATAGCTTCAGCGCGGTCTCTACGCCTTCTGCGCCGGTGTTCATCGGAAGCACCTTTTCATATCCAAAATATTTGGTAACGAACTTTTCATATTCACCCAGCGATGAATTATAGAATGCGCGTGAAGTAAGCGTTAATTTCTTCGCCTGGTCCAGCAATGCGTTTAAAATCTTTGGATGACAATGTCCCTGGTTAACGGCCGAGTAAGCGGAAAGGAAATCAAAATATCTTTTTCCGTCCATGTCCCAAACAAAAACGCCTTCGCCGCGGTCGAGCACTACGGGAAGGGGATGGTAGTTATGAGCGCCGTAACGGCTCTCCAGTTCCATCATGAGTTGTGCTGCTGATTGTTTTTCCATTGTTTCCATAGCTATAAAATTGAATGGCAAATATATGAAATAACAAGATTCAAAGGGAGTAAAGCAGATGCAGATGGATTAGGAAAAATTTAATTTCAATGTCACATCAGTAGTCCCGATGATTTTATCGGGACGTATCGAGATGCGTGTACAAATAATCTGTTCTCGATACGCTTCGCAGAGCCTTCGCTACTCGAACCGACGCGCTCCAAAATTGTGGTACATCCAGTTCCTGTTACCTTTGTAAAGTGAAAAATCCGCGTCAGATAGTTCAAAATATTGAGATCACCGATATCAGCACGGAAGGAAAAGGTATCGGCCGGATAAATAATATTGTTGCCTTTATCGATCATGCGATTCCCGGCGATGTGGTGGATGTGGAGATCACCAAAAAGAAAAGCAACTACCGCGAAGGGAAAGCAATTCTTTTTCACAAGCGTTCTGAAAAAAGAACAGAGGCGCGCTGCAAACATTTCGGAACCTGCGGAGGCTGCAAGTGGCAGGACATGAACTATGAATCGCAATTGTTCTTCAAGAATAAATATGTGGTGGACGCTTTAACCCGGATCGGACGCCTCCTCCCCGGGCCCTCTCCCCAAGGAGAGGGGAGTAAGTTCCTGCCGATCATTCCTTCGAAGAATATTTTTAATTACCGGAATAAACTTGAATTCACTTTTTCCAATAAGAAATGGCTGACCAGCGATGAACTTGCGCTGACGTTATCGGCTGAACCGAATTCAATTTCTCATTCCGGCCTCGGCTTTCATATTCCGAAATTGTTTGACAAGGTGCTGGATATTGAACAATGTCATTTGCAGGAAGAACCGTCGAATGCCATCCGGCTGGAAGTGAAAGAATATGCATTGGCAAACAAACTCGGCTTTCACGATATACGGAAGCGGGAAGGATTTCTCAGGAACCTTATAATAAGGAACACTTCCGGCGGGGATTGGATGGTGGTCGTAGTGTTTTTTTACGAGGACAAGGCGGAAAGGGAAAAGATGCTGAACCATCTTGCAAAAAAGTTTCCGCAGATCACTTCGCTGCAGTATGTGATCAATCCAAAAGCAAACGACAGCATTTTTGACCTGGAGGTAAAATCCTTTTCAGGAAATGATTTTATTGAGGAAGTGATGGAAGGACTGAGGTTCCGGATCGGCCCGAAATCTTTTTTTCAAACCAATTCACTTCAGGCATATGAGCTGTATAAAGTGGCAAGGGAATTCGCTGAACTGAAAGGGAATGAGACGGTTTACGATCTTTATACCGGCACCGGAACCATTGCCAACTTTGTTGCACGGAAAGCAAAAAAGGTGGTCGGCATCGAGTACATTCCGGAAGCGATCGAGGACGCAAAAATAAATTCAGAGCTGAATGCGATCACCAACACAGAATTTTTCGCAGGCGATATTAAAGATATGCTGAACGAGAATTTTGTTTCAGAACACGGAAAGCCCGATGTGATCATCACCGATCCGCCGCGTGCGGGCATGCACGAAGATGTGGCTCGGAAGATGCTGGAACTGGCCCCCGAAAAAATAATTTATGTTTCCTGCAACCCGGCCACGCAGGGGCGCGATATTTCTATCCTAAGCGAAAAATATCGGGCAGAGAAAATTCAGCCCGTTGACATGTTCCCGCACACCGCGCATGTTGAAAGCGTTGTAAAGCTTGTCAGAAAATAATTTTTTTTCGATCATTTTTTCATAGTGAAAAATCGATTTTCCAAAAAGTAAATAATTTTTGGAAAGGAAAAAATGATTTCCTTTGCAACTTTAATTTGATCTTGCGCGTCTTACAATTACTGGAGAAGAAAAATAATTGTAAAACGTTTTTTGAAAATTATGGCAAAAAACCTCGTTATCGTTGAGTCGCCGGCTAAAGCCAGAACCATTGAAAAATTTCTGGGAAGTGAGTTTATTGTAAAATCAAGCATTGGGCATATCCGCGATCTTCCCAAAAAAGAAATGGGCGTTGACGTGGAAAAAGGATTTGAGCCCGCTTATGAAATTTCTTCCGACAAAAAAAAGGTGGTCGCTGAACTCAGGCAGCTTGCAAAGAAAGCAGAAACCGTATGGCTTGCAACAGACGAGGACCGCGAAGGAGAAGCCATTGCCTGGCATTTGTGCGAGGCGCTGGGGCTCAGCGTTAAAACTACCAAGCGGGTAGTTTATCATGAGATAACCAAGACCGCCATCCAGGAAGCACTGGCCAATCCAAGAAAAATTGATGAGAATCTTGTTAATGCCCAGCAGGCACGCAGGATTTTAGACCGGCTGGTAGGCTATGAACTATCTCCTATATTATGGAAGAAAGTCCGTCCGTCCCTTTCCGCGGGACGTGTGCAGTCTGTTTCTGTTAAATTACTGGTTGAACGGGAACGGGAAATAAATGAATTTAAAGTAGAGTCATATTATAAGGTATCAGGCATTTTTTCTGTTAAAGAGGAGAACGGCAGGATTACCTTATTTAAAGGAGAACATCCTACAAAACTGAAATCAGAACAGGAAGCGCAGGAATTACTTGAAAAATTAAATGGCGCTTTTTTTTCGGTAAAAAATATTGAAAAAAAGCCGTCGAGAAGAACGCCGGCCGCTCCTTTTACCACGTCCACTCTTCAGCAGGAAGCTAGCCGCAAACTCGGTTATTCTGTTTCGCAAACAATGCGACTTGCCCAGGGATTATATGAGGCAGGAAAGATCACGTACATGCGTACTGATTCGGTAACACTTTCCGGATTTGCATTGAATGCTGCTAAGAATGAGATCAACCGTCAGTACGGAGATCATTACTGGAAGAAAAGAGAATATCATACTAAGTCCGCAAATGCCCAGGAAGCGCACGAAGCCATTCGCCCTACCTTCTTCAGCAACCGAAGTGCAGATGTGGATGATGAACAGCAGCGGAAATTGTATGACCTGATCTGGAAACGCGCCATTGCCTCCCAGATGGCCGATGCGGAACTTGAAAAAACGGTGATCACGCTCGGACAGAATAGATCGGAAGATATTTTTGTAACTACAGGAGAGATCATTTTGTTTGATGGATTTTTGAAAGTATATATGGAGGGGACCGATGAAGAAGAAGAAAATGAAGAAGGAATCCTTCCCCCGGTAAATGTCGGACAGGAGATCGGAATGGAAGAGATTTCCGCAACGGAAAGATTTACATTACCACCGGCGCGATATACAGAAGCAAGCCTGGTAAAAAAACTCGAATCACTGGGTATCGGCCGTCCTTCTACCTATGCGCCGACGATCTCGACCATTGTAAAAAGGAATTATGTGGCAAAAGAAGTTCACGAAGGAAGAGAACGGAATTACAAAAGACTTTTACTTAAGAACGGAGCGCTCTCTTCCGAAGGCTTGATGGAAATAACCGGAGCGGAGAAGGGCAAATTATATCCTACGGATATCGGCATGGTGGTGAATGATTTTCTGGAGCGGTATTTCCCGCAGATCATGGATTATAAGTTCACCGCGTATGTGGAAGAGGAGTTTGATGAAATTGCAGAAGGAAAACTTTCCTGGAAAAAAATGTTGGAAGAATTTTACACACCCTTTCATAAGACTGTAAAATCCACAGAAGGAAGTTCGGAACGGCAGAGCGGCGAAAAAATTCTAGGGAAAGATCCTAAATCAGGACGCCAGGTGCTGGTTCGCATCGGACGGTTTGGTCCCATGGCCCAGATCGGGCACCAGGACGATGAAGAAAAACCCAAGTATGCATCGCTTCGAAAAGGACAGAGCATAGAAACCATTACGCTGGAAGATGCCCTTGATCTTTTCAAATTGCCGCGCACACTCGGCAAACACGAGAATGAAGACGTGATGGTCAGCATTGGCCGTTTTGGTCCTTACATAAAGTACAAGAATGAATTTGTATCTCTTCCGAAAACAGAAGATCCGTTCACTATAACATTAGAGCGTACCGTGGAAATCCTTACCGGCCCCCGGTTGCCGAGAACACTTGGGGAATGGGAAGGAATGCCGGTAATTGCAGCAAAAGGTTTTTTTGGCAACTACCTGAAATACGGGAACACGAATGCATCACTGGCAAAACGTTTTGACCCTTTCCTCATCACGCTGGAAGAAGCCATCGAAATCCTGAAAGTAAAAATTCAGAAAGACAAAGAAAAACATATCAAATCCTGGGAGGAGGACCGCCGCGTAAAAGTGGTGATCGGGCGATGGGGCCCCTGCATTCAGTCCGGTAAAAAGTTTTTCAAAATACCTTCCGGTAAAGAGCCGCTTGATATGACATTGGAAGAATGTTTGGTGATCGCAGGAATAAAAAAGGCGAAGAAGGAACCAAAGGCAAAAGTTAAAAGTCAAAAGCCAGAAGTAACGACAGAAAAGTCACAAATCACAAATCACAAATCACAAGCCGGCAGCAAGAAACCAGCAGCTCCCCCTAAAACTCCCAAGCTGAAGATTATCAAAGCGAAAAGAAAGTTTGCCGGGAAGCGGAAATAATTTCGGCTTTCAAATCTTTATCATCCATTTTCTTTTTCATTGAAATTTTTCGGATTCGTATATTCGACCTCATTCGTAATTCGTAGAGTATTCAAAACTCTGTTGATAACTGCGATTGCTTCGCTTCGCTTGCAATGACGACTCACTTAAATTTGCTTACTAATCATTAGATGCTGAATCAGGTTCAGCATGACTTTATGGAAGACATTTCTCAATTTTTTTCCCCAATAGAACTTGAAAACGGAACGCAGTTTCCGGAAAATACACTGGGCGTTTCCATCCGAAAATATCTGCCCGATAAACCTTTTCCTGAACTGAAAGGAGTTCACCTCGCGTTGGTCGGGGCAGAGGAGGAGCGGAGGGCGATCAATAATGAAGGAAGCGGAAAGGCCGCCAATGCCGTACGCCCGTATCTCTACAATCTGTTCAAGGGAAAATACAAACCACGGATTGCCGATCTCGGAAATATAAAACAAGGCCATGCGGTAAAGGATTCTTATTTTGCTCTCACAGCCGTTTGCCACGAACTCATCAGGAACAAGATCATTCCTATCGTCATTGGCGGCGGGCAGGATCTCACTTTCCCGATTTACAAAGCGTTTGATAAAATAGAACCGACCATTAACTTGGTCGATGTGGATGCGCGGTTTGACATCGGGGGCCCGGATTCAGAATTTAATTCTTCAGCGTATGTCGGGAAAATAATCCTTCATCAGCCCAACATACTTTTTAATTACAGCAACATCGGCTACCAAACCTATTTCACAGCGCAAAAGGAAGTAGACCTTTTTCATAAACTTTATTTTGACGCGTATCGTTTAGGAGAAGTCCGCAGCGATATGGAGCAGGTGGAACCCATTGTGCGCCATGCCGATCTTCTTTCTTTCGATATGTCAGCCATCCGGATGAGCGATGCTCCCGGAAACGGTAACGCATCTCCCAACGGTTTTTACGGGGAAGAAGCCTGCATGATCACACGGTATGCGGGGCTCAGTGATAAGCTGAGCGCGATAGGTTTTTTTGAATTCAATCCGGATTACGATAAGCGCGGACAAACGGCTCACCTCCTGGCGCAGATGATCTGGTATTTCATTGACGGGTATTATAAGCGTTTCCAGGATTTTCCGTTCCGGAAGAAATCCGATTACCTGAAATACCGGGTTTCCATCAAGGAGCATAAAAATGAAATTGTGTTTTATAAATCCAAACGCTCCGACCGCTGGTGGATGGAAGTGCCATATCCTTCACAAAAGAAATTAAAGTTCGAGCGTCAGTGCCTGGTTCCTTGTTCCTATAAAGATTATGAAGAAGCCACTAAAGAAGAAGTGCCTGACCGGTGGTGGCAGACCTATCAGAAACTGACCTAATAAACCTGTATTTTCCTGGCAATCGGACTGCATTTTTTATGTGGTAATTTCTTCCTTATTAATCACGGGTTACCTCTCATTTTTCTCCTCTTCTATACCTTTATTATACTCAAAACAAAAAGCTTTAAAAATTTGGTTTTTTGAGTTCCTTTTACTTCCTTTGACAATCAAAATAGGATAAAAAACAAATATTTCTCAGGCAACCATTTATTAATCCTGCGTCTTATAATCAGATGCGATGACTGAAACCGGAAAAGAGAAGATCGAGGCATTGATCGAAGGGTGCATAAAAGGCGACCGGAACAGCCAACACGTTCTTTACAAGTTGTATTACGGAAAAATGCTCGGTGTTTGCATGCGTTATGCAAAGGATCATGAAGAAGCAAGAGATATACTTCAGGAAGGATTCATAAAAGTATACTCCAATATTTCGGATTTTGGCAAAAGCGGGTCATTTGAGGGTTGGGTAAGAAAAATTATGGTGAATACGGCCATTGATACTTACCGGAAAAACAAACAATCCATCTTTCAGGTTGACTCAGACTATGTTGATGCAAATGCGGAAGTAATAGAAGATGAAAATGAAAGTGAAGAATACAATGGCATTAATCCGGCCCAGATAATGGAGGCAGTGCAAAAACTTTCTCCGGCATACAGAGCGATCTTTAATATGTATGTAGTCGATGAGTTCACACATAAAGAAATAGCAGCGCAATTGGGAATCAGTGAAGGAACATCAAAATCAAATTATTCAAAAGCAAAAGCGAATTTGAAAAGAATGCTGGAAGATAAAATAAAAAAATTTCAGCATTAATATTTTATAGGAAATGAAAAACAAGTTTGAACAGAATATAAAATCATCACTGGAATCGTACCAAGCCGGTTTCAATCCTGCTGATTGGGCGGATATGAATACGCGCCTGGATTCGGCTTTTGGTAAGCCAGCTAAAATTTCAAGAACAGGTAAAAACATTTTAATAGCCGCTTCTGTTATAGCAGTTGCCGGGTTGATCTATTATTTCAGCGCTTCATCAAATAAAATGAAGGATGCTGCAAAAACCGCCGTTGAAAACCCGGTTATCGTAAAACAGCAGCCTGCTGAAAATGTAAATCAGCCGGTTGAAGAAAAAAACAGCTCATCAACACAGAAAGAAAATAATTCAGCGGCGGTTAATGCTTCTGATAAAAATTCTCTGGTTCAGGATCAATCAGCAGAGAAAAGAACAGCGCCTCAGGGAAAAGTGGAAGCTCCGGCGGAGAATAAGCAAACCCCTGTTCAGGAAAATAATCCGAATGAAAAACCAGCGCTGCCTTCAGTTATAAGTCAGCAAGCAGATGCCGGATCGGTTCTGAAAGCAGGTTTTCACGCCGATATAAATAAGGTTTGCGAAGGAATACCGGTACAATTTTCGGCGGATGAAAACAAGATCCCATGTACGTATAAATGGTTATTTGGCGACGGCGAAACCTCGGTTGAGCAAAATCCGAAACATGTATTTAAGTCTTCCGGGACTTTCTCTGTCAAGCTCCGCCTCACTTCACTTGCCGACAAAAAATCGGATGAACAGAAAAATAATATTACCGTTGCGGGTGCCCCGTCCACCGACATTACTTACCGCCCGGATGAAGACAATAAGCTCGCCTTCCGGTTTGATGCCGGTGCAGACAAAACAACGGAACTAAAATGGGATTTCGGTGACAGGAAAACAGCTTCCGGTCAAAACCCGGAACATACGTTTGCTCAATTCGGAACCTACAAAGTGATTTTAACAGCCAAAAATAATTCAGGATGCATAACCACTGTCAGCAAAGAGGTGAAAGTGGAAAATAAATTATTTGCTCCTAATTCTTTCACGCCCAACGGAGACAATGTGAATGATACCTGGATGCCTTCATTTGATGACAACTGCACTTTTACCCTGACCGTTTTTGACGGATCCAGCAATGTGGTTTATTCAACTTCCGACAGAAATTCACCCTGGGATGGAATGAACCCTAAAACCGGTTCCGTTGTAAAGGAAGGAGATCTCTTTACCTGGAAGGCAGTTGTAAAAGAAAGTAACGGAGAACTATCAACTCATTCTGGGAAAATAGTTATCAGTAAATAAAATTTATATAAATCGCCAAAGACCTTATATAATATTCCCAACATCCCCCTATGAAACAAAAAAATCACCTTCCTCAACATTGTACTTTGTTCGCCAGAACAGGGGCATATCATTTTATTTTCAGGAGAATATTTTTTCTCCTTGCTTTTTCATTATTATTTTTCAGGGCAATGGGCCAGGACCCTGTTACCCCGCAGGAAGTCAATCCGGGTTCTAACAAAAATCTGATTTGGGAGGATGAAGGGATCTTCCGTAAACAGATGAAAGCGAATGGGCTTTCTGAGGCGGTTATCAATAAATTAGTGGAAGACAGGATCGCGTTAGCTAAAACCGGAAGACAAATAAAATGGAATTCGTTAATGAAACTTGGAAACAGTGTGACACCGGTTCCGCATGCTGCTTGCAGTGATATGGGAGGAGAAAGCGGATGGGGCGCTTGGCAGGCACAGACCGGTGATTATATGTACGACATATTTGGTGGAAATTCTACGTTGACATGGGGAGCCATTGGCGCTCCGCTTGCAGCGCCCCGGTTTAATCTTACCAGCGGCGCCGGGATTGATGCCTGTACGCCGGGAGCTGCTGCCGGAGCTCCTTCCATTCCTGTTGTTGCTCCCAACTTTGGCTCTGCTTCCATCCAGTTAGGGGAGATACAAACCAATGGTTCATTAGGAGGATGTAATTTAGGATGTGCAGAGCAGATTATTTATCCGCTTACAGTCACTGCGATGGATACCAATTTTCTGTATGCCTATGCTTTTGTTCTGGAAAATCCTGGCCATACGATTCAAGATCAACCCTACGTAGAATTTAAAATTCTCGATGCAAGCGGAGATACATTGCCTTGTTCCTACCAGAAATATCATGGCAGTTCCAATCTTCCCGGCTTTTATACTTCCAGCTGCAATGTAAATTCTGCATCTATTTATAAACCATGGACTACAGTTGGAGTTAATTTATCAAGTTATATCGGCCAGGCATTGACTGTTGTAATTACCAACGTGGATTGTTCCCAAGGAGGTCACTTTGCGCAATCGTACTGGGATTTCTCCTGCGGTGTACTGACCACCAATCCTTCTTCTTATTGTCAGGGAAATGCTGTTACGATTGATGCACCGGTCGATCCGCTCATCGGATATACCTATCAGTGGTATCAAAACGGAGGCCCTTATACAGGCGCCCCCGGCGCAACCGGCCCGACTATTACTCCTTTTCCGGTTCCAGGGGATACATTTGCTGTTGATGTGATTCAGCCCTCCGGATGTAATTTTCATATTATATATGTTCCGACACCTATGTCGATCACCCCGAATTTCACCAGCACTGTAAATTGTGGAGTGGTAAATTTTACTGACCAAACTACAACACCCAATGGTTCTCCGATAACTGCCTGGAACTGGACATTCCCGAGTGGAACGCCTGCCTCTTCTACGGCTCAGAATCCGACCGGAGTTACATTTCCCCCAGGAACGTATTCTGTAACACTCGTTGCAACTTCCCAGTCCGGCTGCGTTGGTACCAGTATTCATGTAATTACAGTTACCGGAATGCCACAGGCTGTTTTTTCAAACGTACCGGTATGTGCAGGCCTCTCTACTCAGTTTACGAATAGTTCAGTTGCTCCTGCAGGCGATCCTATCGTTTCTACTAACTGGAGTTTTCCCGGTGGAAACCCTGCAACATCTACTGCGTCTAATCCAACCGTAGTTTTTCCTGCAGGAAACTACACCGCAACGCTGACAGTGACCACTCAATCGGGTTGTACTTCTACGGTATCTCAGCCAGTTGTGGTTAACCCGCTTCCGGTTGCAAACCTCAGCGGAAATAATGTTTGCTTTAATAACGTGAATAGTTTTACCGATCTGACAACCGGAAATAATACGGTCACTAACTGGAGCTGGAATTTTGGTGATGGAAGCGCACTCAATACAACCCAAAATCCTACACATACTTATTCAAATCCCGGAACGTATACGGTTTCGCTGATCGTTACTAATAATTTTGGATGTAAAGACACAAATAAAACGACGGTAGTAATCAATCCACTCCCTGTGGTCAACTTCAGTCTGGTGCCGGTATGTTATCACGACAATACGTGTTTCACCGATCTCTCAACGGTTAGCCCCGGCACTATTTCATCCTGGAGCTGGAACTTCGGCGACCCTAATTCAGGAGCAAATAATATTTCCAATATTCAGAATCCCTGTCATGTGTATACCGGTCTTGGCCCCTACGCTGTTATCCTGACAGTTACAACTGACAGCGCCTGCCAAAGTACCATAAGCTTACCGGCAACGGTCAATCCTTTGCCGGTGGCGGGAATAAGTGTGAACAGTGTTTGCCTGAACTCAAATACCAGTTTTACCGATGCTTCTATTTCACCAGCTGGGGATCAGATCACCGCATGGAACTGGAATTTCGGAGACGGTTCAGCCAATGCCACGCAGCAGAACCCGATGCATATGTATACGACGGCAGGAAGTTATACGGCCACACTCATTGTCACCACACAAAAAGGATGTAAGGACACGGCACAGATCCCGCTGGTTGTTTACAATCCGCCGGTAGCCAATTTCTCAGCGCCCAAAGATGGATGTTCACCGGTCGTAAACAATTACATGGATCTGTCCACATCCGCCAGCGGTTCGGTCAGCAGCTGGCTATGGACATTTTCCGGGGGAAGTCCGTCAAGCTCAACATCCCAGAACCCTCAGAATATTCTTTATGTAGCTCCCGGAAGCTACAGTGTAACGCTGATCGCCACAACCAACTTCGGCTGTAAAGACACGATCACCCTTCCGATGGTGCAGGTATATCCCTGGCCTGGCGCAGAGTTTTGTGTGGCACCGCAGCAGGCGCCGGCAACATCCCCGGTATTTAATTTCTGCGACCTGTGGTCTTCAGATGTAACGCAATGGTCATGGAACTTTGGAGATGGATCTGCATTGGACAGCAGCAATACGGATCCGGTTCATTCGTATTCTGCAACGGCAACCGCCAATGATTTTTATTCCTATACGATTTGTCTTAATGTGAAAAACCAGTACGGATGTTGGGATTCCATATGCCATACGGTAGAATTGCTGCCGGAATATGAATTTTATATTCCCAACTGCTTTACACCGAACCAGGATTATACGAATGAATTCTTCTTCGGCAAATGCCGCGGCGTAAAGGAATATAATATCTGGGTATTCGACCGTTGGGGAAATTTGCTTTGGGATTGTCACAAAGAGGATAAGAACACGAACTGGGATAACCTGGGGCAGGACGGATTATCGTCGGCCTGCAAATGGAACGGAAAAGTGGTGCAGGGTGGTTTTGATATGAGCGGAGGCAGCGGGCAACTTGCGCAGGAAGATGTGTATGTATGGAAAGTCAGGCTCACGGATATTTTTGACAAGAAACATATGTATATAGGACATGTGAGTATAGTTAAATAATAGAATAAATAATAAATAAAATAACCGGCTCCTAATTGATACAACCAGCTATTGTACTATATTTAAGCATATAAATTACGTTTACGAAAAAAGATTCAACCTATGAATAAATTTTACTCTCCCCTTGTGCACTCTGTTTCTCTTTGTGCATTTCTCTTTTCGCTTAATTTGATACAAGCACAGGAAACTCCTCAAACGGCAGGAGGTAAGGGGAAAATGATCAGGTTAGACGGTGCCGTTTTCAATGAAACTACTTTACGTGAACAAATGAAGAATGATGGCGTTCCCGGGCCTTTGATCGATAAGTTTATTGCTGAAAGAAAATTAATAAATACAAGAGATGCGCAATTACCTCAATTGAGAAACAACAACAATAATCCGATTCCTTTCGCCGCTTGCAGCGATATGGGTGCTGAAAGCGGATGGGGTTCATGGGTGGCAACTCCCGGCACTGCTAATTCGGGCAGCCAGGCATGGGGAACTCCTATGGCCTCTCCTGCAGGTCCCCGGTTTAATTTAACAACCGGCGCCGGAGTAGATCCTTGTACTCCAGGAACTGCTGCCGGTAGTCCATCTATTCCCGTTGTTGCGCCCGGATTTGGAAACACGTCTATCCAGATAGGGGAGCCGCAAACGAATGGTTACGGAGCAGAAAAATTGGTTTATCAATTAACCGTTACAGCACAGGATACAAATTTTATTTTTGCATATGCAATGGTGCTTCAGGATGCAGGGCACTCGGTCAGTGATCAGCCTTTTGTGGATCTTTGCATCAGAGATCAGTCGGGCAATCCTGTTCCCTGCGGATGTTTCAGGTATACAGGCGGACCTAATCTTCCTGGTTTTTATACGGCAACTTGCGGTATCAGTACCTACTACAAACCCTGGACGATCGTAGGGGTAAACTTATCTGCCTATGTAGGCCAGACCCTCACCATCACTATATTGAATGTGGATTGTGCTCAGGGTGGTCACTGGGCTCATTCCTACTGGGATTTTACTTGCAAACCTCTTGGCGGTTCTGCTTCTGCATTTTGTGTCGGGCAGCCCGCATCCATTTGTGCTCCCTATGATCCGGCAATCAGTTATACCTATCAATGGTACCAGAATGGAAATCCATATACAGGGCCACCCAGCGCAACATCACAATGTATTACGCCTTCTCCATTGCCAGGAGATACTTTTTCTGTTGATGTAAAACAGCCATCAGGATGTAATTTTCACATGACATATGTTCCGGTACCGATGACCATTACCCCTAATTTTACATCAACGGTTAATTGTGGTACGGTGAACTTTACAGATGTTAGTACTACTTCTAACGGAAGTCCTGTCGTAGGATGGAACTGGAGTTTTCCCGGCGGCACCCCTTCTACGGCCACCACTTCGGCAGCAACTGTGACTTACCCGGCAGGTACCTACACGGCAACTTTGATCGTTACTTCTCAGACCGGGTGTACAGATACTATTTCTTTACCTGTCAATGTTTTGGGATTGCCTGTTGCTGCTTTTTCAAATGTTCCTGTTTGTGCGGGACTTCCAACTACTTTCACCAACTCTTCAACTGCTGCTGCAGGCGACCCCATTGTTTCTACTGCATGGCTTTTTCCGGGCGGCACCCCTGCGACATCAACTGCGTCAAGCCCTACAGTCGTTTACCCTCCCGGAAATTATACAGCAAATCTCACAGTGACAAGCCAGCAAGGATGCACGGCTACGGTAACTCAGCCGGTTGTAGTTAACCCCCTGCCGGTTGCAAACCTCAGCAGTCCTAACGTTTGTTTTAATAACGTGAACAGTTTTACCGATCTGACAACCGGAAATAATACAGTCACTAACTGGAGCTGGAATTTTGGTGATGGAAGCGCACTCAATACAACCCAAAATCCTACACATACGTATTCCAACCCCGGAACGTATACGGTTTCGCTGATCGTTACTAATAATTTTGGATGTAAAGACACAAACACTATTACTGTAGTTGTCAATCCGCTGCCTGTGGTCAATTTCAGTTTGGTGCCTGTTTGTTATCATGACAATACGTGTTTCACCGATCTTTCATCAGTTACCCCGGGTGCTATCTCTTCCTGGAACTGGAACTTCGGCGACCCTAATTCAGGAGCAAATAATATTTCCAATATTCAGAATCCCTGTCATGTGTATACCGGTCTTGGCCCATACGCTGTTATCCTGACAGTTACAACTGACAGCGCATGCCAAAGCACCATAACTTTGCCGGCAACTGTAAATCCTTTGCCGGTGGCCGGGATCAATGTGAACAGTGTATGCTTGCATTTTAATACCAGTTTTACCGATGCTTCTATCGCACCAACAGGTGATCAGATCACTTCATGGAACTGGAATTTCGGGGACGCTACTGCCAATGCCACGCAGCAGAATCCATTGCATATGTACGCTGCTGCCGGAAGTTATACGGCCACGCTTATTGTTACCACACAGAAAGGGTGTAAGGATACTGTATCTGTACCGCTTGTAGTATATGATCCGCCGGTAGCCAATTTCTCAGCACCCAAAGATGGATGTTCGCCGGTTGTAAACAATTACATGGATCTGTCCACATCCGCCAGCGGTTCGGTCAGCAGCTGGCTATGGACATTTTCCGGCGGAAGTCCGTCAAGTTCAACATCCCAGAACCCGCAGAATATTCTTTATGTAGCTCCCGGAAGCTACAGTGTAACGCTGATCGCTACAACCAACTTTGGTTGTAAAGACACGATCACCCTTCCGATGGTGCAGGTATATCCCTGGCCTAACGCCGAGTTTTGTGTGGCTCCGCATCAGGCGCCGGTAACCTATCCTCTGTTTTCTTTTTGTAACCTGTGGACACCGAATCCGGGCGTGACAAGCTGGGTTTGGGATTACGGTGACGGCACACCGCAAGATAGCGGGAACAGTGTAAATAGTTTGAACATGAGCCCCACACATTCCTATTCGTTTGTTGCTACGAATAATGATTATTATTCATTTAATGTTTGCATCAATATAAAAAATCAGTACGGATGCTGGGATACCGTATGTCATACCGTTGAATTGCTGCCGGAGTATGAATTTTATATTCCCAACTGCTTTACACCGAACCAGGATTATATCAATGAATTCTTCTTCGGCAAATGCCGCGGCGTAAAGGAATATAATATCTGGGTATTCGACCGTTGGGGAAATTTGCTTTGGGATTGCCACAAAGAGGATAAGAACACGAACTGGGATAACCTGGGGCAGGACGGATTATCGTCAGCCTGCAAATGGGACGGGAAGATAGTTCAGGGAGGAATGGACATGAGCGGGGGCAGCAAGCAGTTTGCGCAGGAAGATGTGTATGTATGGAAAGTCAGGCTCACGGATATTTTTGACAAAAAGCATATGTATGTAGGGCATGTAAGTGTTGTCAAATAGCGTAGATTATTTATGGTAACATGAACGAATTAGAATATAGTCAGCAGATAAAAGGAATATCCTCAAGGGTATTCCTTTTTTATTTTGAAATAAATTTTGTTTTTATACGTATAACTAACTTTTTTACGCCATGAGAAAAGTTGTTGCACAATCGCCTCTCTTGCTGATTGTAGTTTTTACAATTACAACATTCTGCTCTTTACACCTGAATGCGCAGGAGAAAAAAAAATCAACCTTTCCCTCCAGCCGGTCAGGGCAGCCGCCGGTAGTCAATGCCTCCTGCGGTGATATGGGCGCTGAAAACGGATGGAGTGTTTGGACGGCAAAGGAAGGATATCACCAGTATCTCAGTGCTAATAATGAATACCCTATTTTTTTTGGTTCAATATCTCCCGCATCTTCTCCTGTACGATTTGCCATTACTACCGGAGCAGGAGTAGATGCCTGTACTCCTGGTGGAGGGGGGCCGCCCATTCCGGTTGTTTGTCCCGGATTTGGAAATTCATCTATTCGGATCGGGGAGCCTTTGACAAATGGGATTCAGGGCAATTGTTATAGTAATGGTCCATACCCTGCCCCCGGGGTCGGAGCAGCAGGAAACGGATGTTCAGAGCAACTCTCTTATATTTTTCCTGTGGGTGCTGCCGATACAAATTTTATTTATGCTTTTGCTGTTATTGTTGAGAACCCACCCAGCGGGCATACCGATGTAGAAGCTCCTTTTGCAGAAATATATATTCTTGCCCCCAATGGCGATACCGTAACTTGCAGTCATCAGAAATATACCGCCGATTTAGCCGGAGGTACTCTTCCCGGGTTTTATTCGTCAAACTGTCCACCCACATCTGCCGGCGCTACGGTAACCTATAAGCCATGGACCTATGTAGGTGTAAATCTTACTAACTATTTAGCTCAAACACTTACAGTCGTAATTACAAATACAGATTGTGCGTTAGGCGGACACGCTTGCTGGTCCTACTGGGATTTTCAATGTCCTCCTGTCGGCAGCAGTGCGCCGCCTTATTGCCTGGGAAATGCGACAACACTTACCGGACCGCCTTCAGATCCCAATAATCCTTATACATATACGTGGTATCAGAATGGAACAATTTATACAGGACTTCCCAGTTCTTCATCCGTAAGCATCACTCCCACTCCGCAATTAGGAGACACATTTGCTGTACAGGTTCATCAAACTTCGGGTTGTGATTTCTGGATTCCTTATATTCCGACTCCCATGTCGGTAACGCCCAATTTTTCCTATTCAGCTGTAGGAGGATGCGGCAGCGGCGTACTGAACTTTACGGACTTGAGTACAGCTCCTAACGGAGCTCCAATGGTGGCCTGGAACTGGAGTTTTCCGGGAGGGACCCCTTCCACATCGACCGTACAAAATCCATCAAACATTTCTTATCCTCCCGGCACATATACCGTTACTTTAATAGTTACTTCTCAGAATGGATGTATTGATACAATTGCAATTCCGGTTACGCTAACCGGCACTTCACCACCTGTCGCTATTGCCACTACAGGCCCGGTATGTTTTAATAATCCTACACATTTTACGGATCTATCTACAGGCAGTACGCCCATTACTTTCTGGAACTGGAATTTTGGAAATGGGAACACGTCCACTCAACAGAATCCATCGCAGACTTATGCAAGCGCCGGAACTTTCTCAGTTACATTGATCGTGACTGATGCTACCGGTTGCAAAGACACAGTGTCTTTATTAGCGGTTGTTAACCCTTTACCTGTGGTCAACTTCAGTCTGGTGCCGGTATGTTATCACGACAATACGTGTTTCACCGATCTCTCAACGGTTAGCCCCGGCACTATTTCATCCTGGAGCTGGAACTTCGGCGACCCCTCTTCAGGAGCAAATAATATTTCCAATATTCAGAATCCCTGCCATGTATTTACGGGTCTTGGCCCCTACGCTGTTATCCTGACGGTTACAACTGACAGCGCCTGCCAAAGTACCATAAGCTTACCGGCAACGGTCAATCCTTTGCCGGTGGCGGGAATAAGTGTGAACAGTGTTTGCCTGAACTCAAATACCAGTTTTACCGATG
>JAHEYJ010000233.1 GCA_023251675.1 Bacteroidota bacterium
TGCACGGTGGCCAACGGAAGCGCCACCGCCACTCCTTCCGGAGGAACCAGTCCTTTCACTTATCTATGGAACACTACTCCTGTGCAAAATACGCAAACGGCAAATAATCTTTCTGCCGGCACTTATACTGTAACCGTTACCGATGCCAACGGGTGCAGTGCGTTCACAACAGTTACTATTTCTTCTACAAGCAATATTCCTTCTGCTGCCGCTTCGGCAAATAATAATGTTTCCTGTTTCGGATTAAGTGATGGCTCAGCTACAGCAACAGGAACAGGCGGTACTCCGGGATATAATTATTCATGGAACACTTCTCCTGTACAAAACACCCAAACGGCAAATAATCTTTCTGCCGGTACTTATTCTGTAACGATTACGGATGCAAACGGATGTTCTGCCGTGGCATCAGTTTTAATCACCGCGCCCCCTGTGATTACCTTAACTGCAAATTCCAGCAGTGTGACATGCAGCGGATATAATAATGGTTCTGCTACTGCAAATGCATCAGGAGGAACACCCGGGTATACGTATTCATGGAATACCACTCCTGTACAAAATACGCAAACAGCAAACAATCTTTCTGCAGGAACATATCAGTGCACGGTTACCGATTCAAAGGGATGTACGAAGGTGACTACAGTAACAATTACTCAGCCGCAAGCGCTTTCCGCTTCAACAACTCCGACAAATGTTTCATGCAATGGAGGAAGTAATGGCAGTGCATCTGCGAATCCCTCTGGAGGAACTCCGGGTTATACGTATTTATGGAACACTACTCCTGCGCAAAGTACGCAAACGGCAAATAATCTTCCTGTCGGAAGTTATATAGTCACAGTAAAAGATGCGAACGGATGTACAAAAACGGCTACAGTAACAATCACTCAGCCTGCGCCTATTACCTATACTGTATCAGGGAACGACAGTATCTGCACGGGAGCCAATACCCTTCTTACTGCAATTGCCAACGGCGGAACCCCTGCCTATACGTATGTTTGGAACCCGGGGCCGAACAGCGGAACTTCCTTCTCAGTGAACCCTACTGCCTCTACTTCGTATTCTGTTTCCATTTCAGATGCAAGCGGATGCGGTTCATCCTCCAATCAGATATTCAATGTAACGGTTCTTCCCGGACCAAACGCTTTATTCGATTCTGCCTCTACGGGTATTTATGGCTCTTTGTATTCATTTACTGACCTCTCCACTCCTTCCGTAACAATCACTGCGTGGAACTGGAATTTCGGAGATGGCTCAAGCAGTTCCGCACTGCAGAACCCTGTTCACACTTTTCCTGGTGCCGGCACTTACACGGTAACAGAAGTGGCCTATAACCAATTCGGATGTCCTGATACATTTAAATTGACAATCCATGTTGACGAAGGCATCCTGATCCCAAACGTATTTACTCCTGATGGCGATGGAGTAAATGATGTGTGGTACATTCCCAACAGTGGCATGAAAGAATTCCATGTGGAGCTCTTTGACCGATGGGGAGCGAAGGTGTGGGAAACCACTGCAGATGAAATAAGGTGGGACGGACATTCTTCTTCCGGGAAACTGCTCACTGACGGAACCTATTATTTTGTGCTGCATGCTATCCTCAAGTCAGGTTCTAAAGGAAAAGATTACAGTACAACCGGGTATGTTACCTTGCTGACGAAGAAGAAATAGCTCCTCTTCTCGTTCACTAATCTTTGATTACTTTTTCATTGAAGGTTATTATTCCAATGCATCATGTTCCTCCTGTTGCCGTAACAAACCATTTCATCATTAAAGATTTATATCTTATCGTCCAGAAATAGCATTTGGTCGAAAACACATTGCTCCTATTAAAATATGAGGTCGCGCTACCTAACTTTGTCAAGTAGTGTGCGTAAAAAAAGACTCAAAAAACTTTTTCTTAAAAATGAATTCATATGCAACCTTAACGCTATTGCTTTCATCTTCTTAAACAGAGCGTTGTAACTCTTTCATAACCTTCACCTCGCCAAAGCAAAAAAATCAAAATGAAACAAACTACTCACAAAATAATCCTGGAAAGCATTTTTAAAAGAGCCATTGACTTTTTTGGCCTTTTAATTCCAAAATCGGCAAATTGTTTTTTGCCTCTCCCTGCACCCAAGCTGAAAAGTTCATTCAATATTCAAACTGCAATTTATCAATCGATGAGAAACAAAATTTCATTATTCCTTGCGTTAATTCTATTTGCCACAACAAATGTTTTCTCGCAAACCAATTCGGGATCTTCACAAAACGAACGCGTACATTTTAGTGGTGTTATCGGGCACACTCAATCTGCTCAAGCGATGGTAATGGTAAAAGATGTTGCCCGTGAACAGTTACTAAAAGAATGCATGTTTTATGCAGGCGATAGTTTATTTGGTTTTGATTTTGGAGCAAAATGCATAGAAGCTGATGCGGATGGCGCAAAAAGTTATAAAGAGTTCAAATCATTCATGTTCCAAGCGCAGACAAAATTCATTAAAAGTAAATATCATATTTCACAACTTCCATTTGAAAAAACAATTGCTGAAGCGAATGAAACAAGAAAGGCGGGTTTGGCTGTTTTAAGAAACCCGGCAAACACAGCGGATAAAACAGGCATAACACCCGTTGTGAATGGCGCCTGCAACAATCTTGATCTTGAAACAGGTGATTTTACAGGCTGGTTAGCTGCCAGCGGGTACAATGCTAACTCTAATGCGGCATTGACTTTTTATGGAACCGCATATTATGGAATAAATAATGATATTTTCACTTGCGAGGATTTAGAAATAATTTCAGCAGCCTATACTCCCGACCCGGTAGGGAGTATTACCAAAGACCCGAATGGCGGAAATTATTCTGCAAGGTTAGGAGGCTATTCCTGGAATACTTACAATCTCGACGGTTGTTATGAAAATGCGTATTGGTCTCCTGGTTATTATTCTAATGGTGAGTATATAGAAAATACTTTTACGGTCAATTCATCCAATGCGCTTCTTTCTTATGATTATGCTGTTGTTCTGAATGATGGAGGACATGCAAATGGAGAACAACCCTATTTTCACGTGGAGGTTACAAATGCATCAGGAACAGCATTATCTTCTTGTACTCAATATTATGTTCAGGCGCCGGCAGGTTCTCCTCCTACAGGATTTACGAACTCTGGACTTACCGGAGGTAGCGCAGCTGGGCCTCTATATTATTTACCCTGGACCTCAAACAGCATCAACTTAACACCCTATATAGGCCAATCTGTGACTGCAAAATTTACTGCAGCAGGTTGTACTTTGGGAGGGCATCCCGGGTGGGCATATATTGATGCCAGTTGCGGATCTGCCGGAATCATTACATCTAATGCGGCTCCCTGTTCTGGTTCAAACGTCATACTTACTGCGCCCGCTGTTGCCGGCGGATCTTATAGCTGGAGCGGCCCGGGCATTGTTG
>JAHEYJ010000114.1 GCA_023251675.1 Bacteroidota bacterium
CCCTCAATGATGTGATAGTTGCCGCTGATCGACATGCATTCGGTGTGATCCGAAACATTTCCTGCATCAATGATCGCCTGCCATTTATATTGTGACCGTATCGTGATGGGCTGCGACGCGGTTCCGTTCTTATTGAACAGCAATCCCGCCCAGGGCGTATAATCGGTGTACACGCCCGGCTTTACAATGATCGAATCGCCCGCGCTTACCAGGCTGTAGGCATGCGTAATGGTTTGAAACGGGAAGGCGTTCGTACCGGCATTCGCGTCACTCCCGCCATTTGAAACATAATAAGTGTTGCTTCCGGTTACCGAGGCGGCAAAAACAAAAAGGACGACTGAAAAAGCAATGCGTTCTTTCATTGTATTTTATTTGTTTGCGTACCCAAATCTAGTTTATTTATTTGAGTTAAAGAATATTTTATCGTTTGCCTCAACCATTGAGTCTAATTGGGAAATGGGTAATAGGGAATAAGATATTAAGGTCTCAAGTAGCGGCAGGTATAAGGTATCAGTCATTATCCATTGAATAGTTCGGGAGTGGGGCAGCAAAATATTTTTGAGATGGCTTCCAGTGAAAAGAGAACAAGGTGTGAATCTTGCAATCTATTTCAATCTTTATGTAATACGGCCTTGAGTAATAAGACTCACCTTCCTGCAGTAAATCATTACAATGAGGAAATTATGATCATATCTTTAATTATGCAAATTTTGAGCGAATTCAACAAAAAGCAGTATATTTATATGATGGCAGTCACAAATCAATATGATGTGTGTCATAAAATTGTTTGATGGGAGTTAAGCAATCAGAAAAAATCAACCGGTAAAAAGGGCAGAACAAATGAGTAAAACAAATACTAAAAGCCTTACAAATAAAAATAATTCTTTAATGAAAACTTCCGTTTGGTCCCGGTTGCTAATGACAGGTATTGTTATGTCAGGTGCGGTTTTTTTAATGTCATCCGCATTAAAAAAAGTTCAGCAGGCAACTCCATGGGTAGCCCCGGCAGCGGCCGACACCATTAAAAATCCATTGAAGGGCAACGTCAAATCGGTGGAAGACGGAAAAAAATTATACGCGCAGAATTGCGTGGTTTGTCATGGCGATAAAGGAAAGGGTGACGGAATCGCAGCGGCCGGGCTCAATCCTAAACCTGCCGACCACACCTCAGAAAAAATTCAGAAGCAAACCGACGGCGCCATTTTCTGGAAGATGACGACCGGGCGGTCGCCCATGGCATCGTATGCAACCACTTTTAACCCGGCACAGCGGTGGGCGCTGGTCAATTACATCCGGGCATTAAGAAAGGAACCCATCACCACATCAGCAAAAACAAAATAACAATTATATCTATGAAAAAAAATCTATTACTGGCATTAGGCATTCAGCCGCTGTTATTTAGTGTTATGTTCGGCCAGGAGGCAACTCAACCCCCCCCGGTTAATTCTTCGCAATGGGGAAATATCAAAACGATCACTACCGGCGGAGCGCAGATCAACTACGCGCATGATACCGTGCAGAGCGGTTTCGTGGAAGCAAAATTTTCGCTCATGACACTTTCGCAGATCAGCCAGAAATTATTTTTGATTTCTGAACTGGAAGTGGAAACAGGGGATGGCGCAACGGACATCGGCCTGGAACAGGCGCAGCTCTGCTATAAATTATTTCCGAACATGACGATCTACGCGGGGCGTTTTCTTCCCAAATTTGGAAAATACAGGGGCATGCTGGGCGAAGGTTTCCTCAACCGGATGTCGACCGACCCGGTTGGTTTTGGCGATGGAGGTGTTGGCCCCATGGTTGAAACAGGAATAGGAGCCGTGGGCGGATTGCAGATGGGTTATGCCAAAATAAATTATGATATTTATATGTCGAACGGTCCTCAACTGCTTACCGGTTCAGCGGATGATCCGTCAACAGCAGGGCAGTTTGAATATGAATCGTACTTCGACAATAACAAGAACAAAGCAGTGGGAGGAAGAATAGGCCTGCTGCCTTTTCCTAATTCATGCCTCGAGATAGGCGCTTCCGGCTTAATGGAAATGAACGCTGCCGATCCGGGCACGCATTGGGACAGCGCTGGCGTCGGCGTGACCTTTTATGCGGTGGATATCAATTATTATCACTCGCTTGATTTCATGAAAAGCACCCTGCGGATCATGGGGGAATATAAAGGAGCCAATGCGGATAAAACATCTTACCCGGCGATCGGTGACAGCACCGGGGCCATGTATACATTTGATAATTCAAGCACCGCTTATTATGTGCAGGCAACGCTGCGGCCAACAAAATCAGATAACGCATTTCTTAAGAACCTGGAAATAGCCGCCCGGTATTCAGAGTTTACCCGCCCGAAGGATGCCCTGTGGGGAGGAAAATCAACCCAGCGCACGCTTGGAATCAACTATTGGCTGAACTGGAACTGTGTTCTTAAGTTCACCTATCAGAATCAAAGTGACATCGGGAATTTTTACCAGGGGCAGTTTGTTTATAGATTTTAAATCAGGATCCATAAAAAAACCGACTTCTAACAATAAAAAAATTAGTTATATGAAAAAGATAAAAACAATGATCGCGCTTGCCGCACTCATTTCAGTTTCCACCTTTGTACAAAACGGATGCAAAACACCCGAAACCATTGCCGCCAAATCAGGAGCGCAGCTTTGGGGAGAAAATTGTTCTCGCTGCCACAACGCGCCGTCTCCTGCTGATTACAGCGACAATCAATGGGATGTATATGTTAACCACATGAAAGTGAAGGCAGGGCTAACCAATACAGAAGCAATTAAAATAGCCGAGTTTCTTAAATCAGCAAACTAATAAAAACAAATGCGCAGCAAAATCTTATCCGTTATTGCCCTCAGTACACTTTTCCTTATTGTAAAATGCGGAAACGGCTCGCCGCCGGACACGGCAGTAAATACCAGCACGAAGGAGGATAAAGGAATCGGCCAGTTCAAGGACGTGAACTTAACACATCCTTTAGATGAAGGAATGGTAAGCAAGGGAGAAGGTATTTACAAAGCACAGTGCTTTGCCTGCCATAAACTTACGACTGAAAAATTAGTAGGCCCGGGATGGAAAGGGGTGACCGACAGGAGAGCGCCGGAATGGATCATGAATTTTGTTACCAACACGAATGTCATGCTGGACAGCGACCTGGTGGCGCAGCAGTTAATGGTCATCTGCGTCGCGCGGATGCCTAATCAGAATGTCAGCAATGAGAACGCCCGCAATGTGCTGGAGTTTATGCGGAAGAATGACGGGAAAAATTAATTCCGGCCCGCCGGCTTACTAGCCTGCCGCTGAATCCCAGGTTAGTATAATAGCCGGGATCGGGTCATTGGCAGATAAATAATTTCCTGGTGAAGAATAAAAATTTCTGGATCAGTTTATCGCTTCTCAATCTTTTCATCGTAACGGTATTGGGAGTGATCCTGCGCAGCAAAGCGGTCTTTGACCTGCCGGCTATTGATTACAATCATTTATTGAATGCACATTCTCATTTTGCCTTTGGCGGATGGGTAACGCTCGCGCTGATGGCGCTGATGGTAAATGCTTTCGCCTCTTCCAAAGGGGGCGGACTGCGTAAGCCCTATCCATTTGTTTTCTGGAGCATTTTCATCACTACCTGGGGGCTTCTTTTTACAGTTCCATTTTCAGGATACAATACCCTTTCCAATTACATTTCTACTCTTTTTATTTTCGCCACCTATATTTTCAGCTGGCTATTTATAAGGGATATCCGCAAGGCGAAACTGAGCAAAACAGTGATCCTATTATCGGTCGCTTCGGTCATTTGTTTGGTTCTGTCTTCCGTCGGCCCTTTCACGTTAGCGTATTTATTCGCTACTAAATCGTTAAATGCGGTTTTGTACCGTGATGCCTTATTTTCTTATTTGCATTTGCAGTACAATGGTTTTTTTACACTGGCGGTCTTTGCATTGCTCTTTCAGAAGATCGAATCCAAGTTGCCGTCGTCGGCGCAAAAGAATGTGTACCGGTTTTCGTTGTTGCTTGTATCTTCCATTCTGCCGTCCATGTTCCTTTCTTATCATTGGCAGGACCCGGGCATTCTCATTCATATAATAGCTTATTCAGGAAGCATTCTTGTGATGCTCAGTTTTATCTGGTTCTTATTTGTTCTCCGGGCGATGATGCAATTATACAGATCGATTTCACCCATCATCAGGTTCCTGGGCGTGTTGTCGATCAGCGCATTTATGCTTAAAACATTTTTACAGAGTTTTACTATTTTTAATTTCGTAGGGAACCTGGTATTCGGCGACCGCCCGGTTATTATGGCTTTTCTGCATCTTGTATTCCTCGGGTTCGTCACGATTTTTTTACTCGCCTATTTTGCGCAGACAGGCGTTCTGAATACGGAAAAAACATTTACGCGGTTCGCTTTGGTTGTATTTACACTGGGTATTCTGGTTAACGAAGCGCTTTTGTGGACGCAAGGTATTGATGCCATGTTCATCCAGGGAAGCGACCTGTTTCCCTGGCTGCTTTGGGGCGCCGGTATCTGGCTTTTTGCCGGAGCCGCGTTGATCGGTATTGCACGAATAAAAAATGCGCCGGGTTTGGCGAACGAAACGCAAAAAGGAAAGATCAAGGATAGCTATTCTTCTCCTGCGCTGGATGTATGATCATTACCTGCATTCTATTCCAAAGATAATTATGTATCAGGTCTGGTTAAGTAAGCATTAGGAATTAGCATCGGGTATTCCTACATTCGTTCTGCTGAAAATCAAGATGCGTGATTTAGATCAAGATTTATTTGCTTTCTTCCTTTTTATTGAGTTATTTTGTCTTGAATTTTGAATTGGAGTAGGTTCATTGAATTTCATATCCTAAACAAATCTATAAAATAAATTTTATGAAAAAAACAATCTTTACTCTTGCCTTCCTGTGTTTTGTGAGTTTCGCCATGGCGCAATCCGCAAAACAATTCTGGAGATCAATGGATGAGAAGAAAATAATTCCTGCCGGAGAACGGGTGACCATTCCCAATAAGTATAAAACCTTTCAGATCGCAAATGATAATTTAAAAACCACCCTTTGGTCGGCGCCGGATGAAAAAGAGGTGCAGTTGAGTGAATCGCCGGTGATCGTTGATCTTCCAATGGAAGACGGAACCATCCAGCAGTTCCGCGTGGTGTATTCACCGGTGATGGCACCTGAACTGGCGGCTCAATTCCCCGAGATGAAAACTTTCAATATCATGGGCCTGGATGCCGAACACGCATCCGGAAAATTAGACTGGACCGAAATGGGATTTCATGCCATGATCCGTAAATTAAGCGGCGATATTTATATTGATCCGTATGCCCGCAGAAATCAAACCGACTACATCGTCTATAATAATGCAGACCTGGTAAAAGATCCAAGCCAGCGGATGCATTGCATGGGTGTGATCGTTCCTCCTGATTACAACAGCAAGAAAGGGGGCGACCCAGGTGTTAATTCTGTTTGTGTGGGAGCCAACCTCCGCACGTATCGCACCGCTATCGCCTGCACCGGCGAATATGCCGTGGCAGCAACCGGCGTGGCCTCTCCAACGGTTTCGCAAACACTGGCCTGTATCGTAACCACGCTCAACCGTGTGGATGGGGTTTATGAAAAGGATGTTGCTGTTAAAATGATTTTAGTTGCAGCTGAAACCACTATTGTTTATACCAGTGCATCTACAGATCCTTTTTCCGGAAATAATAATGCCGGTACGTTGATCAATGAAAGTCAGTCGGTGATCGACAGCAAAATAGGAAGCGCCAATTACGATTGCGGACATACGTTCAGTACCGGAGGCGGCGGATTGTCAACGCTGGGCGGTGTTTGCACGGCCGGACAAAAGGCAAGCAGCATAACCGGAAGCCCTTCTCCAACAGGAGATGGATACGATATAGATTATGTGGCACATGAAATGGGGCATAACTTCGGAGGCAATCATACGTTCAGGGCCGCGACCGGATCTTGTTCCGGCAACGGGAACTCCAGCACACAGGTGGAACCCGGAAGCGGAATTACCGTTATGGCGTACGCCGGGATCTGTTCGCCTAATGATGATTCCACACACAGCATTGCGTATTTTCATGCGATCAGTTATGATGAACTCGTTACATACACTAATTCAGGAGCAGGAAATTCTTGCCCTGTAAATACAGCAAGCGGAAATCATGCGCCGGTAGTAACCGGTTCTGCCACCTACAGCATTCCTAAATCAACACCCTTTATTTTAACCGGTTCTGCAACAGACCAGGATGGAGATCCGCTTACGTATTCATGGGAAGAGGTGGACAACAACTCATCAAGCGGAAACTGGAATTCAGGAACAGCGCCCTACTTCCGTTCATACAATCCGCAGCCGATCCCGTCAAGAACTTTTCCCAAGTTAAGCGTGTTGCTGACCGGAACGTACACCACTACGATCGGGGAGTATATTCCTTCTACTGCACAAACCCTGAAATTTAGATTAACAGCGCGTGATAATAAAATGGGCGGAGGCGGAGTTTGCTATGCCAACTCACAGGTAACCGTTACTTCCTCCGGACCGTTCAGCATTTCTTATCCAAATGTAACCGGAATTACCTGGGCAAGCGGAAGCGCGCAAACTGTCACCTGGAATGTGAACGGAACCAATGCGGCGCCGGTCAGCTGCGCGAATGTGAACATTCTTTTCTCAAGCGACGGCGGCTCCACGTGGACAACCGTGATGAGCGGCGTGGCGAACAGCGGAAGCCAGCTGATCACAACGCCTACACTGGCAACGACCAAAACTACTTGCCGCATCAAGGTAGAAAGTGTTGGTAATATTTTCTTTGATATCAACGATAAGAACTTTACAGTCACAGCCGGAGCGATCGGTGTGAACAATATCAGTTCTGTGAATATGGCCATGCAGTTGTTCCCTAATCCTGCCACCAACCAGGTGAGTCTGTCCATCTTCGGGTTCAGCAGAAGCGAAAAGATCAATATTGGTATTTATGATATGCTGGGCAATGTCATGATGAAAGAAACGGTGGCCGGAAAAGAAAATTATGAACTGAACTATGATATATCCGAATTTGCGGAAGGGATCTATTTTGTAGAAGTCACCGGTGCAAACAAAAAAGGAGTTTCGAAGCTGGTGAAACAGTAAGTAGTGATCAGTAATTATAGTAAGGCCCTGCAGGTAAAACGGCAGGGCTTTTTTATTTTGACATAAGGCCGCAAGATTATTGCTGTCAATATTTTTATTGAATGAAACGACTGGTTTTGCATTAATAAATAGAATTGGTATCATTGCACATCTGTTCACCTGTTTATGAAGCCTCTTTTATTCAGCAATATTATTCCTGAGCATGAGTCCTTTCACATCCAGCACGATGTGCGGAATAACTTTTATGACTTTTTGCATTTTCATCCGGAGATACAACTGACCGTGATCCTTGAAAGCAGGGGGACTTTTTTTGTCGGGGACAAGATCACTTCCTTTGAAGAGGGAGATGTTTTTCTGCTGGGCCCCAGCCTTCCGCATGTTTTCAAGAACGATAAAAAAAGTGCCGGTGTGCATTACAAACATGCGCGCGCCATTTCTGTTTATTTCCGTGAAGATTCTTTTGGCGATAACTTTTTCAAAATTCCGGAAACAAAAACGTTGAGAAAACTTATTCAGATCAGCAGGCAGGGCCTGAAGCTTTCAGGAAAGGCAAAGAAGATACTTGCGGATCGAATACCGCTTCTCTCGGTGAAAACAGGATTTGAACGGCTGATCTATCTTTTCGAAATGCTTCACCTGCTGTCAAAAACCAACGAATATGAATTGATTTCTTCTGTGAACTTTCAGCATACGAAAGACGATGTGGAGAACAAGCGCATCCAGCATGTATTTGATTTCATCATGAATAAATACGCCGCGGAGATCGACCTGGCAGAAGCGGCCTCGGTTGCCAGCATGAGCGTTACTTCTTTCTGCCGGTTCTTCAAACAGCGTACGCGGAAAACTTTTACGGAGTTTGTTAATGAAGTGCGCATCGGCCATGCGTGCAAGGAGCTCATGTATTCCGATGATAATATAAATGAAGTGGCTTTCAAAAGCGGGTTCAACAACATATCAAACTTCAACCGCAAGTTCAAGGAGATCACCGGGTTCACGCCCTCCCAGTATTTAGCGAAGACGCATAATCATAATTAAGAAAGGAACCGCTTCACCACCCTCAGCCGGTGCGAATATTTTTTCAGTTCTTCATTATAGATGCCGTGGTGGTCGAGTTTGTCGATGCGGACCTTTCCGGAGGCGTGGATAATTTTTCCTCCCCCTGCTGCGCTTCCCCCTCCAGAGGGGGATAGGATTATTCCTGCGTGAACAATTTTTCCCTCTTCATTATCAAAGAAAGCAAGATCGCCGGTTCGGGCTTCTTCAACAAAACTTAAAGCAGTGCCTTGTTCCGCCTGCTGCCAGGCGTCGCGTTTGAGTTTGATCCCATTTAATTTGAAAACCATTTGTGTGAAACCGGAACAGTCTATGCCGAATGGGGAACGGCCGCCCCAGAGATAAGGCGTGTTCAGGTACCATTTGGAAGCCTCCCCAACCCCTCCGAAGGAGGGGCTTTTTGATTTGCTTGCAAATGGGAATATTACTTCTCCATCAAAAGAAAAATTTTCTTTTCCGATAAAAAAATGTTTGTCCTTATATTTTGGTAATGAACTTCCAAGTACAATAGGAATGTGATGTTGCTCCCTCTCCTTTGGAGAGTCCCGATAGCTATCGGGATGGGGAGAGGCTAACTGAACAAGATCGGTAGTGACTCCTGAAGTTGAATCGCTGATCCCCTTTATATTTTTCATCGGAAGAAATTGTTTTTTATCGATCCAGCATTCATATCCATCGTAGGCAATGCGGATCAGCTGCCAGTTTCCCTTTGTGTCGAGCAGTTCAAAATGTTCACCGAATAATAACTGCGTAACCATTTCCGATCGGTCGGATGGTTCTTTCCGGCAGGGGACGAGGGAGAGGTTGCAGATTCCAAACATTTTTGGCAAGTCTCAAATCTCAAGTCCAAAGCCCCAAAGAAATACAGGATTTGTTATTGGGACTTGGAGCTTGAGACTTGGATCTTTGGTTCTTTTAGATATTCTCGATCACCATGGCTGACGCTCCGCCGCCGCCGTTGCAGATCCCGGCTGCGCCGTATTTCGCTTTGTTCTGTTTCAGGACATTGATCAGCGTTACAATGATCCTTGCTCCGGAACATCCGAGCGGGTGGCCGAGGGAAACGGCGCCTCCGTTCACATTTACTTTTGAAGGATCGAGTTTCATTTTCTGGATATTCGCAATTCCGACCACAGAAAAGGCTTCGTTCAGTTCGAAATAATTTATGTCGGCCATTCTCAGGTTTGCTTTCGCCACTGCTTTCGGCACCGCAAGCGATGGAGTAGTGGGGAACAACTCGGGCGACTGCGCTGCATCGGCGGACGAAACAATTTTAGCAAGCGGTTTTAATCCGAGGGCATTCATTTTTTCTTTGCTCATCAGCACCAATGCGGAAGCGCCGTCGTTCATGGTGGATGCGTTGGCGGCAGTTACGGTTCCGTCCTTGGTGAAAACCGCACGCAGTTCAGGAAGCTTTGCGAAGTTCACGCTCTTATATTCTTCATCTTCCTTAAATAAAATAGGATCGCCTTTCCGCTGTGGAATTTCCACAGGAACAATTTCTTCATTGAACTTACCTGCTTTCCACGCATTTGCGGAACGGGTGTATGATTCAATAGCAAAGTCATCCTGATCCTTGCGGGAGATATTATTTTCTTTGGCGCAAAGATCCGCTGCAACACCCATGGCATAATTATGATAAACATCGGTGAGACCGTCTTTGGCAACACCGTCAATCATAGTAACATTTCCGTATTTATTTCCCCAGCGCATGTTCTCGGAATAAAAAGGAACCTGGCTCATGTTCTCCATACCGCCGGCAACCACTACATCCGCATCGCCGAGCATAATGGATTGTGCGCAGATCATAATGGCTTTCATTCCTGAAGCGCATACTTTATTTACCGTTGTGCATTGTACTGAGTCGGGCAAACCTGCGAACTTTGACGCTTGTCTTGCGGGAGCCTGCCCGAGGTTTGCCTGTAGCACGGAGCCCATATAAACTTCCTGGACTTCTTTTGGATCCAACTTGATCTTTGCAAGTGCGCCTTTGATGGCGATTGCTCCCAGTTTGGTTGCGGAGATGTCTTTTAATGATCCGCCAAAACTTCCAAGCGGCGTTCTTACTGCAGAGACGATAAATACTTCTTTCATATGTT
>JAHEYJ010000115.1 GCA_023251675.1 Bacteroidota bacterium
ATTTTCGATGTCTTTTTTGGTGATCCTTCCCTCTCCCCCGCTGCCGGCGATCAAAGAGATGCGCAAGTTCTTTTCTTTGGCTAGGTTTTTTGCTAACGGAGAAGCTTTGATAATGGTTGATGGCTGATGGCTAATGGTTGATGTTGTAACAGCCTGTTCCACCTTTCTCTCCACTACCGGTTCTTTCTTTTGACTGGTTGAATTTGCTTCCGGTTTTGCAGTGGCTGTTTCCTTCTGACTTATGACTTGTGATTTCTGACTTTTTGTTTTTTCTTCTTCCAGTATTTTTGAAATATCCTCTCCCGGTTTTCCGATAATGGCCAGGATCGCATTGATGGGCGCACTTTTCTTGTCCGGAATTCCGATGTACAGCAGCACCCCGTCATAGAAACTTTCAAATTCCATGGTTGCTTTGTCGCTGTCGATTTCAGCCAGGATCTCTCCCGACTTGACTTTATCACCGACCTTCTTGAGCCACCTCGACACGGTTCCTTCCGTCATGGTGTCGCTGAGTTTGGGCATTCGAACGATTTCCGCCATAAATTTTTTATTTATTGTTTTTCTCGCCTACTAATTACAAATGGGTTACGAATATTACTAATCAGGAACTGTAGCTAGTTCGTATCATTCGTAACCCATTTGTAATTAGTAACCGGTATTAATCTTTTATATAAGGATAATCCTGTTGCGTATACACATCATTGTAAATTTCACTTGGATCCGGGAAAGGAGATTCCTCTGCAAACTTAACGCTCTCATCAACGAGAGCCTTCACCTTCGTTTCCATTCCTTCAATTCCCTTTTCATCGATCCATTTATTTTTTTTCAATGTTTCCAATACCTGTTCGATCGGATCAAGCTTTTTATAAGTTTCAACTTCTTCTTTTGTTCTGTACGATCCGGGATCACTCATAGAGTGCCCGCGGTAGCGATACGTTTTTACTTCGAGCAGGGTCGGGCCGTTTCCTTTTCTGGCGTGATCGGCTGCTGAAGCGACTGCTTCATGCACGGTTTCACAGCGCATGCCATCCACCTGGTAAGAAGGCATTTCGTAAGCGTGCCCCAGTTTGTACAGATCATGAACATTGGAAGTACGTTCTACTGACGTCCCCATTGCATAATTATTATTTTCAATAATGAAAATGACCGGCAGCTTCCAGGTCATGGCCATATTAAAAGATTCGTGAAGCGCACCTTGTCGAACGGCTCCGTCACCCATGAGGCAAACGGTCACGGAATCATTGCCGTTGTATTTATCCGCAAAAGCAATTCCGGCTCCAAGCGGGATCTGCCCGCCCACAATTCCATGTCCGCCAAAAAAACGGTGCTCTTTAGAGAACATATGCATGGACCCTCCCTTTCCTTTGGAACATCCCGTTGCTTTTCCGAACAATTCGGCCATTACAAATTTCGGATGCAGGCCCCGAACGATCGGATGAGCATGATCACGGTAAGCGGTTATCACATTGTCCGTTTTCCGAAGCGCTGTTTCTCCTCCGGCAGCAATGGCTTCCTGGCCTATGTACAAATGGCAAAACCCGCGGATCTTCTGCTGAATATACAACTGTCCTGACCGCTCCTCAAAACGGCGCATCAGCAGCAGGTTCTCATACCACCAGAAATAAGTTTCTTTGGGGAATTTGGTTGAAGAAGTTTTTTGCTCAGCAACGTTAGGCATGGGGGTGAAAAGAAAGGCAAATTTAATCTTTTTTTAGTTCTTTCCTTCTCCCAGATGCAGCATTAACATCTCGTTTTTATACTTAAATCCATTTATTCCCTCTCCACAACACACATTAGCTGGTTAATAAGTTTGATACCGGTAGGTTTTTATTACGTAGCGTGATGGTTAAGTTTGTAATTCAAATCTAACTCTACCCATCATGAATTGTCCAGTATGCAGCACTACGGCATTGAGCGAAGACACCACCACGTGTCCGAACTGCCAATCCGATCTAGAAATTTTCCGGCTTATCGTTGATGCCAGCGCGCAACGGCAAAAACAAAAGAAGTTCATTTCTGCGTTGAGCATTTTCGCAGCGGTCACCGCCGTCGGCTGGGCTTCGGTAGGAATATTTTCCGGAAAGCCCTCTCCCAATTCTTCCGAACCCATGGAGCTGTCACCGGCCGTGACGGTTCAGAATGAAGCGCGCACGCCTACGGATTCCGAACTGATCGCATCGCTATATGCTGAAAATGCATCGCTAAAATCAGCAACCACTTCACCGGCCGCTAAGACCATTTCAACACCGGTAAAACCCAGTGTAAAGCCAGCTGCCACAGCGTCAAGCGGCACGAGCACCTACACGGTGAAGAACGGCGATACCTTCTGGATCATCGCTAAAAAATGTTTTCATGACGGAAGAAAATACAAGCAGATCGCCAGGGACAACGGCCTGTCTGTAAAACAGAAACTCCATAAAGGAATGAAACTGAAGATACAAGCGAACAGTTAATCTCTAATAAAAATAAAATACGATTCACGATTAACCACTAACATTAAGCACATGGCTGAAAAAAATATCACCCTCGAAGCGATCTTGCAGAAAACAATTATTTCGCTCACCGAAATCGTTTCACTGAAAAAAGAAATTGTCTCTCATAAATCGAACATTGATTCGCTGGAGAAGAACATCATCCTGAAGACTGATGAGATCTCTTCACTGGAGTCCGATTGTTCCAATCTTCAGTCGGAAATAGATTTCAATAAAACGGAGATCGTATCGCTGCGCGGAACCATTGACGGACTGGAGAATGAATCGGCTGCCCGGTTCAAAGAGATCTCCCTGCTGAAAGAAAATATTGCTTCGCTGAACAAGGAACGCAATTCCCTGAAATCTGCCATTGAAGCAGATAAGAAAGAGATCGAAATGCTGGGCAAGACCATCCTGATCCTTGAGCAGTCGATCAAGGAGCACGAACAGATCGGTCATACGCACGAACAAACCATTCAGGATCTGACCTCTGAGATCACATTATTAAGGACAAAGACGTATGAACTTGAGACCACCACGGCATCGCTTAAATCCGGGATCGAAGAAGAGCGCAAACAATTCACTGCTCTTTCTGAATCCGGCAAAACAAAAGAAACTGCATTCCAGAAACTGGCAGCGGAAAATACATCGCTGCAGAAAAAAGTTGCCGACCTCAAAACATCCGAGGCAAAGTTCAAAACCGATCTTGATATTGAGAAGAAACAAGTGGTTACGCTTACTCAATCCGTAAAAACCCATGAGTTGTCCATCCAGAAACTAAATACGGAGAATGCTTCGCTTCGTAAAAAAGTGATCGATGTGGATGCTGCTGCTCAAACAAAAGAACAATCCAACCAGAAGTTCATAGCAGACAATTCAGCTTTATTAAAACAAGTCACAGGACTGGAATCCGCTGTTGAAAAAGCAAAATCAGACCTTGCTCTCGCAAAAGAAAACCTTCAGAAAAGCGAGAAGACAAGAAAGAAAGCTGAAGCCGATCTTTCAAAGCTACAGGCGAAACTGGAAAAATCATCCGACGATAATTCCGAATTGAAAACCGAACGCACGGAAGTGTTCAAACTGGAATCCGGCTCTGTGGTTGAAAATCCTGCCGGGACCACCGATACTGCAGAAGGAGAAACCCTGTAAGTTTTTTCTTACCCAAAGCGGCCTTTCAACATAAATACTCATGAAACCGACTAAGTTCCTCATCGGGAACTTAGTTTGCTTTATATTTGCCGTTCAATAAAAAAAATATGCCTACAATCAGAGTTGCCATTAACGGTTTCGGAAGAATCGGAAGGACCTTCTGCCGGATCGCACAGTCCAAATCAAATATTGAGATCGTTGCCATTAACGACCTGGCCGACAGCAAAACACTTGCCCATCTTTTCAAATACGATTCGGTCCACCGCACTTTCCAGGGTGAAGTGAAAGCGGGGAAAGATTCCATTTTCATAAATGGACATGAGATCAAAGTGATTTCCGAAAAAGATCCGGAGAAACTTCCGTGGAAACAGATGAACATTGACGTGGTGCTTGAATCAACAGGCCACAACCTCACTAAAGAGAGTGCGGGCAAGCATATAAAAGCGGGTGCAAAAAAAGTGATCATTTCCGCTCCGGCAACCGACGATACAAAAAGCATCGTGCTGGGTGTGAATGACCGCATTCTTTCTAAAGATGATATCATCCTCTCCAATGCTTCCTGCACTACCAACTGTTCTGCTCCGATGATCAAGGTGCTGGATGAAAACTGGGGAATTGAAGATGCCTACGTTTCTACCGTGCATTCCTATACCGGCGACCAGCGGCTGCACGATGCGCCGCATAAAGATCTGAGAAGGGCACGGGCGGCAGCGCTTTCTATCATTCCGACTTCCACCGGGGCGGCGAAAGCCATAACAAGAATATTTCCTCACCTGGAAGGAAAGATAGGCGGATGCGGTATTCGTGTTCCGGTCCCGAACGGGTCGCTGACGGATATTTCCTGCATCCTCAACAAGGACACTACCGTAAAAGAAATAAATGAAGCGTTCCGAAAGGCCGCTGAAAGTTCGCTAAAAGGAATTCTGCAGTACACCGAAGAGCCTCTTGTATCCATTGATATTATCGACAACCCTTACTCCTGCATTCTGGATTCTGAATTCACTTCCGTGGTAGGGAGAATGGTAAAGGTGATCGGATGGTACGATAACGAATCGGGCTATTCCAGCCGGTTGGTCGAACTCGTACAGCGAATTGCTTAATTTCATTTTTTCAGGAAGTTCTCTATTTCGGCTGGGATCGGATTGCTGGTCTTTGAATAGAGTGCCGCAAACTTTTCAACCTGGGCTTTATCATTCATCTTATAATAACAGATCATCAGGTTCCGCTGGACATCCACATCATCGGGATAGAATTCATAGGCTTTGGAAAGATGATTTACCGCGTCGGAAATTTTTCCTTCATTGAAATAGGAGATAGCGATCCATTTCAGCGCCAAGTTGTTTTTTGGATCAACCTGCAAAGATTTTAATAAATATTTTCTCGCTTCATCATACTTTCCTTTACCTGTGTAGATCATTCCTAGATCTGCCAGCGCAAATTCATTGTTCGGATCTATCTTCAGGGCATTCTCATACCCTGCAATTGCATTTGAAGTATCATGCATAAAACTATAATAGGCATCACCGATGCTCACCGCCGCTTCGATGGAGTTAGGGGCGATCTCCAGTGTCTTTTTAAACCACACGATTGCCTCTTTCGGGTCATTCAGGTTCTTCAGGTAAATTTCCGCTATCTTTCCCGTTGTCTGCAGGTCGTCTGATTTGTATTCATAGCTTTTTTTGAATGCTTCAATGGCCGCGGCATATTTTTTATCCTCCAGCAGCAATTTTCCATATCCGTTGTAAGCGATCACTGATTTCGGTGATGAGGAAATTGCTTTATCGTAAAACGTATACGGATCTTTGAAGGTTCGTGAATGAGAAAAAGTAATTCCAAAGAAAACCACCAGCACCAGCGCAAATCCATATTTCCGGTTTCCGGACCTACTGTTGATCTCTTTTACATTCAAAAGTTCGATCATCATGATCACCATGCCGATCATTGGAAGGTAAAGCCGGTGTTCGAATGCAAAAAAATGCGCCCTTGGATCCTGCTGGATGAAAGACGGAAAAAGAAAAACAACAAACCAGGCCGCGCCAAACAAAGCCATTCGTGTAAACCGCTTTCTGAAAATAAATAAAAAGATCCACAAAAAGAACAGGATACCTCCGATCAGAAAATGGGCATCCTCTCGTGAAGGGATCGGACTTAATCTGTACGGCAAAAAGATTTTCTCAAAATATTCGAGTACCAGCGGCCCGTTTATTTTGAACGATTCAATTACGTAAGCCAGCAGATCCGTTTTAGGCGGATGAATGGCATTCTTACGGAAAATAAAATAAACGGCAGCAATCAGTATCCATGCGATAGAAATTGTTACAAGAATATTCTGCCGGGTCTTATTTTTATTAATGAAAAAATACCAAAACAGAAAAACCGGTATCAATGCAATAGAAACTTCCTTTGAAAACAAAGCAGCTACAAAACAAATAAAGTGAATAATAAAATTGGTAGCAGAAAGTTTATTCTCACCCGAAAAGAGTTTAATAAAATAAATCACAGACAGCAGCGAGAACAAAGCCGCCAGCTGGTCTCCGATGCCTGCGATCCATGCCACGCCCTGCACCAGTACCGGGTGAACGGAATAAATTAAAGCGAACACAAAAGAAACAGATGCATGATATTTCAGCTCTCGGAACAACCGGAATACCAAACAGGAAGTTGCTGCGTGCAGGATCAATCCAACGAAATGATAGATCCAGGGTTGTTTGGAAGCGATCGTATTGCAAAGGGCATACACCACATTCTGAAGCGGGCGGTAGAACACATCGGTATCCTGTGTTGTATCCCCCAGCACCCAGAATACGCTGTGCCTGAAAAAATCGGGAATGTGCGAGAGCTGTAAATTATCAGCCGCCATCAGCACAAATCCATGGTCGTCAAAATGTACCAGGCCAAAAGTGAGTATCTGAACGTAAAGAAGAATGCAGGCAAGAAAAATAAATGGGTACGGATGCGCGAGGATTTTGTCAAACCAATTCGGGTTGGCCTGCTTCACTTTTATTTTACTCACGGAAATATTTTAGTGATAGGTCCTTGCCGTCAAAAACCGCATAGGAGAAATGTATTATCCATTCACCGAGGTTGATGTAGCGAGCCTCTTTCCGCTTTTCCCCGTTTCCCCGTTTCCCCGTTTCAGAACCGGTGACAGGGGGGATCGGAGAACCGGCGAGGTTCATATCTATCGGCAGGTGCCGGTGGCCGAATATGAAATAATCAAAATGTTCTTTTTGTAAAACTTCCTTTGAATGGATCACCAGCCATTCTTTCTCCCCGTGAAAATGAAGGTCTTCGGTTGCACTGCGGCTTTTACCCGACCAGAATTCCGCTATGGAGATACCGAGGTTAGGATGAATACGTGCAAACAGCCATTGGCAGACTTTGCTGGCAAAAACGGCTTTGATGAACTTATAGCCAAAATCACCCGGGCCCAATCCGTCGCCATGAGCAAGGTAGAATTTCTTTCCGTTTATTTCTCTTTTTACAATTCCCCTGTAGAGCAAGCAGTTCAGTTCTTTCTTCAGGTAACCGAACACCCACATATCGTGATTGCCGGTGAAGTAATGAAGTTGGATGCCGGCATCACTGAGCTCGGCCAGTTTCCCAAGCAGGCGGGTATATCCTTTCGGAACAGCCTTGCCGTATTCAAACCAGAAATCAAAAACATCTCCGAGGAGATATATCTCGGTTGCATCTTTCCTGATTGAATCCAAAAACCGCACGATCTTTTTCTCACGCTCCAGGCTTTTTTCATAGTCGGGCGAACCCAGGTGAAAGTCGGATAAAAAGTAAATCATCGAAAATCGAATTTATACGAAGTTACAAAAATAGAATCCATTGGATTATTCAAAACATTCACAGTTATACAACAAAATTTAATTTAATGAAATAAATTGTATTCTTAGTGAACCTTTGTGTTCTTCGTGTCTTAGTGGTGAAAAAAATTTACCACTAAGGCACTGAGTCCACTAAGAAACACTAAGGAAGTAAATCACCACTACAATGAAAGATTCCTGACGATCTCAAACGGATTCATCCTGTGAATATTGAACGTGAACCGGATCATCCGAGCCATGCGTTTGAACCGGTATTTATCCGGATCATCGCCGTTAGGCGGAGTCGCCAGGTCAGGATTGTTCAGATAAAACACATCCCTGATATCCTTCGACATCAGCAGAGGAAAATAGACTTCCACAAAACCCTTTACCAGGGGAATGTAAACTCCGGCGTCGTAGAGCATGGATTGATCAAGCGTCACATTTGTAGGAAGAACAGTAAAGTCAGCAAAAAGTTTCAAAGGGAACTTTCCCGGAAGCGGCGCTTTGATGTTAAGGGCGCCGATCCATGTACCTGATCTTCCAAGCGGCGTCCAGACTTTCATGTTCCCTTCCGATTCTGCTGACTGATGAGAAAGGAAATTTTTATTATTGACCTCACTTCTCCCCAGGAAAACATTATCATACATATAATCATCTGAACCCGTTGCTGAACTTGGACGGAAGAAATAACTGCCGTCAGCCAGGGAGTCGTGATTAAAGAAAGCCCCTGCAAAACCACGGATATCGATCGCCTTTCCCTTTTTCTTTAAAGTGACCTGGTAATTTGCCGTAATAAAACTTTTCACAAAGTTATCTCCCTGCTGAACATTCAAACTTACATTGTAAGGATTGATCTTCTTGTTGTTATTCAGCATATACACCAATTCATTTATGGCGATGAATGCCGTATCGTAATGATAATTGGGCGGCCGGTGTAAATTACCCGCCGCTATTTCTTTCGTCACGTTCACCTGGCGGATGTAAACGGATTGCTTTAAGGAACTGTTCAGGTGTTTTTTCTTCAGCTCAAAAGTAATTTCAGGAGCAATTTTATTGAAGTTCAGGTCTTTCAGAGGATCGTTCGCGTACGAATACCTTTCTGCCTTTACGCCGACACGGACGGTCTGAAATAGCTTATCAAAGTGCATATTGTAGCCCACCATCGCTCCGCCGGCCAGATCTTTATTTTGAAAACTGTACATAGGCATGATCACGTATTCAAACTTCTTTTCAGGAATAAGATTGTTGTAGATCGCGGCGCCGAGCATGAACTTGTTGTAATTGTTCCAACCCATCACCGGCGACCAGAACAACTGGGATTTGTCAGTATTATGGATCACTCCGAACATTTTCAGATTTAACGGCTCTGTTTTCTTACAGGGCCCCCGCATCTTTAGTGTATTGTTCTGGCGGTTGATGTCGGGCATTTTATTCTCCGCATCGATCTTCAAGTGATCAAAAACTACTGCCCCTCCCTGCCCCTCCCCAAAGGGAAGGGTAAAACTCACCTGCTTTTTTCCTGCAAAGCCTTCGTACCATTGGGTTGAAATAATTTTTCCATCTTTTAACGCTGAAATACTGAAGGGGGAATTTATTTCACCTTTGTTCTTTATTTTCAAATTCAATGAAGAATTTTTCTTTCCTCCCTCTCCTTCGGAGAGGGCTGGGGAGAGGCCCAAAATTTTATAATCCACCTGGCGGGTAGTAGGGATCATATTTCCAAAGAACCAGGAAAGATCTTTTCCTGAAACTTCTTCATAGACTTTTCTTACATCAGGGGGATACGGATGATGGAACTTCCATGTCTCAAAATATTTCCGGGCGCATTTATCATACAGTTCTTCTCCTAGGTAGGCTTGCAGATATCGCAGTATAACCGCTGTTTTGCCGTACACGATCGTTCCGTAGTTGATTGTTGTGTACGCTGCGGATGTCAGATCAACCGGCTGGTCTTCTTTTTTTACGGCGCTATAGCGATAGCCCAGGTCGAACAGGGTTGACTCATCCAGGTTGGAAACACCCAGCAGTTTTCCGATATTCAAATTCATTCCTCCTACTTTTGCCTCCATTGATCGTTGGGCGGAATCAGGCGGGTATTTTGTTTTCGTATACCGGTTCTCGTTAAAAGAATTGATTCCTTCATCCATCCACGCATGATCGCGCTCGTTGGAACCCAGGATCCCGTAAAACCAGTTATGCCCCACTTCGTGTGCGATCACCTGGTCAAGGGATTCATCGCTTCCCGTACCGCCGATCACGGTGATCATCGGGTATTCCATTCCTCCGCCTGCGCTCAAGGCTCCGTCCACTGCCGTTGCGTGCGGATAAGGATAATCTCCGTTCCACAGGGAATAATAATACACCGCGTCACTTACATACCGTGCTGCTTTCTTCCAATACTCACCATAAAGATTTGTGAACATCACCCAGGTATCCACTTTATTTTTTGAATGCGGCAGCACCACTTCATCGTGCAGCACATGATAACGTTTATCCGCAAACCAACCGAAGTCGTGAACCTGCTGAGCGGTATAGCGCAAGGTTTTCATTTCAGAGGACGAAGCAGGAGTTACCGTATCGGTCTTAATAAATTTCTCGATCGATTTGGTCTTTTCAACATTCTTCATGAGCCACGCTGTTTCTTCATCCCCGTTCACCAGCGTTCCGGTGGCGCCCACTACATAATTCCTGGGCAGGGTAATGCTCACATCAAAACTTCCGAACTCGGAATAGAACTCCCCCTGGTTAAGGTAAGGAATCGCATGCCATCCGTATTTATCATACACCGCCGGTTTCGGAAACCATTGTGTGATCTGGTATTGCTGGT
>JAHEYJ010000116.1 GCA_023251675.1 Bacteroidota bacterium
CCAATGGTTATGGCGAGGTTGCTTACCTGGTCCCCAGGGATAAGAATGATTTTGTTGCAGGAATAAATTTATGGCAGACCTCATTTGTAAAAAATACGAAAGACTCCTCCCTCCTCAACGATTTCAATTACCAGACATTCGGAGCTTTTGTACAGAACACGTATAAACCAAACGAGAAGCTTTTTATTGAGGCTGGATTACGAACCGATTATCATTCCCGGTACGGATGGTTTGCCCTGCCCCGCCTTGCCTGCCTTTACAAGTTCAATGATAAATGGTACACCCGCGCGGGAGCCGGCCTCGGCTATGTGACTCCCAATCCTCTGGCAGAACAAAACACGGAATACGACATGCGCAAAGTGGTTCCGATCGCTGATTCCGTTGCGGTAGAAAAATCATTGGGAACAAATCTTGAGATAAACTACAAAACCCGGATTGGCGACGACGTTTTTCTTTATTTCAACAACGCTTTTTTTTACACACGCATCCATAATCCTGTTATATCAACAACCGATTCAACAGGAAGAACTACTTTTTCCGATGCTGATGGCGCCGTCACCTCTGCCGGATCAGATACGTACGTAAGGATCAAGATTGATGAATTAGAAATTTATTTTGGTTATACATACACGATGGCAAGACAGGAATATAACAAAGCGCAGCCTTATGTAACGCTCACGCCAAGAAACCGGGCAGCCACTGTTATTGCCTGGGAAATAGAAGGCAAATGGAGAATTGGATGGGAAGGATCCTATACCGGGTTTCAATACAGGGAAGACGGTTCAAAAACGGCTGACTTTTTTATTATGGCGGCCATGGTAGAAAGAAAATTCAAAAATGCTTCCATTGTACTGAACGGAGAGAATCTTCTGGACGCGCGCCAGTCAGGATTTGAACAGATCGTCATTCCTCCGGCCAGCAATCCTACCTTCAAACCGCTTTGGGGGCCCATTGACGGCAGAGTGATAAATTTATCACTGGTGCTCCGATTCTAATCTATCTTTGTTCTTATTTATTTTCATGCCTTCTTCTTCACATACCATTCTGTTAGTGGACGATGAGCCGGACATTCTCGAATTTCTTTCTTACAATCTTAAAAGGGAAGGCTATACGGTATTTACTGCTGAAAACGGAAAGGATGCGATCCCCATAGCAAAAAAAGAAAGTCCTGCGCTGATCGTCCTCGATGTAATGATGCCTGAAATGGACGGCATGGAAGTCTGCCGCGAACTGCGGAAAATACCTTCGCTGAAAAATTCAATGATCGCCTTTCTCACTGCGCGCAACGAAGATTATTCGCAGATAACCGGGTTTGAATCAGGAGCGGACGATTACATCACCAAGCCCATCAAGCCTAATGTATTTGTAAGCCGCGTGAAAGGCTTGCTGCGAAGAATTGAAAAAACAGCTTCATCGGGCATCATCGAAACGGCCGGAATAAAAATAGACAGGGAAAAATACCTTGTCGAAAAAGACGGAAAAAAAATGGTCCTCCCCAAAAAAGAATTTGAACTTCTCTACTTATTGATATCCAAACCCGGAAAAGTTTTCAAGCGGGAAGATATCCTGAATACGGTCTGGGGGGATGACGTAGTAGTTGGCGACCGAACGATCGATGTTCACATCCGAAAACTAAGAGAAAAGATAGGGGATGATTATTTTAAAACAGTAAAAGGAGTCGGGTATAAATTTGAATTCTGAAAAATCTACGAATAACGAATCTGTACGAATTTACGAATGGGAATACAAATTCTAATAACGATTACCATCTGCTCATTAATTTTCTGGGCAACAGTTCATTTTTTTTTCTTCAAAAGAATTAAAAAATTATCAGAACTGATAAAATCCAGGCGCAAAGATTATTCTTCATCAGCCGGTACTCGCCATCCTATCAAAGAATTAGAGCACCAGGTTGAAGAATGGTCGGAAGAACGCAGGCAGGAGATCGAACAGGTTGAAAAGCTGGAGAACTACCGCAAAGAATATCTTGGAAATGTTTCACACGAATTAAAAACGCCCATCTTCAATATTCAGGGATACATCTCCACACTGCTGGACGGCGGCTTGGAAGATAAGACCATTAACAGGGATTATCTTCAAAAAGCAATGAAGAGCGTTGACCGCATGACCGCCATTGTGGATGACCTTCAAACGATCACCCAGCTTGAAAAAGGCGAACTGGAAATAGAGGAAGAACGATTCGACCTGACCGCCCTTGTAAAAGACATCATTGAATCCATGGATATGAAAGCCGGTGAGAAAAAAATTTCGATCGACCTGGCCAATGACCCTGCGCAGCCTGTCTTTGTTTTCTCCGACCGTTTCAGGATCCGCCAGGTGATCGTAAATCTTATCGTCAATTCCATCCGCTACGGAAAAGAGAATGGGAAGACCACCATCAAAATCTCAGACACAGGAGAAAAGATAATTGTGGACATAGTCGATTCCGGGATCGGGATTCCGAAAGAACACCTGTCCCGGGTTTTTGAGCGATTCTATCGGGTGGACAAATCCCGCTCCCGCGAAATGGGAGGAACCGGGCTTGGATTATCCATCGTAAAACATATCCTGGAAGCGCACGGGCAAACCATCCGCGTGATGAGTACCGAAGGAGCCGGTTCCGTGTTTTCATTCACTCTTAAAAAAGGATAGATACCCCGGCCCTGCCTACCGGCAGGCAGGCCTAAAGGGAGAGATCATCAGCAGAGGGAGGATAAAAAAACATCAATCGCCTTTTTATATTCATCCATATTCAATTCTGAAGAAAAGCCAGAATACGTTTCTGATTCCATTATTGCTGTTTTCAAATTAAATGCACGCTGCGAAACCGAATAAGCAATTTTCTTCTTCATAAAATATTCGGCAAGATATTCCTGTTCCGTTTGCCCTGGCGTAGGAACAAAAATCGCTTTCTTGCCAAGCACCGCCAGATCCATCACCGTAGAATAACCCGGCCGGCTAAGAACGACCTCAGATGCAAGAATTTCTTTTTGCAGTTCATCCGAAGTCATATGAGAGACCCTTTCTACATTTTCGGAAAGTTTCTTCCTTTCATTCTTTTCCGTGATACCTTGAACGATTAAAATTTTCTTTCCAATAAAAGAAGCCTGCTCTATTATTATTTTCTCAAAAACCGTCCGCTGTGGCTCCGGCCCTGATAATATTATCAGAATGTCATTTCGAGCGGAGTCGAGAACTCTTTTTTCATTGCTTGCTGAAAACCTTGAAAGAATGCCTATAAATTTCGTATTCTCCGGCAACGGAAATTCATGCGACAGGTCGCCCGACAAATTATTTTTTGTTTCAAAATCCGGAACCCAGCATTCAGCATATTTTGAGATGTATTTTGCATTCAGATGATGAATGAATTTTTCTCCAAACGGAGACTTAATCATTAATTGGTGTGTGATCAGCACGCAGGGAATTTCTTTCGACCACAATCCAAACCGGTTATCCGAGATCACCGCATCGATCTTTTTTTCTTTAATTATTTTTTTCAGCTGTTCCTGTTCCCTTTTTATTCCTGAAAGTATTTTCGGGATCTGGGAAGCCATTTTCAGTACCATAGAACCGTTCTTAGGATAGGAAATACTGTATCCGGGCATCACTGCGAAATCCAAAGCAGGAAATTCTTTTTGCAATAACTGCAGCGGCCTTCCTTCAGCGCCGATGACCACTTCGCATTTTTTCTCAATAAGGTATCTTATAACCGGAATGCACCTCGCGGCATGTCCGAGCCCCCAGTCGAGCGGTGCAACTAAAATCTTTTTCATACTACGAATTACGAATTTAATCGAATTACGAATCTGAACACAAAAATACAAGAGGCAACCAAGAATTGTCGAAATTCGCAATACGTAATTCGGAATCATTCGTAATTCGTAGAGCATGCCCAAGAATAAACTCCAGCGTTTTGCCGAACTCCGCACATTCACCAATGTGCATGAATTTCTTTTTACCGAACGGAAAACCGATTTTAAGATGAAAGGGAAATGGAATACTGATTATTTCAAAAATGAAAATCCAATTGTATTGGAACTTGGCTGCGGAAAAGGAGAATATTCGATTGGCCTTGCTGAAAAATTTTCCGAAAAAAATTTTATCGGCATTGACATCAAAGGCGCGCGCATCTGGAGGGGCTCAAAGAATGCACAGGAGAAAAACCTGCATAATGTCGCCTTTCTCCGGACACAAATAGAATTTATTGAAAGCTGTTTTACCAAAGACGAAGTGAGCGAGATCTGGATCACCTTTCCGGATCCGCAGCCGAACAAAGAAAAGAAACGGCTCACCCACTCTATTTTTCTTAACCGTTATAAAAATATTTTACAGCCAAGCGGTGTGGTTCATCTCAAGACCGACAGCGCGGAGTTTTATGAGTTTACGCTGGAAGTTATCGCAAGCCCCCCTCCTTCTCCCCTCCTCAGGGAGAGTGAAATAAGACCCACGCTCATTTATTCAACTGCTGATTTGTATTCCGAAACCAATCCCCTCTCTGAAGGAGAGGGCTGGGGAGAGGCCCGATCTTTTCAAACCCACTACGAAAAACTATTTACTGCTAAGGGGAAGAAAATAACTTACCTGAAGTTCCGACTGTAAAAAAGGGATCCTCCCTGAATCCAAAGCATCAAACAGCCGGTAAAATTCTTAACTTTGCTGAAAGGCAGATTGAAACAGATAAATACAAAGATTCAGGCAGAAAAAAATTCGTTTGAATCCGCCTTTATCCGTCTGAATCAAGATATTTTATGGCAAAACTTACCCCCGCACCCGTTATTGATACTGAAGAAGAGAAAAAAGAACTTCTCAGGCGCTACCGCGCATTACTGAAATCCTGCCGCAGGAAACTGGACAAGAACGACAAGCTCCAGATCCGCAAAGCATTTGATGTGGCGATGGAAGCCCACCAGGATGCCAGGCGCAAATCCGGAGAGCCCTACATTTATCATCCCATTGCCGTAGCGCAGATCTGTGCCGAAGAGATCGGGCTCGGCGCCACTTCTGTTATCTGCGCTCTGCTCCACGATGTGGTTGAAGACACCGATATGACCCTTGCCGACATGAAAGGCATGTTCGGTGAAAAAGTTTCCCAGATCATAGACGGGCTCACGAAAATAAAAGGCATGGAGGTGATCGATCCTACCAATTTCTCAATCCAGGCGGAAAATTTCCGCAAGATGCTGCTGACCATGTCGGATGACGTGCGTGTGATCCTCATCAAACTCGCCGACCGCCTTCATAACATGCGAACGCTTGGTTCAATGACCGAACATCAGCAGCGAAAGATCGCTTCTGAAACACTTTATCTCTACGCTCCTCTCGCCCACCGCCTCGGGCTGAATGCCGTAAAGAATGAGCTGGAAGACCTGGGGCTAAAATATACCGAACCCGAAGTATACAATAACATTGAAACAAAATTAAAAGAGTCGGAGCCTGAACGAAAAAAATACATAACGAAATTTATTGAACCCATCCTTGAAGCGCTGATCGACAGCGGATTCAAGCTGCGGATCTTCGGCAGGCCGAAATCCATCTTCTCTATTTACAATAAGATGCGCACGAAGAGCCTTCCGTATGAAGAGATCTTCGACATTTTCGCTATACGGATCATCATCGATACAAAAGAGGAAAAAGAAAAATCCGACTGCTGGCGAGTGTATTCCGTTGTGACTGATTTTTATTACCCGAATCCCGAACGCCTGCGCGACTGGATCTCCACGCCCAAGGCAAATGGCTATGAAGCATTGCACACCACGGTAATGGGCCCCGACGGGAAATGGGTGGAAGTGCAGATCCGTTCCGAACGGATGGATGAAATTGCCGAACTCGGCTTTGCCGCGCACTGGCGTTATAAAACCGGAAAGGAAGACGGCGCAGAAAAAGAAAATCAGCTGGATGACTGGCTGAAGCGCATCCGGCACATGCTGGAAAGCGCGGATGAAAATGCCCTGGATTTCCTGGACGATTTCAAGCTCAATCTTTTTGCGGAAGAAATTTTTGTTTTCACGCCAAAAGGAGAAATGCGTTCACTTCCCTCTTCTGCCACTGCACTCGATTTCGCTTTTGAGATTCACTCCAAGGTCGGAGAACAATGCATTGGCGCTAAGGTGAACCATAAACTGGTCCCGCTCAGCCATCCGTTGAACAGCGGCGATCAGGTGGAGATCCTCACGTCAGCCAAACAGACACCCAAACAGGAATGGCTCACCTTTGTGGTTACAGCCAAAGCAAAGTCAAAAATAAAAACCGCTCTTAAAGAAGAAAAAAGAAAAATTTCCGAAAAAGGAAAAGAACTTCTGGAAAAAAGATTAAAAACGCTGAAGCTTCCTTTCAATACGGATTCGGTGAGCCGCGTGGTGGCTGCTTTCAAACTTCCCAATCCTCATGAATTGCATTATCGCCTGGCGATCGGCAATATCAAACCAAGCGAAATAAAAGATTTCAGAAAAGAGAAAAATAAAATTGCTGCCGAACAGAAAAAAGAAAATGTCTCCCTCGAAGAAATGGTGAGCAACGTGCGGGGAGGAAAATCCGATCTGCTGGTGATCGGCGACAACCTGGATAAGATCGAGTACAAACTGGCACCCTGCTGCCATCCGATCCCCGGCGATGATGTATTTGGCTTTATCACGATCAATGAAGGAATAAAAATTCATAGGGTAAATTGCCCGAACGCGACCAAGCTGCTTGCCAACTACGCCTACCGGGTTGTAAAAGCCAAATGGACAAACCAGGAATTGATCTCCTTCCTTGCGGGCATCCGCGTAACCGGCATCGACCAGCTGGGCATGGTGAACAATATCACAAAGATCATTTCTGACGAGCACAATATCAATATGCGCGCCCTCAGTTTCGACAGCAACGACGGCGTTTTTGAAGGAAAGATCATGCTGTTTGTGCATGACACCAAGCACCTTACCGAGCTGATGTCAAAACTCAAAAAAGTGGATGGCGTGCAGAACGTTTCGAGGTTTGATACGAATTAAATTCCGGTAATCTCTAAAAGTTAATACACGAAAACAACAGGCTGTTACGATCAACCATTAACGATTAACTTTTCCTATCTTCGCTCTATGTCATCCGTAAAAGAATCGGTTAAAAAAATCTTCACCGCCTATCTTGAAGGACACGGCCACCGCAAAACAGGTGAGCGCTATGCCATCCTGGAAGAGATCTATTCCGGCAACGGGCATTTTGATGTGGAATCGCTCTTTGAAAAAATGAAAGGCAAAAAGCACAAAGTCAGCCGCGCCACTGTTTACAATACCATTGAAATACTCCTTGACTGCAACCTGTTAGTGAAACATCATTTCGGTAAAAACATTTCGCTTTTCGAAAAGTCATACGAATACAAACAGCACGACCATCTTATCTGTGAAGATTGCGGGAAGGTTATGGAATTCTGCGACCCGCGCATCCAGCAGATACGCAATAAAATGGGAGACATACTTGGGTTTTCCATATCATCGCATTCATTAAATTTGTATGGGCATTGCAAAAATATCATTGAAAAAGGAAAATGTGAATTCAAAAAAAAATAACCTAAACGATAAAAAGATGTTCTTCACTTACACTTCCAAAGTACAGGGCAACATTCATATCTTTACCCTGAAAGGCGACCTGATCGACAAAAACCAGGCAGACAAATTAATTGAGGAAATCAATAACACCATTGCCAACAATCACATCCGTTTTGTGGTTGACCTCGGCGGATTAAAATACCTTAACAGTTCCGGCCTTACCATCCTGATCCAGATTCTCACCAAGGCGCGAAAGGCAGGAGGCGAAGCGGTGATCGCAAATGTTGGAAAAAGGATCAAAGAATTGCTGGTCATCACCAAGCTCAATACGGTCTTTACGGTTGCCGATACCGTTGAGAACGGGATTTCAAAACTCAATAAGCTGGCGTCAAACTGATCCGATTATTCCATCGAAGTACGAATTGATTACGAACTTACGAACTACAAAAATGCGTTTCTGCCTACTGCTTACTTCCTACTGCCTGCTTGTATTTACTTCTTCCTGCAAACCAAAAACAGATTACACGAAAGAAATCGCGCGCCTTGACAGCGCGGCAACGGCCCTTAAGAATGCAGAAATAAATTTTATCTCTGCCGACACAAACGCCTTTCGCAGCGCATTCGCTTTTTCACAAAAAAAGCTTCAATTTATTTCTGAAAAGGTTTCTAAGGATACCGTGAAGAAGAAACTGGCGATTTTATTATCAGACGCCTATGAGCATACCGGCAACCTGCAGAATATCCTGGAGAATAAAAAATTCCTCCAACGCGCGCTCACGGAAGGCCGGCAACGCATCAATGACCTGAAACATGACCTGGCAGCAGACCTGATCGAGAAAAATAAATCGCTGGAGTACGTCGTTAATGAGATCGAATCTTCCAGGAAATTATCCGAAGCCGCCAACAAAACAGTTGAGAAAGCAAAAACAGCAATGCTAAAATTAGATTCCTTGAAAACAAAAATTACCGCACTGGCGGATAGTTTGAACAGCAAATGAAAAAGGCATACGGTATAGGGTATACGGTATTTGGCTTATGGATGAAGGCATTTCTTTTCCTGATTCCTTTATACCTTATACCCTCTGCCTCTTTTGCCCAACCTTCAACAGACGAGCAACTCGCTTTTCAATACCTGCAGAACAAAGAATTCGATAAAGCAGTTGTGTATTATGAAAAATTTTTCAATAAGAAAGACGGCATCGCTTATTATAATCCCTATTTATTGTGCATGATCAAACTGGAACAGTTTGACAAGGCAGAAAAGATGATCCGGAAAACGATAAAGCAATATCCCGCAAACCCGCTCTATGTAGTGGACCTCGGCACGCTTTATAAGCATCAAAAAGAATATGCGAAAGGAAACGCTCAATACGAAAAAGCAATAAAACAATTACAACCGGATCAGCAGCAGGTACTGGCGCTCGCCAATGAATTCATCCGGCTTGAGGAATGGGATTATGCCATTGATACATACCAACACGGCAAAAAACTGCTGAATGGATTTTACCCGTTCAGCGCAGAGATGGCTGAGATGTATCAGAAGAAAGGAGACATCACCGGCATGGTCAGCGAATATCTTTCGCTTCTTGAATACGGCGACGATCAGCTGCAGGCTGTTCAGAACGGATTGCAGCCCTCTTTCGGGGAAGAAAAAGATGAAGCAAAGAACGAGATCATCAAAACAGAACTTCTGAAAAAAGTGCAGGCAAGCCCGGACAGGGCGGTGTACAATGAGCTCCTGATCTGGTTCTTCATCCAGGAAAAAAATTTCAACGGAGCGTTCATTCAGTCGAAAGCCATGGACAAACGCCTGCATGAAGACGGGCAACGGCTCATGTCGCTCGGGCAATTGTGTTCATCAAACGAAGAATATGAAACAGCAGCCAAGTGCTTCCAGTACGTTATCGAAAAAGGAAAAGAGAATTATCATTACATCAATGCGCGGATGGAACTCCTCAACTCACAATACAAAAGAGTGACCACAAGATTCAATTTCACATCAGCCGATCTTCAGGAACTTGAGAATAATTTCAACATCACACTTGGGGAACTCGGAAAATATGCGGGTACCGCTTTGCTCATGAAGAACCTGGCGCACCTGCAGGGATTTTACATGAACAAAACAAAAGAATCATCCGATCTTTTGAATGAAGCCATTGCCCTGCCCGGCATAAACGAACATACAAAGGCCGAATGCAAACTTGAACTAGGCGATGTATTACTGATGTCAGGAGAGATCTGGGATGCTTCCCTTTTGTATTCACAGGTTGAATTCGACTTCAAACATGAACCGATGGCCGATGATGCAAAGCTGCGCAACGCCAAGCTTTCCTATTACAATGGCGAATTCAAATGGGCGCAGGCACAACTGGATGTCCTCAAAGGATCTACCGAGAAACTAATTGCCAACGATGCGATGGATCTTTCGATCCTTATTTCTGACAATTCCCATAACGGCGGGGACGACTCCTCTGCGCTCTGTATTTTCGCACGGGCCGATCTGCTTTCATTCCGGAACCAGAATGAGAATGCCTTACTTACGCTGGACTCCATCGCAAAGAAGTTCCCTTCTTCTCCACTCGCGGATGACATTCTTTTCAAAAAATATAAAATTAAATTGAAGGAAGGAAAATTCACTGAGGCGGCGGATCAACTGCAAAAACTGCTGGATAATTATTCTTATGACATTCTCGGCGATGATGCCCTTTTCAAATTTGCTGAGCTGAACGAGCTATACCTG
>JAHEYJ010000013.1:0-24649 GCA_023251675.1 Bacteroidota bacterium
CGTTGTCAAGAAAAAAATTGATTAGCGCGCGCTGGAGTTTTGCGCCTTTACCTTTATACACCGGAAAGCCGGCGCCAGTGAGTTTCACACCTAATTCAAAATCGATCAGATTATATTGTCGCGCTAGTTCCCAATGTGGTTTTGCCGTTGCAGCAAGCTTTGGCATTTCGCCTTCCTGGTGAACATTTTCATTATCCGCCGGAGTTTTTCCTTTTGGAACCTTTACGCTGGGAAGGTTGGGTAAAAGAACAAGAATTTTATTCAGTTCTTCTTCTGTTGAAGCAAGTGATAGCTCAAGTTTTTTTGACGATTCTTTCAGTGCACCGCTCTTATTCTTCAGGTCGTTGGCTTCTGCCTGCTTGCCCGTTTTGAAAAGTTCACCGATCTGTTTGGCTAACGTGTTGGCTTCCGCATTCAGTGCATCCAATTCGGTTTGGATTTTTCTGCGGTCATTGTCAAGAGACAGGATCTTTTCAACGTGCTCGTTCGCATTGAAGTTCTTTACAGCAAGACGAGCAATTACCTCATCTTTATTTTCGCGTATGTAGTTAAGTTGAAGCATAAGTATTACAGGCTAAAGTACTAAATGAAATAGTTCCATTTATCTCTATATTTTTCTCCCACCTTTCTTAATCTTCCTAATGGAACAACTGTTCTATTCCCTTTTGGATTAGAATAAATTAATAATTTGCGTTTCTTTTCCAATTCTGAGGAAGGAACAATATAAACTTCAGGGAGAGCACTTGGATTGTTCATCTCATTTTTAAAACTTACAAAAATTAAAAAATGAGTTTTGTGCATTTTCTTCCAATTGTCAATAGGGAAATTGGTTGTCCCCAATAAACCTTTTACATCAATAGAAAGAATCGAATTGCCTTTTGTTACAACTATATCAATAGATTTTTTATTTCCTAATGTCAAATGCGCATCTGCTCCAATTCTATAAAGCATTGAAAGAACATAATATTCTGAAGCAAGATTAGTGTTTTGACTTAACTCTCCCATCTCGTAAAAATAAAAAATCTCCTGACTAATTAAAGACAGGAGATTCAATATAGTTTTTCTGGTTTTACTTGGCCGGAGCTGGCTCTACCGATACAAACGAACGGTCTTTAGCTCCTCGTTTGAAACGAACGATTCCGTCAGCCGTAGCAAACAGGGTATGGTCTTTTCCGATCCCTACATTTTTGCTGGGGTGATGCTGTGTTCCGCGCTGGCGCAGGATAATGTTTCCTGACTTGGCAAACTGCCCGCCGTAGATTTTTATACCGAGGCGCTTACTGTGCGACTCCCGGTTATTCTTGGTTTTACCTTCACCTGCTTTATGTGCCATGACAAATAAGTTATAAAGTTTAAAGTTATAAAGTCAAAAGTTTTAGGACTTGATGTCTTGAATTTCTATTTTTGTTAAGTACTGACGATGCCCGTTCATCTTGGCATAGCCCTTGCGTCTTTTCTTTTTAAAGACCATCACTTTATCGGCTTTCAGATGTTCAACGATCTTAGCGCTGATGGAAGCGCCTTTCACCGTGGGCAGACCCACATCCACTTTCCCATCGTTATCCAAGAGGAGGACTTTGTCAAAATTAATGGAATCGCCTTCTTTTCCTTCCAGGCGGTGAACAAAGATCTGTTGGTTCTTCTGAACCTTAAATTGCTGTCCTGCAATATCTACAATAGCGTACATTTTCTTTAGTTTTTAAAAGGGAGGCGAAGATAATAAAAAATATCTTTCACCGATCATATGGATTAAAAAGGTAAAATATCCTTTTTTTCAAGAGGAATAAAGGAATATTGGGTATGGCAATTATCGCATTATTACATAATTCCATCATTCCTTTTTCCTTATAAGGTTAAGGTTAAATCCTAAGCCAAAAGAAAATCGAAGCTCGGAAAGAGACAAAGGATAAGGAGCGTTAGAAAGGTGCTTTCCATATATATATCTTGTTTCTCCGAACAGGTGAAACCAGCGCTCAAAATAGAAATTAAAGCCAAAAGCTGAAGAAATTAACGGATTAATAGCCCTGTCTCCATAAATAGGTCCTACCAGGCATTCGGCACCATCGGGGCATGGATTCATGATCAGCTCGGTGAATGAAATCCCAGGCTCAATGGCGAGATACGGGTCAAAATGGCTTTTTGTTTTGAAGTGATAGGAAGCTCCTGAAAACACACTATGATTAAAGTGGAGCGGGTTGATCCCGTTTTCAAACCTTGAATGAAGAAAATAATAGCTGTCTCCGCGGAAGGAAACATTATTTGCCACATAATATTCCAGATTTCCATGCAGAGAAATGGTAGACGCGTTCTCCTCTGATAAAACTCCGGGGGAAATAGTCGCCTGTGCCCGAAGCAGTCCTTTTCGGATGAAAGATGATTTTTCTTTCTGTGCAAAGGAATAACAGCAGGTAGCAAGTATCAGGTAGCAGGAAATGATCGTTTTCATTTGCAAATTTATTTTTTCTTGTTCCAGAGATCGGCAACGTAAACATTCAGACTAAGATTTATCAGAAGGTGTCCTTCAAGTCCGATTTCTTCTTTCGTTATCATTATATCTTTTTGTCCTGTGATTTCATTTTGAAAAACATGTGTATTAATGTCTTTCCCTAAATGAAGCATGTATTGGGCCGTAAGCGACACATCAAAATTATCCGCAAGATTGTAATGTGCGCCTACGCCGCTTTGCACGGCGGAACTGAATCTTTTTTGAGGAACATTATACGTTGCATATATGTTTCCGTTTTTTTTCACTGCTGTCCAGTCGAAACAATGTCCTGCGAGGATGTAGGGAGTAAACTTTCCTTTTCTGATATCATTATTAAAAGGATAATAAAGTACCGACCAGCCGATATGATAATCGGTCCGTTTTGCTATGCCTGAAATATCAGTGGTAATATAATCAGCGAACCAATCCGTATTCAGCCTGCTTCCGAGTTTCAGGCGGAACTGCCCGCCGGCGCCCATTCCGTTAGCGCCCGCATCACTGAAAGTACTGACCGTGCTCCGCAAGCCAAGCTGGAGCTTACCGCTCTCATTATTCGGGCCGGAACCTTCCTGTGAGAAAGAAAAAGAGGAAGAAAGTAAAGTCAGGAAGAAAAGAGAAATAAACTTTTTCATTTTTAAATTTAAATTATGAAACGAAGAGAAAAAATAATTATTGCTTCAGCTGGTGATCTACAATTTTCAGGCCTTCTTCAAAGGACCGCGGCGTATAGCCCAATATTTTTTTTGCTTTTTCTATAACAAACCCGGTGCGTGGCGGGCGTTTGGCCGGCTGGTTCAACTGTTCCGAAGTAACCGGATTTACATAGGATTTATCCAAATGCCAGAAATCAGCAATTATGTTAGCGAGTTCAAGAATATTGTACGTCTTTTCTCCAGATACATGAAAGATCCCTTCAGCGCGTTTCATGGCAGCCATGATGCAGGCTTTGGCAAGGTCTTCAGAAAGGGTGGGAGCGCGGAACTGATCGTTGATAACATTGATCTTTTGTTTTTTCTCCAGGTTATTTTTCACCCATAGAACCAGGTTGCTCCGGGTATTGCCGTCCACAACCCCGTAAACGATGATTGTCCGGAGAATGGCCCACTTGAGTTTGCTCTGCATGACGATCTTTTCTCCTTCCAGTTTTGACAAAGCATAATAATGCAGGGGATTGGGTTTGTCATTTTCGTCATACGCGCTTCCTTTCATTCCGTCAAAGACAAAATCAGTGGAAACATGAATTAAGTGCGCTCCCCATTTTCCCAGCACGTCCACCATGTATTTCATGGCTGTGACATTGGCAGCCCAGCATTCTTCCCGTTTGATCTCGCAGGCATCGACATTGGTCATTGCGGCTGTGTTGATGACTACATCGGGCTTGTGTTTTGTAAAAACATTTTCTACTTCAGATTTACGGGTGATATCAAGCTGCTCGTAGAGATATCCGTCTTTCCGGTGTAAACGGTTTTCTCCTTTCCCGCAGGCAATGATCTGCACTTCTGATCTTATTTTTTCCCGGACGTCACCTGGAATCAGGCAAAGAGGGTCGCCCAGCAATCCGTAAATAATTTTCTGACCGAGAAGCCCGTTGGATCCGGTAACGAGTATTTTCATACTAAGAAAAGATTTCCTTCAGTTTTTTTATCTGTTCGCCGGTGCCAAGCACAAACAGTTTTGCATTGGGAATAAGTTTTGTTTCCGGGGTGGGGTTGATGACGTAATTTCCATCGGCCGTTTTGAATCCGATGATGTTCGCCCCGCTTTTATTCCGGATGTCCAGTTCACTGATGGTTTTATTCTGAAAGTTTTCCGGAAGTTTATCGAAAGTAATTTCTTCCAGATTGATATCAACGCTGACGCCGGTTATATAATCCATGAATTCAACCACATCGGGTTTCATTACCAGTGAAGCCATGTGAGCGCCTCCAACCATATCCGGCATGATGACATGATCGGCACCTGCTGTTTTTAATTTTTTATCGGAATTATCATCTGATGCACGCGATATTATACTCAATTTCGGATTCAGCGACCGGGCAGAGAGTACAATGAAGAGATTATCGGCATCCACGGGAAGAGTGGTTATCAGCGAACGTGCTTTAAGTATGCCTGCCTGAATAAGAATTTCATCCTGCGTTGCATCGCCTTTTAAAACCAAGTGCGGATATTTTTCAACCATGGCTTGCATCGGCTCTTCTCTTTCTTCGATCACTACAAAACGCTGGCCATGGCTTCTCAATACGCGTGCGGCCTGTTTTCCATTACGGCCATACCCGCAAATGATCACGTGATTTTCCAATTTTTCCAATTCGTTATTCAATCGCCTGATTTTAAAAAATTTGCTGTATTCTCCGTTTACTATATAACTCGTAATGTTTGTTACGGCGTAAGCAAAAGTACCAAAACTCGTGCAGATGAGAAAAGCAGTGAACATTTTTCCGCTGTCGCTTAACGGATGCACTTCACTGAAACCGACCGTTGCCATCGTAATAACGGTCATGTAAAATGCATTGAGAAGATTGTAGTTCTCAATGAGCATATAGCCGGAAGTTCCGACAAGGGTTATCAGTAAAAGAATACCTACTGGAAAATATATTTTGGAAAAGTATCGGAAATGATTCATTGCCCTACTAAATTATTCCGAAGGTCCAAAGGACTCCTTCGGAGAATCCCTTCGGGACTAATGAGTACTAATGTACTAATGAATACCAAATCTAAATGGTTGTTATTAGTAAATTAGTAATGGTTCGTAATTAGTAGATTACAAGTCCCAGACAGAAGGACGTTTGTATTTCTTGGGCCTGAAATATTCTTTATTCTCAAGCAAAAATGCCATAACAAAATATACAATGATGGGAGAACCGAACGTGAAGAACGAAACATAAATAAAATAAAGGCGGATTTTTGTCGCCCGTATGCCCATTTTTTCACCCAACCAGGCGCAAACTCCGAACAGCGGAGTCTCGATCAGTTTTCTATATCGCCCTATCATCGAGCAAAAATATATAAATTATTTCAATAAAGCATTGCCTACACTGCATTCGAGGCATCTTTTCTTTGAACAATATTCGTTTTTCATCTGGAGAAGCGCCTGTGTTTCATAGGAATTCCTTGCCGGAATGCCTATGGAATTCCACTTTGCAATAATTGAATTTTTTTCCGGTTCCAGCTTTTTAAGGATGGATAAAGCATTGTCGCAAAATTTTTCTTCTCCTTTTTCTTTTCCGTAGATAAACAGGAATGGAGCAATGGTGTTGATGATAATTATCTTTACTGCATCTTCTCCGAGTTTCTTTTTCTTCATTGGTGAAAAGCTATCGAACCGATAATGTGTCTGCCAGTATTCGCTGGTTTCGGTTTCCAGCAAATTGATCAATTGTTTCAGATTATTCGCTTCAAGAATTTTAGAAAAGAGATGAAATGACTTAAAAATAAGATTAGCAAACTGTGAAATCCGCAGCGTCGGAAAATTGGGAGGATGAAGACGCATGAATTTCCAAAGCGACGCATCAATCGGTACCAGTTTGAATTTCTTTTCAAGGAACCGAAACTCCTTTTGCAGATTCGTTGCATAGTCATCGTTGAATTCCTTTTCTAATAATCCGGCCACACCGAATAGCAGCGATTCAATTTGCATCAAACTGTTCTTGTGTTTTGCAAGAACCGAGAAGGGCAATTGCTTCGCCAGCAGCTCAAACGGATCTGAATTTATTTTCTGTCCGAAGTTACGGGCGAGTATTTGATAGAACGTTTCTTCCCAGTTGTTTGTGTTTTGCTTCAGCGAATCAATGATCGCGTTTGATTTTCGCTCAAGGCGTTCCACCAGCAGCCGGTCGAGCCAGTTGTTCAGAATGAATTTATCGATCGATGAAATTTGTTTGTCGCAGGGGATCCAGTCTTTGCCGGATCTGATCTGAACATACTTGCCGTAAATGTTTTCAGGAATTCTATCTTTAAGTTCAAGCGTCGGGATCAGTTCGCCATTTTTACGGTGAAGTTTCAGATCGGCATCATGAACCACATGAAGAATGATATTGTCGTAGGCTTTGTCAGTGGTATGCTTGTGCTTATGCCAATCAGAAGCGCAGGTATGCATTTCCACATTACCGGCCCATTCGGTACGCTGAATTTTTATTCGTGCGTTGAAGAAATCGGGACCGGAATCGGTGTTGTGTTGTCCGGGCTTGATAATTTGAATTGAATCTCCATCGGTTGTTTTTAGATCTGAATTATCAAACAACCGGAACTTCCAGAGGTACCAAAGAAATTCTTCTGTCATGGCGAGTAACGAAAGAGAATCGTCCCGATAAATCGGGATGAAACAAATGTACAAATTATGGCAAACAGCCTATTTGGAAAGAAGGATTTCCATCTCCTTCTGCATCTTCATGGCTTCTTTTCTTGCTTTGGAAGCAAAATCTTCTTTAGTGCTGGCATAAATAATATTTCGGGAAGAATTAACGAGGAGTCCGCATTGTTTATTCATTCCGTATTTGGCAACTTCCTGCAGACTTCCGCCCTGCGCACCAACGCCCGGCACAAGAAGAAAATGATCGGGAATGATTTTACGCACATCAGCAAGCATTTCTGCGCGCGTAGCGCCAACCACATACATCATGTTATCAGCATTGCCCCATTTTTGAGAAACCTCTAAAACTTCTTTGTACAACTCTTGTGACTTGTGACTTGCGGCTTGCGACTTGATCTGAAAATCATTTGCCCCTTTATTAGATGTAAGCGCTAAAAGAATTACCCACTTCCCTTTGTATTGCAAAAACGGCGTAACAGAATCTTCTCCCATATACGGCGCAACCGTGATGGCATCAAAATCCATGGCTTCAAAAAATCCCTGAGCGTACATGCTGGAAGTATTTCCGATGTCTCCGCGTTTGGCATCCGCTATTGTGAAAATATTTTTGAACTTTTTTAAATAATCAGCAGTTTTTTCCAGCGCTTCCCATCCTGCAGAACCGAGCGATTCATAGAATGCAACGTTGGGTTTGTACGCAACACAAAGATCGTGAGTGGCATCAATGATCTGCTTGTTGAATTCAAAAATAGGATCTGAGGAAGAATGAAGATGGCGCGGGATCTTTTTCAAATCAGTATCTAAACCAATGCACAAAAAACTTTTTTTGGATTTAATGTTCTGATATAGTTCCTCGCGTGTCATTCGTATGTTCGTACCGATTCGTTTTTCGATGATTATACTTCGGATCCTTCTTTTAATCGTTCTGCATTTTCTGCAACTTGCAATGCGTTGATCATGTCCTGGATGTTTCCGTCCATAAAAGTAGGAAGATTGTGAACACTCAATCCGATACGGTGATCCGTCACCCGGCTTTGGGAGTAGTTGTAAGTTCTGATTTTCGCGGAGCGATCGCCTGTAGACACCATCGTCTTTCTCTTCCTCGCAATTTCGTCCATGTGTTTTTTATACTCTGCATCATAAAGTTTGGTCCGAAGCATCTGCATGGCTTTCGTGCGGTTGTCGAGCTGGGAACGGCTTTCCTGGCAGGTGATCACGATACCGGATGGCTTGTGTGTGAGCATCACTTTGGTTTCCACTTTATTTACATTCTGTCCGCCTGCGCCGCTGGAACGTGCGGTTTGAATTTCTATGTCGGCAGGATTGATCTGCACATCCACTTCATCGGCTTCGGGGAGAACCACGACTGATGCTGCCGATGTATGAACCCGTCCCTGTTGTTCAGTTGCCGGCACGCGCTGAACGCGGTGAACGCCGCTTTCGAATTTCAGCGTACCATATGCATTATCTCCCGTGACCTCAACAATGACCTCTTTGAATCCGCCAACAGTTCCGGCAGAAGAATCCACCGTTTCAAATTTCAATCCTTTCTTTTCACAGTAGCGCATGTACATCCGGTAAAGATCGCCGGCGAAAATACTTGCCTCGTCACCGCCGGTGCCGGCACGGATCTCGAGTACGGCATTCTTTGCATCTTCCGGATCTTTCGGGATCAAAAGTTCTTTGATGTACTCTTCCATCTGCTCTTTTTTGGGAGTGAGTTCATCAATTTCTGTTTTGGCCATGGAAAGGAGTTCGGCATCTTTTTCTTTTTTAAAAATTTCTTTTGAGCTTTCAATATTATCTATGATGTTCTTGTACTTGTGATAGGCTTCCACCACTTCTTTCAGCTCTTTATATTCCCTGTTCAGTTTAGCGAAGAGGCGCATGTCCGTCATGGTTTTCGGATCGGAAAGTTTCCTTTCCAGTTCTTCAAAACGATTCTTCAGGGAAGAAAGTCTTTCGAGGATGTCCATACTCATGCGTAAATGAATTCACCGTGTTGGCTCCGTATCGTCAGCTTGTTTTTTTTGTCTGCGGATTTTTCTACCCGGCCGATGATCTGCGCATCCACGCCAAATGATCTTGAAACAGAAATTATCTTTTCAGCGGTTTTCTCATTGGTATAAACTTCCATCCGGTGGCCCATGTTGAACACCTGGTACATTTCTTTCCAGTTGGTTTGGCTTTCCTGCTGAATGAGTTTGAAAAGAGGGGGAGTAGGGAAAAGCTTATCCTTAACAACATGAACTCCTTTGACAAATTTTAACACTTTGGTTTGTCCGCCGCCGGAGCAGTGAATGATTCCATAAATATTCTTTCTGTATTTCTCAAGGATCTTTTTGATAATTGGAGCATAGGTTCTGGTTGGTGACAGAACTAATTTTCCAACATCTAATTTCCAATTTCCAATTTCCAATTTATCAATTAGTTTTTTACTTCCTGAGTAAAGAACTTCTTGAGGAATTGAATGGTCAAAACTTTCCGGGTATTTTTCAGCATATATTTTTGAAAAAACATCGTGGCGCGCGGAAGTAAGCCCGTTGCTGCCCATTCCTCCGTTGTATTCATCTTCGTAACTTGCTTTTCCGAAAGAAGACAGTCCAACAATTACATTTCCGTGTTTAATTTTTTCATCGATCACGTCTTTTCGTTTCAATCGGCAGGTGACCGTGGAATCAACAATAATCGTTTTTACTACATCGCCTACATCGGCGGTCTCGCCACCTGTAGAATGAATGGTAATGCCCAGCTTTCGCATCTTCACCAGAAATTCTTCAACACCATTAATGATTTCTGAAATAACTTCACCCGGAATAAGATTTTTGTTTCTGCCAATGGTTGTAGAGACAAGAATATTATCGGTTGCGCCGGCGCAAATAAGATCATCCAGGTTCATTACCAAAGCATCCTGTGCAATTCCTTTCCACACAGAAAGGTCGCCGGTCTCTTTCCAGTAAATATAGGCGAGGGAGGATTTTGTTCCGGCACCATCCGCATGCATCACCACGCAGTGCGATTTGCTTCCGCTCAGGTAATCAGGAACGATTTTGCAGAATGCATTTGGAAAAATTCCTTTATCCAATTTCTTAATTGCGTTATGCACATCTTCCTTGGATGCTGAAACTCCCCGTAAATTATATCTGGATGTGTTCATGAACCGCTACTAAAAAAAATATCCCGACAAATTTATCGGGATATTTCTTATTGAAGAAAATAAATTTTTATTTTGGTTTATTGGGTGTCGTAGTTGGTGTTACCGTAGGTTGAGGTGCGGTTTGAGGCGTTGTTGTTTGCGGAGGAGGTGTTGACTGTGGTTCATCATCCCATTCCGTTTTGGTATCCCCTTCGCCGCCTTCAGATTCGCTCTTTGTAACTTTAATTTCAGGAGCGGTTTTAGGCTGTCCTTCAGTTGTACCTTTTGGCACATAATCTTTTCTCAGGATAGTGAACACAACCCGTCGGTTGATCTGCATCACAAACTCATAATCATCTTTATTTTTCTTCTCAGGGAAATTCTTATCGATCCATGCTTGTGAAAGGGTCGTACCTTTCGGGATAAGCTTTCCGCTTGGAGTCGTAAGATTTCTGTCAGTTACAGAAGGTCTGCTTTCACCATAACCAGCTGGAGAAATACGATTTGGGTCAATTCCTTTTTCAGAAATTAAATAATCAACGCAGGTTTTTGCACGGTTGAAAGACAGCGTCTGATTATATTTTGCATCGGACCGGTAATCGGTATGTGCTGAAAGTTCCACAGTGATATTCGGGCTTTCGCTCATGACCTTAACAAGAAATTCAAGAGAATCTTTTGGATTCGACGGGTGATCTAAGCCGTATTTGTCAAGAAGGAAAAGTACAAGTGGCATCCTCATTTCCTTCACAATCTTCTTCAGCACAAAATCCTGGCGGAAGTTAGTGGATTCTTTTAATCCAACAGTTGTGATTTTTGCTTTAGGATTACCGAGCAATCCATCGGGGAAATCAGGTGTTTTTACATCAAGAGCGGAAGCGCTGACTACATACGAAGTATTGCTGTTGATATAACGGGATTGGCCGTTCGTTTCATATTTGTAATATCCTTTTGCATCTGTTTTTATTTCAAACGATGTGTTATCTGACCCGACAAGTTTAACTGTAGCGTTTGGCACCGGTAGCTTTGTCAGTTCTTCTGTCACATAGCCTTCAAGCATGTAAAGCATCGGAGGTAATATGAAAGAATAAATATCATCACCGCCTTTTCCGCCAGCACGATCAGAAGTAAAATATCCGCGTTCGTGTTCGCTTTCAAAAATAATGGCAAAGTCATTACCCGCCGAATTGATCGGGAATTGCATATTCTCAGGCTTTGTCCATTTGTTGGTTCCACTGGCAGAAGCACGGAAAATATCAAAGCCGCCCATTCCAATATGACCGTCAGAGGCAAAATAAAGAGTGCCATCGTAATGCAAAAAGGGAGATATCTCATCACCGGCAGTATTGATTTCAGGTCCAAGGTTAATTGGTTTGTTGCTCCATTGTTTTGCTTTAGCATCCCAGGTCACGTAATACAAATCCAATCCTCCGTAACCGGGATTTAAACTGTCATGCAGGTCAGAGGCAAAAATCATGATCTTTTCATCTTTGCTTATAGCCGGATGTCCAAAATTAAATGAATCAACATTAAAAGGAAGAAGTACAGGTTCATCCCAGGTTTGCCCGCGTTTTACAGTTCCATAAATTTGGCATTTATCATTTTTTCCTTTAGCCGTACCGCATCTGGTAAAATACATATTACTTCCCTTCTCATCAAGCACACAGGCCGCTTCATTTACTTTTGTACTGAGGGGTGAAGGAAGCGGAGAAGGTGTACTCCATTTTCCGTTCTTGTCAATTTTTGTCATGAAAATATCTGCAAACAACTGTCCGACATTTTTATCAATATCTCCGGTAGCGCCTTGTCTTGTGGAACTAAAAAGAAGTGTAGAATATTTTTTACGCTCAGCATACATCGGATAGTTGTCCCATTGAGGTGTATTTATCTGCACCATGTTCTCAACTTTGTATCGTGTAGGATTATCTTTCCATTGCTGAGCCATTTCGCATGATTTCGCTCCATCTGCCCCATGTTTGTCAGAAGGCACTGCTTTTGCGTACTTTTCATATTCAGCTTTAGCTTCAGGGTATTTTTCCTGCGATTTCATCATATCTGCAAGATATAACTGAGCTAAAGATGCCTGTTCGCATTTTGCCTTAATTGCTTTTTGGTAATAAATTTCTGCTTGTTTTATATCAGTGATCAGACGATAACATTCGGCCGTTTTCCAAAGGCACTCTGGTTTAAGTTTTTTAGGCGCTTTTTTATAGGCAGCCTTGTAAAGGTCAATAGCGCCAAAATATTCAAATGTGTTGTATTTTTTTTCTGCCTCTTTATAGAAGTTCTTCTGCGCAAAAGTGGTGGCGAAGAAAAGTGTGCAAATAAATAAACTTATACTCTTATGCATTTTCATCTCGTAAATAGTTTACTCCGTCAGCTGACGGATGGGTTGTTAAAATTGGCAGCTAAAGTAGGTTTTTTGTTTGAATTGGCAAATTTTGTCGGCAAATATATGTAATTCACCGACATATAGCGTTTATTAATCGAAATCAAAGGAACTAAAAAACCCCATGGTTGGAACCACAGGGCTTTAAAGTTATTAACGGCACTATCTTAATTATCTTGTGAAAAGCATCTCCCTGTATTTTGGAAGTGCCCAAAGTTCATCATCCAAAATAAATTCCAGCTTATCGGAGTGATACCTGATCGCATCAAAATAGGGTTTAACGTGATCGCAATAAGCGTTGGCCACTTCCTGCGCATCATGAAGGTTATTTGCCTTTTTTCGAGCTTCTATCATTTTGTATACATTGGTTCGGATCTCCGAAATATATGTCGAGAGTTTTTTAAGGGTATCTACTTGAGCGGAGATCATTTCATTCTGTCCGTTTCCGTTGCTTGAAGAAACAGATTCCGGATATTCAAACCCATCGGCCAATACCGACTTTTTCGATGCTTTTACAGCTGAACCAGAAGGAATCAACACCGAAGTTATTTCTTTCATTCCCTTGATATTTTCGATAAGAGAGTTCTGGTACTTGATGGCTGAAGGAATGATTGAACCCAATGCGATCTCACCGATCATTCGGGATTCGATCTGGATCTTTTTTGTATACGTTTCCAGCTGGATCTCATAGCGGGCATGCTGTTCACGTTCGCTCATGATATTATTTTTCTCAAACAGCTTTATAAATTCTTTCCGTGAAAAAATCTTCAAAGCTTCAGGAGTGGTTTTAATATTTGATAAGCCGCGTTTTTTTGCTTCTTTCACCCAATCTTCACTGTAACCGTTACCTTCAAAAAGAATTTTCCTGGAAGAGAGTACATATTCACGGAGGGTTTTGAAGATGGCTTCGTCTTTATCCACTCCTTTTTTGATCTGTGCGTCAATTTCCTTTTTGAAATCAATAAGCTGGTTGGCAACAATGGTGTTCAAAATAGTCATGGCCCCTGAGCAGTTGGCAGAGGAACCCACGGCGCGGAATTCGAATTTATTTCCAGTAAAAGCAAAAGGAGAAGTCCTGTTCCGGTCGGTATTGTCCAGGAGGATTTCAGGGATTTTTCCGATACCGAGTTTCAGTTCGGTCTTTTCTTCGGGAGTCATTTTCCCGGACTTTACTTTTTTCTCAATGTCTTCCAGTACTTTTGTCAATTGAGTTCCGATGAAGATGGAAATAATGGCTGGAGGCGCTTCGTTGGCGCCAAGGCGGTGATCGTTTCCTGCCGATGCAATTCCTGCCCTGAGAAGATCCGCATTGTCATGAACCGCTTTGATGGTATTCACGAAAAAAGTAAGAAACTGAAGATTGGTCTTCGGTGTTTTACCGGGAGATAAAAGATTTTTCCCCGTATTCGTGCTCAGGCTCCAGTTGTTGTGTTTGCCGGAACCGTTGATGCCGGCGAACGGTTTTTCATGAAGAAGAACCCGGAAATTATGCCTCCGTGCAATCTTTTCCATCAGATCCATCAAGAGAAGGTTGTGGTCAACTGCCAAATTCGCTTCTTCAAAAACAGGAGCGCACTCAAACTGATTGGGAGCCACTTCGTTGTGACGTGTTTTGATCGGAATTCCGAGTTTATAGCATTCAATTTCAAAATCGCGGATGAATGCAAGAACCCGTTCGGGAATGGAGCCGAAATAATGATCTTCCAGCTGCTGGCCCTTTGCGCCGGCATGCCCGAAAAGTGCCCGGCCAGTGAACATGATGTCCGGCCTCGCATTATACAAAGCCGTGTCAAGCAGAAAATATTCCTGTTCCCAGCCTAATGTTGAATTCACCTTCGTAATGTTCTTGTCAAAATACTGGCAAACATCTACAGCGGCTTTATCAATAGCAAGGAGTGCTTTCAATAAAGGAGTTTTATAATCAAGCGCTTCACCGGTATAGGAAACATAAATTGTAGGAATGCAAAGTGTCTGCCCTATGATGAAAGCAGGGGAAGTAGGATCCCATGCCGTATAGCCTCGCGCTTCAAATGTACTGCGGATGCCGCCGCTGGGAAACGAGGAAGCATCCGGCTCCTGCTGAACGAGCTGGTCTCCGTCGAAACGTTCCAGTGCTTTTCCGTCTTCAATATTCTGTGCGAAGGCATCGTGCTTTTCTGCGGTAGTGCCTGTAAGAGGCTGGAACCAGTGGGTATAGTGAGTAATCCCTTTACTCATAGCCCAAGCCTTCATAGCCGAGGCTACATCATCGGCGCTGTCCCGGTCAATTTTTGTTCCTTGTTCAATAGCAGATAGTACACTCTTATAGGCATTGTCCGAGAGCCATTTCTTCATGGTCTCTTTATTGAAAACATTTTCTCCGTAAAAATCGGAGACGTTTGGTTTGGGAAGTTCCACATTTACAGGAACCCTGTTGAGGACTTCTTCGAGTGCTTTGAATCGTTGGATAGCCATTTTTTTGTTTTGGTTGATTTAGTTAATTGGTGGATTGGATTAATTGAGTTGCAAAGACTTCCAAACTATTCTGCTTAGCCAACTCAATCAATTTTTTGACTTTTCGTGGCCAAAGATATAAAAAACAGGGGGTATGTGTACAAAAAGTGATGGTTTTTATTAACTGACCCCCCCATTTTTTTGTTAGTTGTCATTTTAAAAGTAGATTATTTAGGAAAGGACTCCCAAAATCACTTACGATGCATGGTGATCAGGAAATATAAGGTTGCAGGTTGGTTAAGCTGATATTTCCTTCATAGATCGCTTTGCCGATGATTACTCCGGAACATCCAGCCTGCTGAACGGCTTCGATATCTTTTATTGAGGAAATGCCACCGCTGGCGATGAGGTTAAGTGCCCCCTGCCCTAAAGGGAGCTTAAACAAGTCGACTATTTCTTTATAGAGTTTTATGGAAGCGCCTTGTAACATACCGTCTTTTGAAATATCAGTGCAGAAAATATTTTTTACTCCCATTTCAAAATTCTTTCTTATAAAATCAACGACTTTTATTTCGGTTTGTTCAATCCAGCCGTTAATAGTTAAATGATAGTCAGGAGACGGATGGTGTATTTCTCCCTTTAGGGCTGGGGCTCTGCTTCCCCCTTTAGGGCCAGGGCTCACATCTGCACCCAGAAGAATTTTATCAGACCCGTATTTTTTTATCCATAAAAAAAATAATTCAGGATCTTTTACGGCAAGGCTTCCGATTGTGGCGATGGAGGCGCCTGCATTGAAAACGGATTGAATTCCAGTATTGGTTTTTATTCCACCTCCGAAATCAATGACGAGTTTTGTTTTGGAGGCAATGGTTTCCAGTACTTTCTGATTGACGAGGGTTCCTTTCTTTGCGCCGTCCAGATCCACCAGGTGCAGGCGTTCTATTCCGGCTGATTCAAACTGTTTGGCGACTTCAAGCGGGTTTTCATTGTAGATTTTTTTTTGCGCATAATCCCCCTGCGAAAGGCGCACGCATTTTCCATCGATGATGTCGATGGCTGGTATTATTTCGATCATAGATTTAGAAAGTTTAATAGAACCTTTTCCCCTGCATCAGATGATTTCTCCGGGTGAAACTGTACTGCATAAAAATTCTCCTTCTGCATGGCCGAACAATAATCAAGAATGTAATTTGTTGATGCAACCGAGTTCGTATTCTGTTGTACAAAGTAACTGTGCACAAAATACATGAATGAATTTTCCGGGATTCCTTCAAATAATTTTCCTTTCAGATTTGAAATGTTGTTCCATCCAATTTGCGGCACCTTAAATCCCCCTTTATCTCCCTTTTTAAGGGGGAAACGGCAAACAGCCGGGTCAATGATCCCCAGGCATTCCGTAGCTCCTTCTTCAGAATGTTTGCACATGAGTTGCATCCCGAGGCAGATTCCAAGTGTCGGTTGTTTCAGATCCTTAATAACCGCATCCAGTTTTTTCTCTTTCAGGAATTTCATAGCACCGCTGGCTTCCCCCACACCCGGAAAAATCACCTTGTCAGCGGAAATGATCTCCTGAGGGTTGTCGGTCAAAAGACCATTTACTCCAATCCGCTCCAATGCAAATAAAACGGATTGCACATTGCCCGCATTGTATTTTATGATTGCGACTTTCATAGCTCTACGAATTACGAATCCTGCCGAATTACGAATGGATCATCTGGTTTTACTAATTCTACAACACTCCTTTTGTGCTTGGTAGCTGCATGTTATCTTTATCTCTCTTTACAGCCATTTTAATTGCTTTTGCAAAGGCTTTGAAGATGGCTTCTATTTTATGGTGTTCGTTCGTTCCTTCCGCTTTAATGTTCAGATTGCATTTTGCAGCATCGGAGAATGATTTGAAAAAGTGGAAGAACATTTCCGTTGGCATCTCACCGATCTTTTCGCGTTTGAACTCCGCCTTCCATTCGATCCAGTTCCTTCCGCCAAAATCCAAAGCCACCTGTGCAAGACAGTCATCCATCGGCAGACAGAACCCGTAACGTTCGATCCCTCTTTTATCTCCGAGCGCCTTTAAAAAAGTTTCGCCCAACGTGATCCCCACATCTTCAATTGTGTGGTGCTCGTCAATTTGAAGATCGCCTTTGGCAGAAATAGTCAGGTCAATATTTCCGTGCTTCGCGATCTGTTCCAGCATGTGATCGAAAAAAGGAAGTCCGGTTGATATCTTTGATTTGCCCTTTGGAACCTGCCCTGAGCTTGTCGAAGGGTCCAGATCCAATCCGATAGCAATGCTTGTCTCATTTGTTTTTCGGGTATGAGAAATATTCCGTGATGGCGAGGAAAAGAAAGTATAGATCGCATTCCAGTCCTTTGCGTCCAGTGCCAACACGTCGGTCAGTTCAGCCGGCACCTTCAATTTTTTATTCAGGGCATTGCGAATGAGAATTGCTTTTGATCCAAGGTTCTTTGCCAGTTTCAGATCGGTAAGCCGGTCGCCGAGGACGATTGAATTTTTTAGATCATAGTTTCCGCTGATATATTTTTTCAGCATGCCGGTCCGGGGTTTCCGGTTGGGAGCATTGTCTTCATCAAAAGACTTATCTATGAAGATGTCAGAAAAAATTATTCCTTCGTTCTTCAACGTCTTCATCATCTTTCTCTGAACGAGATCGTAGGCTTTCTGCGGATATTTTTTTGTGCCCAGCCCGTCCTGATTGGAAACCATCACAAATTCAAAATCCATTTGCTCTGCGATCTTTCTTAATGTGGAAATTGCGTAGGGAAGAAACTCCAGTTTTTCCAGGGAATCGATCTGGAAAGTGATCGGCGGTTCAACGATGATCGTTCCGTCGCGGTCAATGAATAGAATACGTGGACCCCCTCCGGCTCCCCCCTTTAGGGGGATTGTTTTATTGTTTCTCATAGTTGTTTAATGTTTGAATCAGTCGTAGGTTTTCCTCTTTAGTTCCAACCGTAATTCGCAGACAACCTTCACAGAGAGGGGCTTTGCTGCGGTCGCGAACGATGATCTGTTTTGAAATAAGAAAATCATATAATCGCTTCGGATTATCCATTTTTACCAGCAGAAAATTCGCTTCGCTCGGATAGACCTTTTTAATGAAAGGAAAATTTTTCAAAGAAGCAGAAAGTTTCTCCCGCTCGCTCACAATTTCCTTAATGAATGAATTTACCAGTTCAATGTTCTCCAGCGCTTCGCCGGCCAGCTGCTGCGATATCGCATTGATATTATAAGGAGGTTTTATTTTGTTGAATACATTAATGATCTGCGACGAAGCAAATGCCATCCCAATTCGTAAACCTGCCATTCCCCATGCCTTTGAAAGGGTTTGAAGGATAACTAAGTTTGGGTAATTGGGTAATTCGGCAAGAAGACTTTTGTAAGAAGCGAAATTGATATACGCTTCATCCACTACAACAATGCCTGAAAATTTTTCCAGAAGAAGTTTTATGTCTGCTGCTTTTACTCCATTGCCGGTTGGATTATTCGGACAGCATAGAAAGATCAGTTTTACATTAGGATCGAAAGCAGAAATTATTTTTTCTGTTTCCAGCTGAAACGTTTCAGTCGTGAGATTGATTTTTATAACACTCACATCGTTGATCGCTGCGGATACCTCATACATGCCGTACGTAGGCGGACAAACAATTACTTTGTCTTTTCCCGGATCGCAAAAAGCGCGGAAGAGAATGTCGATGGCTTCGTCGCTGCCGTTGCCTATGAAAATGCTTTCAACAGGAACGCCTTTGATGGTGCTGATCTTTTTTTTCAATTCTGTTTGCTGCGGATCCGGATAGCGATTCACATTTTCGGTGATATCATCGATGGGAGAACCCATTGAATTCTCATTCGCATCCAGCAAAATTCCCTGCGAATCCTTGTATTCATCCCGCGCGGAAGAATAGGGAATTAGCTTCCTGATATTTTCGCGTAGTATTTTATTTAGATCGAACATTTTATTTATTTTCTCACCGCAAAGGCGCCAAGAAAACCTTGCGCCTTCGCGTCTTAGCGGTTAATTATCTTTCATTCTAATTTTAATGGCAGTTGCGTGAGCATCTAACCCTTCCGCTGCTGCCATAGACTCAACAGCTGTTCCGATCTTCTGCAATCCTTCTTTCGATAATTTCTGAAAAGTAATTTTCTTTACAAAACTATCCAGCGAAACCCCGCTATACGATCTTGCATATCCGTTGGTGGGCAGTGTGTGATTGGTTCCCGAGGCATAATCACCTGCGCTTTCCGGGGAATAATTTCCAATGAAAACCGATCCGGCATTGATGACCTGCCCGGCAAGTTTGTCTCCATCTTTGCAAGCAAGGATAAGATGTTCGGGTGCGTATTCATTCAAGAGATCCATCGCTTCTGATTTTGTCCTCACCAAAATGGCTTTGCTGTTTGCCAGCGCTTTGATCGCAGTTTCTTTTCTCGGGAGTTGTTCCAGTTGCCTTTCGATCTCTGCCTGAACTTCTTCAATTACTTTTTCTTTTGTCGAAACAAGGATCACCTGAGAATCGGCTCCGTGTTCAGCCTGGGAAAGAAGATCAGACGCAACAAAAGCCGGAACGCTGGATTCATCGGCCAGCACGGCCACTTCCGAAGGGCCAGCAGGCATGTCAATGGCGATACCGTTTTTCTGCACGAGTTGTTTTGCGCAGGTTACGAATTGATTCCCGGGTCCGAATATCTTGTAAACTTTAGGAATGCTTTCGGTGCCGTATGCCATGGCAGCGATAGCTTGCGCTCCGCCGACTTTGAATATTTTTTTGATCCCGAGAAGTTTGGCTACAAATAGAATTGCGGGATCCAGGGAAGGAGTGCATAAAATAATTTCTTTGCAGCCGGCGATCTTTGCGGGAATTCCCAGCATTAATATAGTGGAGAACAAAGGCGCGCTTCCGCCCGGAATATACAATCCAATTTTTTCAATAGGGATGGATTTTCTCCAGCACTTTACTCCTTTGGAGATTTCAATTATTTTTACTTTTTCTTTCTGCGCGAGATGAAACTTTTCAATGTTCTTTTTTGCAACCTGAATGGCGGATTTTAATTCTTTGGATACTTTTTTATCCGCTGCCGAAAACTCTTCTTTTGTGACCTCTAATGAATTCAATTCTGTCCGGTCAAAGATCAGCGTGTATTTTTTTACAGCGGCGTCTCCGTTCTCCTTAACATCGTTCAGTATGGCTAAAACAGAATTCTCCAGTGTAGAATTATCTATAGTCGGCCGTTTTAATATTTTCTTCCAGGATTCTTTATCTGAGTATTTTATGAATTGCATGATTTGTAATATTCGTTTCGATTCGATATTCGTACCCTATACTATCATTTTTTCAATCGGCACCACCAAAATTCCCTGCGCGCCGTTCTCTTTCAGCTGCTCAATGATCTCCCAGAATTTTTCCTCGTCAATAACGGAATGAACGGAACTCCATCCTTTTTCAGCCAGCGGCATAACAGTCGGACTTTTCATTCCGGGAAGTATTTTACAGATAGCATCCAACTTGTCGTTGGGCGCATTCATCAGCACATATTTATTGTGCCTCGATTTCTTCACTGCCTTGAACCGGAAAAGTATTTTTTTCAGCAGGGCTGATTTTTCCTTATCCAGTTTAGTTCCTGAAATAAGCGCTGCTTCAGATCGGAAGATCACTTCCGTTTCTTTCAGCCCGTTTGCGAAAAGAGTGCTTCCGGAACTTACAAGATCGCAGATAGCATCCGCTAGTCCAACGCTGGGTGCGATCTCAACCGATCCGCTTACCGTTTCGATCTTTGCTTCCACGCGTTTCTTCTTTAAATACTTTGAAAGGATAACTGGATAACTGGTAGCGATCTTTTTTCCTTTCAGGTCCTTGATGGATCTGTAATCCGCGTTCTTCGGAACGGCAATGGACAACCGGCATTTTCCGAATCCCAGTTTTTCCACTGTTCTGATTTTTTTATTTGTTTCGGCAATGATGTTCTCGCCTACGATGCCTGCATCGGCAACGCCGTCTTCCACGTACTGGGGAATGTCATCATCACGGAGAAACAATACTTCCAGCGGGAAATTATAGGCTTCCGAACGGAGTTTATTCATTCCATTGCTGAATTCGATGCCGGATTCGCGAAGGATCTTTATCGAATCTTCGTAGAGTCGTCCCGATTTCTGAATTGCAATTTTTAGTTTCATTGTTTGTATTGTTTTGTCCTCCTCCATGTCCCCCTCCGGAGGGGGATAAAGGGGGAGGAAAATAAAAAAGGCCCGCTATTCGCGAGCCTTGATTTGATTTATTGTTTTTTACACAAAACCTCATCGGCCCGCCTAGGCGAGAAAGTGATGATGGTTATGTGATTGAAAGTTCATTTGAAATGTAAATATAGAAAATATTTCTATTCTGCAAGTTTTTCCTGCAGCGTTTCCCATTTCTTCATTTCTTCCTCCAGCTGTTTTTTCAGCTTTTCGTAATTAGCAAACGTGTCCTTGTCTTTCACGATCTCATTATACGTTTCCGGGTTCATGAGCTTTTCATCAATGACCTTGATGTCGGTTTCCAGCTTCTCGATCCTCTTTTCCTGTTTCGAGATCTGGCTTTGAAGTTCCCGCGTTGCTTTTTCATTCTGCTTTTTTTCCCAGCTATCCTCTTTTGGCTGTTCCTCACTTTTGACTTTTACCTTTTGACTTGGTTCTTGTTCTATTTGCCTGAAAGAACCAACCTTCCGGTCGCGGAGGTATTCATTCACATCTCCGAAATACTGTTTTACATTTCCTCCACGGAATTCAAACACACGGTTGGTGAGGCCTTCGAGGAAATTACGGTCGTGCGAAACCAAAATGAGCGTTCCGTCATATTGAAGCAATGCCTGTTTCAGCACATCCTTTGAGCGCATGTCGAGGTGGTTGGTCGGTTCATCGAGCACAAGCAATGAATGCGGCTGAAGGAGAAGTTTACACATGGCCAGCCTTCCTTTTTCTCCGCCGCTCAGCACGCTAACTTTTTTCTGCACATCATCACCGCTGAAAAGAAAAGATCCGAGAATAGCGCGCACGTTCTTGCGGCTTTCTCCCTGCGCGGCTTCGTCAATGGTTTCAAGAACGGTTTTGTCAACGTTAAGAATTTCCGCTTGGTTCTGCGCGTAATAACCAATATCCACCGAATCGCCCACTTTCAGTTCACCGTCAAACGATTCTTCGCCGACGATCAGTTTACTCATGGTTGTTTTTCCTTCTCCGTTCCTGCCGACAAAGGCAACGCGGTCTTTCCGTTCGATCTTGAAATTTACATGAGAGAAGATCACTTTTTCTCCATACTGTTTTTTTGTGTCCACGGCCGTTACGACCATTCTGCTGGATCGCGGAGCGGGTGGAAATTTAAATTTCATGCTGGACGTATCTTCTTCGTCCACTTCCACTACTTCCAGCTTGTCTAATTTTTTTATCAAGGACTGGGCAAAAGCTGCTTTGTCCTTCTTGGCGCGGAACTTATTGATGAGCGCTTCTGTTTTCTCAATGTATTTCTGCTGGTTCTTTGCCGCCTGTATCTGGGATTCTTTCCGTTCTTTTCTCAGGCGGAGATATTTCGAATAGTTTCCTTTGTAATCGTAGATCCTTCCCATCGTGATTTCGATCGTTCGGTTGGTAATGTTATCCAGGAAGGCTTTGTCGTGCGAGACCATCAGCACCGCGCCGAAATAATTTTTCAAAAAATCTTCCAGCCACTGAATGGATTCGATATCAAGGTGATTGGTTGGTTCATCCAGCAAAAGAAGATCCGGTTTCATCAGCAGCAATTTCGCCAGTTCAATGCGCATGCGCCAGCCACCGCTGAACTCTTCGGTGTTACGGTTAAAATCGGTGCGTTCAAATCCCAATCCCAATAATGTTGTTTCAATATCTGCATGAAGGGAATATCCGCCCAGTGTGTTCAGCCGTTCGCTGAAATCATGCAGGTCGTGAATGAGTTTCATGTATCCGTCCGATTCATAGTCCGTGCGCGTGGCGATCTGTTCGTTGGTGTGTGCAATTTTTTTCTCAAGTGCCTGCACTTCAGAAAAGGCCGAAGCTGTTTCTTCGAAAACAGTTTTACCCGGCTGGTGGGTCATGTCCTGCGGAAGATAACCGATCGTAAAATTATTCGGACGGGTTACTTCTCCGCTGTCGCAACCCTGCTCGCCTGCAATGATCTTCAGCAGGGTGGACTTGCCGGCACCGTTTCGCCCTGCCAGACCGATGCGGTCCTGCTTATTAATAAGGAAAGACACATCCTCAAACAGGGTGCGCCCGCCAAAATGAACTGTTATGTCGTTTATTGAAACCATAAAAAAGAGCACGAAGATAATACAATGAAGCGAAACAGGGGAGAGAGATTTTTGAAGCTGAGTAAAGGAAATAGTAATGAAATAATTCTAATGGCATTGCGATCGAATCAAGAAATAAAAAAAGCGCCCCGCATCCCGATAGCTATCGGGACTTGGAGCGCTTTCATGGCGATGAAGAAAAGCTTTATTCGGAACTCTTCTTTCCGAGGATCAGGAGTTCGTTCACCTGAACCTCAGTAGAATAGCGTTTTACTCCATCCTTTCCTGTGTAGTTCTTGTTGATGAGTTTTCCTTCAACGGCTACTTCACTGCCTTTCTTTAAATACTTGCCCATAATTTCAGCCGTTTTTCCCCAAGCAATGAGGTTATGCCACTGCGTGTCGGTTACTTTTTCTCCTTTGGTGTTCTTGTACGTTTCATTTGTGGCGATGCTCACCTTAGCGAGTTTTTTCCCGCCTTCGAGTTCTTTGATCTCCGGATCCATTCCCAGGTTTCCGATCAGCTGCACTTTGTTTCTTAATGCGTTCATGACGTTTTGTTTTTTTTGTTTTTTGATTTAGTTGTTTTGTCAATACGGTGTTGTTGGTTTTGACGGAGCAAATATGCAGTGGTGTTTCTTCCGGAGTTGGTTAATTGTCATTTATATCCGAATATAAACGCTTACAAACGGGTATGATCGGTTATGTTTTTATTTTAAGAACAACAATGTTCCATTATAATTTATAACCTAGGAACACGAAAATTTTGATTTACATTTGTCTCAAATACTATATGCTTGTCTATTTTAATCCATCATTAATCACCGGTCATTTGTGAATGCAAGCGGCCGATGTAAACATCTCCACCATGGACAAACAATGCCCCGAGTGCGCGGAGCCGATCAGGGGACGGACAGATAAAAAATTCTGTTCAGATCTTTGCCGCAATGCGTACAACAACAAGCTGAACAGCTGCAAGACAGGATATTTACGCAGCGTGAACAGTATCCTCAGAAGGAACCGGAAGATCTTAGAAACGCTTGTTCCCGAACAAACGGCTAAAGCCACTAAGTCAAAACTTTTGCAAAAGGGTTTTGATTTTTCTTATCACACCAATGCCTACACAACTAAGAAGGGTGACACGTATTTTTTCTGTTACGAGTATGGATATCTCCCGCTTGGAAAAGAATATCTTTTCTTAGTGAAAAGAAAAGAGTACGCGGATCAATAAGCTACTGCAAACACAACTCGCTGTTGAGATGGATTTCCGGTAAGAAAGCATTTTCCACTTTCTTTTTTCCCATCCAACGGAATGCAACGGATAGTTGCTTTGGTCTGCTCCTTTATTTTTTCTTCAGTTTCGGAAGTGCCGTCCCAGTGCGCATAAACAAAACCGCCTTTATCAATTGCTTTTTTGAATTCATCATACGTATTTACGCTGATGGTGTTCTGTTCGCGGAAGGAAATGGCTTTTTGATATAAGTTACTTTGAATATTTTCCAGAAGGTGTTCCACTTTATTCACGATATCGGTTTGCTGCAGCACCATTTTCTCGCGGGTATCGCGGCGTGCCACCTCAACTGTTCCGTTTTGTATATCGCGCGG
>JAHEYJ010000013.1:24659-38758 GCA_023251675.1 Bacteroidota bacterium
CTCCTTTGAATTCATATTCCGAAAACTTCCAGCCGGGGGAACGGTTATCGCTGTTGTCAAACTTAACAGAGATCCCTTTTGCTTCCAGTTCCTTTTTTATCGGCAGCACTTTTTCAGTGATCATCTGCAGTTCTTCCTCTTTTTTGTAAATAGGGATGATCACCACTTGAATAGGAGCAAGTTTTGGTGGAAGCACCAACCCTTCATCATCGGAATGCGCCATCACCAGCGCACCCATTAACCGTGTGGATACTCCCCATGAAGTGGCCCAAACATAATCCAGTTTTCCTTCTTTGTTAGAAAACTTTACTTCAAATGCTTTTGCAAAATTCTGTCCGAGAAAATGCGACGTTCCACATTGCAGGGCTTTGCCGTCCTGCATCAGTCCTTCAATACAATAGGTTTCCAATGCACCGGCGAAACGTTCGTTTGCGGTTTTTACTCCTTTTAAAACGGGCAGCGCTAAAAAATTTTCCGCGAAAAAGGCATACACGCCAAGCATTTTTTCAGTTTCTGTGATTGCTTCTTCTTTTGTTGCATGAGCTGTATGACCTTCCTGCCACAGGAATTCAGCCGTTCGTAAAAACAACCGTGTACGCATTTCCCATCTGACAATATTGGCCCATTGATTAATCAATAGCGGCAAATCTCTATACGACTGGATCCATCCTTTGTAGGTATTCCAAATGATTGCTTCTGAAGTCGGGCGAACAATAAGTTCTTCTTCCAGTTTGGCATCTTTGTCAACAATAAGTTTTCCTTTATGGTCGGGATCGACTTTTAAACGGTAATGAGTAACTACCGCACATTCTTTGGCAAAACCTTCGGCATGGCCTTCTTCTTTTTCCAGAAAACTTTTCGGAACGAAAAGGGGGAAATAGGCATTCACATGTCCGGTGTCCTTGAACATTTTATCAAGAGCTTGCTGCATTTTTTCCCAAATGGCATATCCATATGGTTTTATTACCATACAACCTCTTACGGCAGAATGTTCAGCCAAATCTGCTTTAATCACAATCTGGTTATACCATTCAGAGTAATTTTCACTTCTTTTTGGTAAATCTTTGGCCATTTGTCTATTTTTTAAGAGAAATTAACAAATGTGGTATGATGTTTGTAAAATCGTACCCATATTGTACATTTGTTATTCCAGAAGGCAAAACTAAAAAAATAAGAGTTATGAAAACTTTAATCAACCTCTTCTTTGCAACAGCAGTTTTAAGCAGTTGCACTTCAATGAATCAAACAGCAAGCACCTACAACGATGATGTGTATGCGTCTGCAAAAGATAAACCTGTAAAACAAGAGGCTCCCTCCGATAATAAAAATAATAAGGTTACTCCCCCTGATCAGAACACTACTGCCCCTGAGAATTTCTCTTCCAAAGAAGAAAAACAGCCTAACAGCACCGCCGTTGAACAGGACGAAAAAGGAAATACGTACATCACAAACAAATATTACAACAGTGATTTTAACTATGATGATTATTACGATTATGAATATTCAGTGCGTATGAGAAGGTTTTATCATCCTGTTCAGGAATATAGTTACTACGATAATTATTATACAAATTCTTATTGGTACAACTATGAACCTGCTTGCTGGGGTCTTAGTGTATATCTTGGATATCCATGGTGGGGACCAAGTTATTATTCTTATAACTACTATCCACAATCCTATTACTATTCAGGCTGGAATTGTGGATGGGGAGGGTGCGGATGGGGTGGATTTGGATGGAACGGTTGGGGTGGCGGATGGTGTGGAAACGGCTGGGGCTACGGTCATGGTTACGGCTGGGGATACAACCACGGTTACAACGATGGATACTGGGATGGATATTGGAACGGATACAACGACGGCTCCTATAATGGAATGGTGAATAATTATTACTATAACAGTAATGATAACAGTGGATATTACTATGGCCCTCATAACACCAACACCACTCATTCAAATGGTGTGGCTACAAATCATTTAGGTATGCAATATGAACATGCTGTAGCAATGGAGTCTGGTTTTGTTCCTGTAAAAGGCGGTAATAATTACCAAAGCCCGCCCCGGCCAATTAACCCGAGCTTAAATCCGGTAGAAATAACCGGACCTTCAAAAGGAAATACAAACAATATCAATCATAGCAACCCGCCTGTTTCATCTGGTAATGTAGATAATGTAAAAGGCAACACTTCTGGTAATTCATATTCAAGTGATCCTAGGCCAATCAATCCGGGGCTTAATAATCCAAATGTTATTCCTGATTCCAAGGGGAATACCAATAACCTGAATAATTTACCTGCTCCGAAAAATTATGATGCCCCATCAAAAGGGAATAATAATTATTCAAGTGATCCAAGGCCGGTAAATCCTAATTCCAACAGTACCCCGAAATCTTATGAGACGCCAAAGAGTTATGATGTTCCCAAGAATTACGATGCGCCCAAAAACCATGAAACTCCAAAGAGTTATGATACACCTAAATCATATGATACGCCCAAAAATATAGATCAGCCCAAACATTATAATGCTCCTAAAGAAAATAATTACAACACACCGAAGAGTAACGATTCTCCCAAAAATTTTAACACTCCAAAATCTTCCGGTGGAGGGGGATGGAGCGGTGGCGGCAGCAGCAGTGGCCATAGTTCGGGAGGGAATTCGAGACCTTCAGGAGGAAGTTCATCCGGAGGATTTAAACATCGCTAATAATTTCAAAACCGAAAAAAAATAAGCATATGAAAAAAAAATTCATGCTTGCAATGGGAGGGGTGTTTCTGACAGCACTTTGTTTCTCCCAGACTGAAATTGATGCCCTGAGATATTCTCAGCTTCAATACGGAGGCACTGCACGTTTTACTTCAATGGCAGGTGCTTTTGGTGCACTGGGCGGAGATTTCTCGGCCCTATCAACAAATCCGGCAGGAATCGGCATATACCGCAGAAGTGAATTCACCTTTACTCCTTCTTTCTACAACCAGAAAACAACTTCCAACTTCATGGGAAATTCATTGGATGATTATAAATATAATGTGAACTTTAATAATGCGGGCATTGTGCTTTCTTATTATGAACCTGAATCTAAAAATGTCTGGAAAGGAGTGATGTTCGGTTTTGGATACAATAGATTAAATAATTTTAATAACCGGATTTCGATGTCTGGAAAAAATGATAAGAACTCTCTTCTTGATCTTTATGTTGCCGATGCAATAAATGTTGGCGGCGATACAAATTCAATGGATCAGTTTGGAACACAGCTGGCTTTGTATTCACATGCCATTTTCCCGGATACTTTGGGAAATTTTTATCATCATTTTCAAGGAAGTGATGGAGAAACGCAAAGTAAATCGGTTACAACCAGTGGCTCTATGGGAGAAACGGTGTTTACTCTTGGAGGAAATTATAATGATAAGCTTTATCTCGGAGCAACACTGGGTATTCCGCATATTCGTTACAGCGAAGAATCCACGTATATGGAAGAAGGGGATTCAACGGCTCTTAATGGTTTTAAATCTTTTGAGCTCAACCAGGATTCCCGTACTACAGGCGTAGGATTTAATTTCAAGTTCGGAATGATTTACAAGCCCGTTGACTGGTTCCGTATCGGTGGCGCCCTGCATTCCCCCTCTTATTTTCAAATGCACGACGACTGGAGCAGCGATATGAAAACAACATTTGCAAACCCTTTATATGATGCTACAGCAAAATCTCCTACCGGTGTTTATGATTATTCCCTTGTAACGCCCATGCGCACCATTGGCAGTATCGGATTTGTAATTAAAAAAATCGGATTGATCGGTGCGGATTATGAGTTTGTGGATTATCCTTCCGCAACGCTTCGGTCAGATAAGTATAAATACATCAATGAGAATAAAGCGATCCGGGAAAAATACATGGAAGGCAATAATATTCGATTTGGAACAGAATGGAAATTAACTCCGCTAAGTTTACGTGCGGGGGTTGCTTATTATTCAAGCCCTTACAGGAAGAGCGCAGGCAATGACGGGTCTCGCATTGATTATTCTGCAGGCATCGGCTTCCGGGAAGAGAACTTCTTCCTTGATTTTGCTTACGTATTATCCATGACAAGTGAAAATTATTATTTCTATGATGCTACTAAAATCAGCCCTTCATTGAACGATTCAAAAAGCTCAAGCGTACTAATGACATTGGGATTTAAATTCTGAATGAAAGATATCCTGCAAGGATTCCCTATACTACTCGGAAGCAGGTTGTTTGTTTGGTAAAAAGAATAGGTCCGTCCCGATAGCTATCAGGAGCGGACCTTTCTTTTTGATAATCTGTCTGATCAACGGTTAAGAGGCCGCTTTAGCAGGCGCCTTGAGCCGGATACTTTTTGTTGCTTCAAGCATTTGGGTAGCGGCTTTTTCAGAGAAGATCTCTCCTTCTACATCACGCGCTTCAAAAGATTTATCTCCTGCCTTTACAATTGCATAGAAATGAAATTCAGGCTCCATGCCTTCGATCTGCCACTCCCAAACAATGGCAGTAGGGCTTTCGGAAATATATTTTACAAATTTTCTAACATCGTCGTGGGTTATGTCTTGTTTTTTCATTTCCATATTGCCGGCTCCTTCAGCAATGGTCATTTGAAAGTTCTTACCGACTTTCACATCAGCCCCGCCCTGAGCATTCTCAACGATTTCCAGCGGGCCGGTAGTAGAATCAGGAACGTTAATATAAACAGGCAATCCTTTTGCGCTTAGATCAGCGGCAACCATTCCCTGCGGGACATTTGCGTTTGCATTATCATCTGTTTTTTTGTTTCCGCATCCGGCAATCGTGAGAAGGGATGCCCCTGCGATGAATAAAAATATTTTCTTTCCCGAAAACAATCGGGACTTCACATTTTTATTTTTTAAGCGTATTGTGTTCAGCATATCTGTTTTTGTTGTTGTTTTGTGAAGACAAACTTACAATTTTATTTTATAGTGAAACTCACTTTCGTACCACAACTGCTGAAATTCAAACGTCCATTCGCAATTGCTCATGGCATGCGGAATACAACACCTGTGGTTTTTACAAAGCTGGAACTGGATGGAATTATTGGTTACGGTGAAGCATCAATGCCTCCTTATCTCGGAGAAAGCCATGAATCAGTTTTGAAGTTTCTGAAAAAGGCTGAATCCGTATTGAAAAAATACAAGCTCCCAATAGATATCAATGCAATTCTTTCGGCGATCGATTCAATTGAAGCCGGTAATAATGCTGCTAAAGCATCGGTTGACATTGCCTTGCACGATCTTTACGGGAAAATTCATAACCATCCCAGCCATGAATTATTCGGGGCAAGCAGTAATCAAGACCTTTTCACAGCGTATACTATTCCAATGGACGAGCCACCCGGTGTCGAAAAACGGATTGAGGAAGCAAGTGATTATAGAATACTTAAAGTGAAACTGGGTTCTACCGATGACAAAAAAATAATAGAAGTTATTAGAAAAAAAAGTGATAAGATGATCATGGTGGATGCCAATGAAGGTTGGACGGATAAGTATTTTGCTCTTGAAATGATCCACTGGCTGGCAGAAAGAAACGTAGTTCTGGTTGAACAGCCCATGCCAAAAGAAAAGATTGATGAAACAGCCTGGATTACTGCAAAATCACCACTGCCAATTATTGCAGATGAAGCGGTGAAACGGCTTTCCGACCTTGAAAAAGCAAAGGATGTTTACAGTGGCATCAATATCAAACTGATGAAAAGTACCGGATTAAATGAAGCAAGAAAAATGATAGCGCTGGCAAGGCAATACGAAATGAAACTAATGATCGGTTGTATGTCAGAAACATCCTGTGCCGTTTCAGCAGCAGCGCAGCTTGCCCCGCTGGTTGACTGGATCGATCTGGATGGTCCCCTTCTTATTCAAGAAGATTATTTTGATGGTATAAAGTTTTCAGACGGAAAGATCATTCTGAATGATTTACCGGGAATCGGAGCAATACCAGACCGAGATCTGTTTAAATAAAAAGTCCTGACTTTTTAAAGACAAAACTTTCTTATAAGCGTTGTAAAACTAATTTTTTATGATCTTTTTTGTTTCAATCACAATTCCCTCTTTCAAAACGCAATAAAAATAAACTCCGTTGTTCAGATCGGCTGTATTTACTTCGGCTTTGGTTTGACCGTGCTGCAACAAAATCGTCTTGATTTTTTCTCCGACAAAATTGTAAATAGAAATCATATCCGCTGCAGAAGTTTCTATAGTGAGTTTTGAAGAAAAAGGATTTGGATACGCTGCTGAGAAATACGCGATCTCAGATACAGAAATTCCGGAAGGGCAGGTAACGGAAATGGACCCGGTCATTCCCATCGATACATGGGGAGTACATATATATGAATAGGTTCCTGCTACAGTAACCTGGTAGGTGTACGTCGGTGTCGCGGAACTGATGTTAGCGCCCCAGCCCGGAGCGCCAGCCGGTACGGACACTGAAGTGGTCGTGTGTGTTCCGCTTACCCATTGCCATTTGATCGTATCGTTGCAGTTGGCCGATAAAGATGAAGGGGAAAAGGAGAAATTCTGAACGGTGATGGTGTGTACGGTAGCTTTTACGGCGGCTGCACTGAATAACAGTGCAGTAACAAAAAAAATCTTTTTCATACTATGGGGGTTTTGAAATAATGTTTTTACATATAACAAATATAAGGAAAATCAATGAAATATTTGTTGCAGGATTTTATAAGAAGAGATATTCCCTGCGTGTGGCAGGTGCAGCAGGTAAAATCGCAAAAGAATGTCGAGCAGGTTTTTTCTTTCCGGTCCGGATAAAATCAATTTCTCCATAGAATAATAATCACTCAGGATCAGTTTGTTTACCAGGAAGCTGTTCTCGCCGGTGAGGTAATCGGGATGCATCGGTTCTGCATGTGTAAATCTTCCTTCCCGGAGATCAAATAAAAAATTTGTCTTCGAATAATTTCCCTGCGGATAAAATCCCAGAAACCGGGTGAACCGGAGCAAAAAAATAAGATGAAGGCAGCTGAAATGTTTTTCAGTCGCATCCAGGGTTTGAATGGTTTCATGAAGGAAAGAAAAAAGTTCGGGGTTGTGTTCTTCTTCATGCAGGCATTTCAAGAGCACTTCGTTAAGGAAAAACAGGATCGAAGCTTTCGCCGGATCGTGAGGAATGGAAGTAAAATGAATTTCCGGCCTCGCTTCTTTCAGCGTTTGCAGCTGTTTTCCTTCTTTTTTGTAAACCACCAGTTCAAGAAGCGATAAGGGTTGAAACAAGTTTGATTTTACAGGAGATCTTTTTCGTTTTGCTCCCCGGATAAGATAATCCTGAATGCCGAATTCTTCGGTATATACTTTTACAATAATACTCGTGTCGGAATAGTCAACCGTGCGAAGGACGATGCCCCTGGTTTTATAAATCATCGTTTAAATCTTCGAAAAACGAATTGATACGAAAAATACGAAAAAGAAAATAAAGGCCTGTCGATGATTTTATTTGGTATCGTATGCCCACTTCAAGTAGATAGCGCCCCAGGTAAATCCGCCGCCGAAGGCAGAAAGAATAATATTATCCCCCTTATGCAATTGCTTTTCATAATCCCAAAGGCATAATGGAATTGTACCGGAAGTTGTATTTCCGTAGCGGTGAATATTGAGCATAACTTTTTCAGAACCGATCTTCATCCGGTGTGCTGTCGCATCGATGATCCGTTTGTTGGCCTGGTGGGGGACAAGCCATGCTACATCTTCTCCTTTGAGATTATTCCGCTTCATGATCTCTTCCGAAACATCCGCCATTCCTTTCACGGCAAATTTGAAAACGGCTTGCCCTTCCTGATAAATAAAATGATCTCTGTTTGCAACCGTCCGCATGGTGGGCGGCAGTACGGAACCGCCTCCGGGTTGAAAAAGAAATTTTCTTCCGCTTCCGTCAACCCGCAAAATGGAATCAATGATGCCGCTACCTTCTGTATCCGGTTCCAGCAGGACCGCCCCGGCCCCGTCTCCGAAAATGATGCAGGTTGCCCTATCGGTATAGTCAACAATGGATGACATTTTATCTGATCCAACGACAATAATTTTTTTATATCGGCCGGTTTCAATAAATTGTGTAGCCGTTGTAAGTGCAAAAAGAAATCCTGAACACGCCGCAGCGATATCATATCCCCAGGCATTTTTTGCACCAATTTTATCGCAGATAATATTTGAAGTAGATGGGAAAACCAAATCCCCGGTAACCGTTCCGACAATGATCATATCAATTTCTTCAGGGGAAATATTTTTTTTCTTCAGCAATCCTTTAATGGCGGCCACTCCCATGTCAGAATTGCCGAGCCCTTTTCCTTTCAGTATCCTTCGTTCCTGGATCCCTGTTCTGGATTCGATCCATTCACTGTTCGTATCCACCATGGTTTCAAGCACTTTGTTTGAAAGCACGTAATCGGGAACATAACCGTGAACTCCTGTAATTGCTGCGCGGATTTTCATAATTAGAAGTTACGAATGTAATAACAAAATGGAAATAAGGAAGAATGAAAAGGAAATTGCTTCTTAGATGTATTCAAATGCGTTCCGGACTTTCTCTGAAAGTTTTGTTTCGACAACATTCTTTGAAAGCATGATCATGTTTTTAATGGCTACCTCGTTGGAGATCCCGTGGCCGACTACCACCGCTCCATTCACGCCCAGGATGGGACTGCCTCCGTATATTTCATAGTTGAAACGATGAAAGAAAGAATCGAGCAAATGCCTTTTGCACATAATTTCAAATATAGATTCCGCCTGTTTAATGATAACGTTTCCTACAAACCCTTCGCACACCACCACATCGGCCTTTGCATTGAACAGGTCACGGCCTTCCACATTTCCAATAAAATGAAATTGCTTCGTGGTCTTCATGATCTCATACGCTGCCTGCGAAACCAAATTTCCTTTTCCTCCTTCTTCCCCGATATTCATCAGGCCTACTCTTGGATGTTTAATTCCATATACGTGTTCAGCATAGAGCGAACCGAGAATGCCGAACTGGTATAGCACATCGGGTTTGCAGTCTGCGTTCGCACCTACATCCAGCAGCACGCCGAGCTTTCCGCTTTCCTTCGGAAGGATGGAGGTAACGCAGGGGCGGATAACACCCGGTATTGTTTTTATGGAATACATGGAGCCAACCAGCATGGCCCCTGTATTTCCGGCACTTGCAAAAGCACTTATTTTTTTCTCCGCCAAAAGATGAAACCCAATGGAGATACTTGAATGTGGTTTTTGTGTGAACGCTTTGATGGGCGATTCACCCATGCCGATGGTATCGGGGGCATGAACGATCTCGTACTTATCAGCGGGAGCATCGTACTTTTTTAACTCTTCATGAATTCTTTTCTTGTCACCGATAAGGACGACAGAAACACCGCGGTGAAATTCCTTCATGGCAAGTACGGCACCAGCAACCACCGCTTTGGGGGCGAAATCACCGCCCATTGCATCAAGACCTATTCTCATAGCTACGAATTACGAATCATCGAATTACGAATGAAAAAATTCATCATTCGTCATCCAGAGAATTCGTTATTTGATTTTAGGCAGTGATGGTTTTCTCGATCACTTGTTTTCCGCGGTAATAGCCGCAATCCTGGCACACGCGGTGCATAAGAATAGGAGATCCGCAGTTGGAACAGTTGGTTAATGTAGGTGCAATCGCCTTGTAATGTGTTCTGCGTTTGCGCGAGCGGCTTTTGGAGTGTCTTCTTTTAGGATTTGGCATGTGAAATGGATATTAGTTATTTGTTTTTTGTTCTTTGAATTTATTCAGGGCATCCCAGCGGGGATCCGTTTTTTTCTCATTCTCTTTTTCAGAAAGCTTGTTCAGCATTTTCAGCGTTTCCGGGTTGCAGGTGTTGTTACTGCCCGGGCTGTCAGGGTGCACCCTGCGTTGCGGGAGCAGCATCGAAACATATTCGTACAGGAACTGGGAAATGTCGATCTCTGAAGAATCCAACGGAATGGAAACAATGTCATCGCCGTTTTCAAACCGGTCGTTTGTAAGGCTGACGATAAGTTTATTTTCCCCCCATACCGGCAGATCGAAAGGATCGCCGCACCGGTCGCACATCACGTTGATCGTTCCTTCCATCTTTACATCAAATACCAGCAGGTTGGTTTCTTTGCTCAATTTAACCCGGGTATTGATCCGGGCGTGCTGTACTTCTGAATAGTCACGGTCTTTAAAAAATCCATCATCGATCACATACTCAAATGTGTGTTCACCGCTTTTTAAACCGGCAAACGGAATTAAATATGGATTGCTTAACTTTTTCACTTGAATAAAGGATATGAGTGGTGAAAAAAAATATCACAATGATCAACGCTTATGGCGTCTTTGACTTGAAACAGTAAGGCTCTTTCTGCCTCTTTTTCTGCGGGCGGCCAGTGTTCTTCTGCCGTTGGGGGTTGCCATGCGCGTACGGAAACCATGCTTATTTCTTTTTTTTCTCTGCGACGGCTGATAAGTGCGTTTCATAGGTATTCGTTTTAAGGGACGCAAAGATAGAAATGTTTTCTAACCGAACGAATGAAGAATACTGATGGGTTTTAAGGGGGGTTAAAAGGTCTTTCTTGCATCTGATTTCTTGTGAGACAGGAATATAATTCCTATTTATCAGTTCTGTTTTTGAATTACATTCGCACTCGAAAATTCAATACCCCCGTGGCAGTAAAAAAAGAAGATATCCCCAAAGCAAAACTTACCCGCCAATCGCTGGGTAAAGCCGGTCGAATATTCAAATTCATAGGCCCTCATAAGTGGAAATTCATTTTAGGATTGCTTTTTCTTGCGGGAACCGGAGCCGTGGCGCTCATCTTTCCTAAGCTGATGGGCGACCTGATGGGACTGGTTGGGAAAGAAGAACCCGATGAACAACTGCTGGCAGCGGCAAAGAAAGTAGGATTACAACTTCTCGTTCTTTTTTCATTTCAGGCAGTATGTTCTTTCTTCAGAGTTTATCTTTTCGTTAACGTAACTGAAAATATGGTGGCGGGCATCCGGCGTGCAACGTACGACCGCCTGATCCGAATGCCGATGAGTTTTTTTTCTAGCAGGCAGGTTTCGGAACTGAACAGCCGCGTGAGCGCTGACATTTCACAGATTCAGGAAACATTCACTACCGGTATTGCAGAATTTATTCGCCAAAGCATGATCGTGATCGGAGGCATCACCATCATCTGCATCACCTCGCTGAACCTGGCATTGGTAATGCTTGCCATTATTCCGGTACTTGCGTTGCTGGCGGTTTTTTTCGGACGGAAGATCCGGAAGATATCACGAGGCGTTCAGGACCGGGTAGCCGATTCAAATATTATTGTAGGCGAAACACTGCAGGGAATTGCCAACGTAAAATCATTTACCAACGAACAATTCGAAAATGCAAGATATCAGGGTACGACGTTTGACATTGTGAAGCAGGCGATCAAAGGCGGGTTGGCGAGAGGGTCGTTTTTCGCCTTCATACTTTTTTTTCTCGGCGGCGGAATTGTTTACCTTGTTTATTATGTAGTGATCATGAAGATCCATCACGATATCCAGCCGGAATCGATGATGACCTTTTTATTTTTATGCGTGATGGTTGCCGCTTCCATCGGCGGATTGCCGGAACAGTACGCGCAAATTCAGAGAGCAGTTGGAGCCACCGAACGCGTTTTTGATCTGCTGGATGAGTCGGTGGAAGATATAGAGTTGCAGCTCCAGCCCCCCTCGGTCCCCCCTTCAGGGGGAAGTTTGGGCGGGAAGAGGTTCAACGGCGAAGTGGAGTTTCAGAATATTTCATTCTCTTATCCGTCAAGAAAAGATTTCCAGGTGCTGAAGAATATTTCTTTCAAAGCAAAAAAAGGAGAAACGATTGCGATCGTCGGCCCGAGCGGGGCCGGGAAATCCACCATCACTAATTTGATCCTGCGTTTCTATGATCCCAACGCCGGAACGATCATCATCGACGGAAAAGATGCGCAGGAATTTTCGCTGACCGAGCTGCGTTCACAGATGGCCATTGTGCCGCAGGATGTCCTGCTGTTCGGCGGAAGCATCAAAGACAATATCGCGTACGGAAAACCGGGCGCATCGCTGGAAGAAATAAAACGCGCGGCGCAAAAGGCAAACGCGCTTGACTTCATCGAAAGTTTTCCGGAAAAGTTCGAGACCAAAGTAGGGGAGCGGGGAATTCAACTGTCGGGCGGACAACGCCAGCGGATCGCCATCGCCCGCGCGGTGCTGAAAGATCCTTCTATTCTTTTGCTGGACGAAGCCACTTCTTCGCTCGACAGCGAAAGCGAACGGCTGGTGCAGGAAGCGCTGGAAAAACTGATGGAAGGAAGAACGTCGTTTGTTATTGCGCACCGCCTTTCCACCATACGCAAAGCGGATAAAATAATTGTTTTGGAAAAAGGCGAGGTGGTGGAGACCGGAACGCACGAAGAACTCATCGCCATTACGGACGGGCTTTATCGGAGTTTGAGCAAACTCCAATTCGAATTAAATTAGAAAATGCACTTTTTCAGGGACAGTCTGAACTCTCGTTTGGTCCTTCAGTGGAGCGAAGCCATTCTCGTGACGTGTACGACAAATTTCCTCCTTAGTGTTTCTTAGTGTTCTTAGTGTCTGAGTGGTAAGAGATTTTTCACCACCCCGATAGCTATCGGGGCCACTAAGAACACAAAGGTTCACTAAGAATACAAAATGCGCAATCTTTTACATAAGGGATTCTTGTTGTATACCCTTCTCTTGCCTGAACTGGGATTAAAAAGGAGAATCTGTATATTTGCTGTGGATATAACGAATCGACAAACATGCAGAAACCAATTACGATGAAAAAACTTTTACTCGGCTGTTTATTTACTATTGCCTGCGGGCATTCCTTTTCCCAATCCTGTTCTACGCTCAACATCACGCATCAGTCGGATATTGCTTCAGCCTGTAACAAAATGGTGATGACGATGATGCACGATGAACTCAATCGCCCGTATTTATATGTTGCCAACAAAGAAGCCGGCCTGACTGTTTATAATATCAGCACGGTAGCAACGCCATCGCTGGTCGCTACGGTCCCGATAAGCGCGTATGATTCCCTGGAAGTGATGAACATGACCCAAAGCGGGAATTATATTTACCTGGCGCTGGGAAATACGTTCAACACCAGCAAAACCGGAATGGCTATAATAGATGTTACAAATCCGGTGCTTCCTGTTATGACCGATTACTGGGAGTTGCCCTCTTCAACCAGCGGCGCCGGAATTGTAAAAGCGGAAGGGAATTATGCTTATCTCGGCGCCATGGGGCATGGACTTGTGATCCTTGATATTTCGAATAAGAGCAACATACAATTTGTTTCACGGTTTGTTCCCGACAAGAATTTTCCGCCGATTGCAAATCCGGATACGACCAAAATAAATGCCCGCGGAATGGAAGTGAAGAACAGCATCGTGTATCTCTGCCATGATGCCGGCGGTTTCCGGGTCATTGATTGCACCAACAAATTGGCTCCAAGGGAGACCGGGCATTTCTGTAACCCGGTGATGTACACTCCGCTCAATCATCCGCGCGCCTATAATAATGTTGTGCTTCACGACACACTCGCGTACCTTGCAGTTGATTACTGCGGAATGGAGGTGCTGAACATAAAAGACACAAGCAACATCACTATGGTGGGATGGTGGAATCCCTACAACTGTCCGAACAACAACTGGTTCACCAGCCCGGTCCATACCAATGAACTTTACCTGGATCCGAATTGCAAACATATTTTTATTTCTTCCGGGAAAAGCGATTTGCATGTGCTGGATGTTTCTGATCCGGCCCAGCCCGATTCCTGTAATTTTTACGGCGGGACCTCTAACGCGATCGGAACGTGGGGCGTGGGCGTATATCAGAACCAGATCTATCTTTCCTATATATGCAATCCTTTTGCATGGCCGTTCCCTTCCAACTGGACCGGTGTTAAGATCCTTACGTATACGCCTTGCGCAACCGGTATAGGAGAATCTGCAGAGGAAGGATTGGCTGTTTACCCGGTTCCGGCAACTGAGAAAATAATTATTGAATCAAATGCCAATTTGAATTTTTCAGAAATAAGTATTGTGAACACGCTC
>JAHEYJ010000234.1:0-2232 GCA_023251675.1 Bacteroidota bacterium
GTTATGAATGCGTTTGTAACATTGCAGTTAAGCGAAAAATTCACGGGCTGGCCTGCGCAGACCGTATCGGGGGATGCGCTGAATCCGGCAGGAGCGCCAAAGGTGCAGGTGCCTCCGAATGACATATCAAATCCCGAACTTCCATTACTTGGAATATCCAGGCATAAAAGATACGTGTGGCCGCATTGAGCATTGAGGTATTTGCACCAACCGTCTCCTCCGGTCCCTTCCGTCGTATCCGTGGCAGACATATTCAAGCCAGTAGCATTGCCTGCGCCGCCATCATCGGCGATCGAGCAGCGAATGGCGTTGCCAATACTGGCGCACCCGTTCGATACATCGAACAAAGCGAAGTTGTAATTATCTGAACCAAAAAAACTGCTTTGCGGTTGAATGGAGAAAGTCAGCGTGCCTGAGCGTTCGATGCTGAACATGTAAAACCCCCACCGGGTCAAACCGCCGGTGAAACAGGAATTTGTCCCGTCTACTAAATTATTATTGCCGCTGCAGCCCGCGTTACATAAAGCGCTCTCGGAGGGCTGGTCAGTTAAGTTGCATACGACTCTTGCGGTATTGCAAAATTGATGGTTCATTATCGTCGGATCTTTTTGCGCGAAAGATGCTTCGGCGGCGCACAGGAAAATAAAGAATGGCAAAATAATAATAGGGGATATTCTCATGTGCAAGATAGTTAAGGAAGATACAAATATAAAAAATTACTTTCTCGTTTCTGTAGTGTTCGATGACTTCCTGGTTGTGCTTATCCTCCTCAGTACAACGTTTTTATCGGCCGGTAATTATTAATTTGCCGGTAGAAATAGATTGACTGTCATGTGTCAAGCGAATAAAATATACTCCGCTTGGCGCTGCGCCCAGATCAATTTGAAAATTTGAATCCCGATAGCTATCGGGAGAGGGGATTTGAAAATTAGCAACTATCTTTTCTCCATAAACATTGTAAACATCCAGACTTGAGACTTGAGACTTGTCCGAAGGACTCCTTTCGGAGAGACTTGAGATTTGGAATTTTCCTGAAGATGGATTCGGATAAATAGTCAATTCAGAATCTGTAACTTGAAATTCATTAATGCCTGTTGCTGTTTGAATGAGGGGAAAAATGGCAAGATCGATATTGTTTCCGGCACTGAAATTCCAGTTGGTGTGAATGGTTCCCCAAGTGCTGTCAACCGCACGCTCCCATGAAAGTGACGATCCCGAGTTGCAATTGGTTTTGGTGCTGTAAATAGCCAAGCTGTCGCCCAAGTGTTTCGGCAAAACAACCGACATTAAGAAATCTCCGCTTACGTTTACAGGGCTAGGGAAATTAAATGTTGTGTAACCGCCGCTGTTCAGCAAATCTTCCTGAATTACCGGTGTGGATGAAAGCAGTGTGGAAGGCTGATTGGAAACAAAACTGTAGAGATTGATCTTGGCTCCCGAAGTCGAGGTATGGCTTGAAGAAGAACTATTCAGCAGTACGGCGCATCCGATAATGGATAAAGGAGAAGAATTGATATAATGCTGTGCCTTTTCCATGTCGCCATAAACGTTATTCCCGGTAACAAAACCGGAATCGTGGGGAAGAACGTAATCGGCAGCATACAGCGCCAGGGACGTTTGCAGATTAATAAAGCAAGGTTGGGAAAAAGAAGCAGGACGAAGCGTATCGATGGAAAAAGTTCCTGGATCAGGAGGTGGGATTTCCAATTGAGGAACAGAATGGTCAAAGGTTGTATTGCTGAATTGCTTTCCTCTCTGAGCGTTTACGGTAATGGCCCCGCAAAGACTAAGCAGGCAAAGTAAAAAGAAATTATTTTTCATTTCAGTTTATAAGCAGTTCGTGATTTTCAGTCCGCCTAATTTCTTCATGTGAACCGCCCCGATATTATTTATTTGTGTGATCGTAGGAATGGTTCCCTGCCCGAAGCCGGAATGAGGGAAAATAATATAATCGATGATCCCGGAGGATGTGCCGCCGGTTCTGGGATTGTTATTGATTCCAAGTTTAGCAGCCAGGTACATGGATCCTTCTCCTAAACTTCCGGCAGGACCTGAATCCGCATAGATCGCATAACATCCTTTTTTGGTTACCGTATTGTAAACAAAAGCAATATCTCCTATAAGAATGCCCAGATTTTTCACCGCCGTTGGAATAACATAAAAGGGAACATTTTCGGAATCGACATAACGGCAGGGCAGCGAATCAACACAAGCTGAGTTTAGCAGAGAAGT
>JAHEYJ010000234.1:2242-3389 GCA_023251675.1 Bacteroidota bacterium
GTTGAAACATACATTCCCGGATATGGCTGCCCCGGATGTTGTATGTAAGGATTTCCGTTTAGATCGGTTGCAACTCCCCACCAGTTTCCGGGACTGCCTGCATTGGCCGTGTAATCCAACCCGGTATTATTCGGTCCGTAGGCGCGTGGACTTCCATCTGCATCAATGGCCATTTTTGCTTTGTATAGGATCACACCGGAAGAATCGTGTTTGTAAACATTGAACGACTGGATTGTAGTCTTTAAGGTTAAATGGCAATTCGTGGGAGTCGGGCAGTTGGAGTAGGTCACCGCTAAAGGAAGAGGAGTTTTTTTTGCTTGCGCTGAATCCTCTTGAACATCTAGTGTCGGTTTCGAACATCCGAAAACCAGCAGTGAAAAGAAAAAAAATAGTTTTTTCATTAATAATTATTTTTTGATGATGATTTTCTTTGTCATTGTACCGTTTTCGGTATTTAGTTGAAGTAAATAAATTCCGCTGGGTGCGCCGATAAGATCAATTTGGCAATTTGAAGATGAGCCGATTTGAAAATCAACCGCCACTTTTTCTCCGTACATATTATAGATTTCAATGTCTTTCATTTTCAAATCTTCAAATTGGTTCATCTTCAAATTAAATATCCTGTTGCTTGGATTTGGAAAAACATCATATTGAAACTCATCAGTCAATATTGCATCGGTAGAAGTTGCGTAATAAGGATACCACGGCTGTGCAATTGTTCCTTCATCGCTTAAAATAGGATTTAAGGTTGACGATTCCAGGATGCTTTGAATGGTGGTCGACGTAGTTCCGTTCAGCAAACAATCATTCTGAACCAACCGGATTCCGTGGCTGTAATCCATGTACGTATCGGCGTGAACGTTGGTGAGCGGTTGAATGGCTGTTCCGTTGGTCTGGATCCATCCATAAATACAAACGCGGTTAGCCGTTGTATAGATCTGATTGGAGATCACAACATCTTTTTTATCTCCGCTGACCAGTTCGCCTAACGGATGTGCCGCAACCAAAGGTCCGCGCTGTGTCCACACCATACTGTCGTGCTGTGCAAACACCGGGACGGTGGTCATTTGGGAGCTTGGAGGAATGGGCTGCGGTGAAAGTTTGACTGTAGCGGCTGACCATATATCATTCACCATTTTTCGGGTCG
>JAHEYJ010000235.1 GCA_023251675.1 Bacteroidota bacterium
CTCACTTGCAGTGAAAGGCACGGATCTTTATGCCGGCTCGGATGGTTATGGAATTTTCAAATCCACCAACGATGGCGGCAACTGGTCATTGGTCAACACCGGCCTCCCGGGAAGTTATTACGCGGTCAGTTCACTGGCCGTAGCCGGGAATAACATTATCGCCGGAACCTACGGAGCGGGCGTTTACAAATCAACCAACGACGGGGGAAACTGGGCTGCTGTCAATAACGGCGTTTCTTCCACCGACGATATTTTAGCGATGGGCGTGAACGGCACATCGGTCTATGCCAGCACGCTGACGGGGAGTTTATTTAAAACCACCGATTACATCAACTGGAATTCCGTTCCCGTCGGAACTTTCACCGCCACCCGCTTCGAAGCATTCTTCTCCTCCGGAAGTTCATTTTATGCAGGATGCTGGGGAAACGGAAGTACAGAAAAATCGTTCGGCGTATTTAAAACGAATGACGATGGAGCCACGTGGAAGCAAATAGGGATCACGGATTTTCCTGTTTCCGTTTTAGAAGTGTCAGGAAGCAATATTCTTGCAGGCACCAATGATATCTCCGGAAACTCCTTCCGTGTCACTTTGTTCAGGACCACTGAACCGGATTCCACATGGGCGTTCAACCTGGGAGGCTTCGCCGGGAGGAACATCACGGCGCTGAAAGCCAACGGCGCGGTGATGTACCTGTTCGATGATGAAGGGCCGGGCAATTCGCTGGTATACCGTTCGACCAATAACGGCAGCAACTGGACCAGCACCGGGTTCAATGTGCTGTATAATTACTTCACTTCGTTCGCCATTGCCGGATCCATTGTTTACGCCGGGGATAATTCATCTTATTATTCTTCCGCTCATGTGTACGTAAGTTCCGACAACGGCGCTACCTGGACCGTTGTCAACAGCGGCATCCCTTCATCGGTACATACGGTTTATGCGCTGGTGTTAAAAGGCACGTTGCTTTTTGCCGCAACCGATGACGGAATTTACAAGAACACCGTCGGACAAAATTCATGGACCGCCGTTAATAACGGATTGACCAATATGGTCATCCGGTCACTTTATGTTTCCGGCTCCACTTTGTATGCGGGAACACAAGGCGGCGGCATATTCACTTCTGTCAATGACGGCGGACTCTGGGCCGCGGCAAATTCCGGGATCCCGTTGTTCGCCAATGTCACTTGCTTCACTTCTTCGGGAACGAGGGTGTTTGCAGGAACCGATAACGGAGTTTTTGCCACGGCTACTTCAGGCGCTTCCTGGTCAAATATTAATACCGGGCTGGCGGACACCTCCATAACCGTTCTGAACGCTACCGCCAATTATCTTTGGGCCGGAACAACGAGCATGGGCGTTTGGCGCAGGGATCTCCTGCAAATAACGACGGACCTGGCAGAAAATAAAACGGAACCTTCTTTCCTGGTTTCACCCAATCCTGCCTCCGCGTCAATAAAAATTGAAATACCGGCGGGCCATACGAATTCAGAAAACACGATCTGCATTTATAATTCAACAGGCGGGCTGGTGTTTCAGAATAAAACACCGGATGCGGTGATCAACATCGATACAAATAATTTTCCTGGCGGAATTTATTTTATCAGCATTCAGGCCGATTCCGGAACTATTTCAAGAAAGGTGATGATCACAAGGTGAACACTCTCCGTCCGATCAAACAACCCGGCCTATAATGTCTGAATGACCGGCTTTAGCTGGTAGGTAGTGCCGCTCAGCACGACGGATGCGTTGGCGTTAAAGTCAAGCGTAACCACTAAGGTTTGATTGGGAACCACATTAATATTTCCAACCAGTTTAATGCCGGTCTCACTGCCGCTTGGAACCGTTAAGTTATACATCACACTGTCAGCCATAATCGTATTGTTGGTTCCCAGGATAAGGCGCATTTGTGTTATTTTTCCTGCCGGAAGTTGTGTCGTATTCACCAGCGCCGTGTCAATGCCATTCTGCAGCACAAGCAGGTCATACACGCCGGTATGTGTAGGCAGGTCGATCCATGATCCTCCGCTCATGTGAACGGAAACCTGCTGAATGTCCACATTCACATGCTGGTAATTGGCGGGGGCATCGGTCAGCTTCACCTCAATGTTTCCAAAGCCCTGCACAATGGTAGAATCTTTTTTACATGAGTTGAACAGGCCGATTGCCAATGCAATGCCGGCGATGCCGAAGACCCTGCTTTTCGTTTTCATTGTGTTTTTGTTTTGGATAGAACAAATGTAGTAATGTCAATTTAAAAAACAAAAAAAAGTTTTACTTGTTGAAATAGGAAAACAATCCCCCTCCCCTTCGGGACTCCCCCTTTATATGGGGAGAGAAAATGCAACACAAAGAACACAGAGAAATACAAACGGAATCACAATCTAAAATATACATGGAGAAATGACCATGATCATTTAAATTATCTGCAAGAGCCATTAACTATGCAGAATAGTCTAGAGAGATGTAAAATGAAGTGGATTTTAAAAATAGCCTTCTCCCTGTTTATTTTCACAGCCACCGGCTGTGTGACCTTATACAAACCCAATGTCGTGCATTCGCCGCTGCTGAAAGAAAAGGGAGAGGTCACTGCATCCGCATCTTTGGGAATATCCGGCAGCGGGCTCTATAATTTCCAGGCGGCCACTGCCCTGTCCGATCATGCCGGCATCATGGCCGACGGCATGTACCATACACGGATGACCAATCATACGGATTCTTCGTATGAAAAACTGAACTTACTTTTCGCCGAAGCCGGCGGGGGATATTTTACCAGGTTCAGCGAAAACAAAAAAGGATTATTCCAATGTTACGGAGGCGGCGGGTTCGGCTCTTCCAGGGATATCATGCACAGCGCAATGCCGCCGGAGCCGGAAGTATCTTCAAAATACATGAACGTATTTGTTCAGCCGGGCGTGGCTTATACCGATGATAACTTTGAAGCTGCTTTTGATGTCCGGATGAATTATGTTCAGCTGTTCAACATCCATGCATACCTGTACAAAGAATTTGAATGGTGGAACACCGATTTTGTTTATTACTCCGACACCACGCTCCGCTTTGTAAACATCGAACCGGCCGTTACCGTGAAAGCAGGAGGAGAAAAACTGAAAGGTATTTTACAGTTCGGCGTGACAATACCCGCGGTCAATTCCAAATCGTATTTTATGACAAGCAGTTCTTCCCTGCTGCTTTTCCCGCTGATAAAATTCTCGGTGGGAATCAGTTACCGGTTCGGAAAGAAACAGGACATTGGTTTCCATCAATAGTAATCCACGGTATTATTAAAAAATGAAGCAGGTAGAAAAAAAATCACAGGAAACTTTCACTTAGCCGGCCGACAGTTAACGCACCAGGG
>JAHEYJ010000117.1:0-8078 GCA_023251675.1 Bacteroidota bacterium
GACGGATTTGACACGATGGTGAAGGTAACCCACTCCGCTACAATTGCAGTTTTTGAAGGAGATGAATACCTCGCTTCTCCTATCGACCGCAGGCCTAAATTTCTTATTTATCATCCTGAGATAGCCTTGCTGAGCGGAATCGCATGGGATCCTATTAATGTATCTCCCACTTACGGAAGTTATGTTGAACAGTTCAGGAAATTTATAGACTGCATTGAGCAAATTGGTGCTCTTGTATATTGTGAAGCAGATGCGGAAGTAAAAAAGATCGTTGCTAAAGCCCGGCCCGATATACGGTTATATCCATATTCAATTCCAAAACATAAAATTGAGAATGGAACCTGTTACCTCATCACGGATTCCGGGAATGTTGAACTGAAAGTATTCGGCGAACATAATCTCATGAATGTGAACGGAGCGCGATTGGTTTGCAGGCAGGTTGAAATATCGGACGAACAGTTTTATGCAGCCATCGCATCGTTTAAAGGTGCGGAAAAACGGCTGGAGCTGATCGTGAAGAACAATTCTTTTACTTTCTATAAAGATTTTGCTCATTCGCCGTCAAAAGTCAAGGCTACTATAGAAGCGGTGAAAAAACAATTCCCGGAAAGAAAACTAGTGGCGATCTTTGAGCTTCATACATTCAGTAGCCTGAACGAAGAGTTCTTAAAAGAGTATCAGGGAACAATGGAAGCCGCCGACGAAGCCATTGTTTATTTTAATCCCCATACTATTGAGCATAAAAAACTGAAAGCGATTTCGGCAGAGCAAGTGAAGCGTTCCTTCGGAAAAAAATCCCTTCAGGTAATAACCGAATCCAAACGGATCACTGAATTTATTGATTCACAGCAATGGCAAAATGCAAATCTGCTGATGATGAGTTCCGGAACGTTTGATGGATTGGATTTTAAAAAAGCGGGCCAGGATATTCTTAACAGGTTTTAAGAATTTTCTTTCGGCGGGTTTCTCACGATCAACGGAGATATAAAAAAAGAAAGTAGTGCTCCTCCGCCTAAAACGCCGGTAAGCGCTCCGGTGGCTTGGGAAAGGGGAGTGTAGAATTCCCGGATGCTGTTCAGCGTCAATTGTATCTCACTTTCCGGTTTATTTATTTCTCTCATCAGCCGTTCATTTTCTGAAAGATAATAGGCAAGGATTTCATGATCAATGAATTTAAAATAAAGAAAGTCAAAGACGGCAACAAGCAAAGAAGCAAAAAGACAGATACCAAGCCCGGTACGCATAAGTTGCTTTAACGTGATATATCCTCCCAGTTCATGGTTGCGTTTATTAATGAAAGCGATAGAAAGCGGAAGTGTAAGAAGCAACAGTGAGCCTAATCCCGCGTAGCGGCCAATTGCAGTAAACTGGGAATGAGTAAAAAAGAAAAGGAGTTTGCATCCTATAACAAGCAACGCGGCAAACAATGCATATTTTACAGATGAAGATATTTTCATTTCTTCATTTTCAAATTTTCAAATTATTCTTAGCTGTTCATCGAAACCAGGAACTCTTCGTTGCTCATGGTGTTCTTCATGCGGTCTTTGATGAATTCCATCGCTTCAAGCGGGTTCATGTCGGCCAGGTGCTTGCGCAGGATCCACATGCGCTGAAGTGTTTCTTTATCAACCAGCAGGTCGTCTCTGCGGGTGCTGGAAGCCGTAATGTCAATTGAAGGATAAACACGCTTGTTGGCGAGTTTCCTGTCAAGCTGCATTTCACTGTTCCCTGTTCCTTTAAACTCTTCAAAGATAACTTCGTCCATCTTTGAACCTGTTTCTGTAAGAGCCGTTGCCAGGATGGTAAGCGAGCCGCCGTTTTCAATTTTCCTTGCGGCGCCGAAGAACCGTTTGGGTTTTTGCAGGGCCGTAGCTTCCACACCGCCCGATAATACTTTTCCGGAGGCAGGGGACAGGGTATTATAAGCACGAGCAAGGCGGGTGATAGAGTCAAGCAGGATCACTACATCGTGGCCGCATTCCACCATTCGTTTGGCTTTTTCAAGTACAATATTGGCGATACGGGCATGGCGTTCAGCCGGTTCATCAAACGTTGACGAAATAACTTCTGCGTTTACGCTGCGGGCCATATCCGTAACTTCTTCCGGCCGTTCGTCAATGAGGAGAACGATGAGATAAGCTTCCGGGTGATTGGCGGCGATGGCATTGGCAAGATCTTTCAGCAGAACGGTTTTACCGGTTTTCGGCTGCGCTACGATCAAAGCGCGCTGGCCTTTTCCAATGGGAGTAAATAAATCGACAACCCGCAACGACATGTTCTGTTCTTTGGGCCGGGTGAGTTTGAATTTCTCAATAGGGAAAAGAGGAGTGAGGTGATCGAACGGAACCCGGTCGCGAACATACGACGGATCACGGCCGTTGATCATTTCAACTTTGATTAGAGGAAAATATTTTTCACCTTCTTTCGGCGGGCGTATGTCTCCTAAAACGGTATCGCCTGTTTTTAATCCGAACAAACGGATCTGGGACTGGGACACATAAACGTCATCGGGAGAGTTCAGGTACTGGTAATCCGAAGAACGTAAAAACCCATATCCGTCAGGCATGATTTCCAGAACGCCTTCACCTACAACAATGCCGTCAAAATTTATTTCAGGTTTTTTGTCTGCGCGTGGGATCTCCTGCGTCTGATCCGAGTTTTCTGTCTTGGTATCGCTGGGATTAATAACGGGATCAACAGGAAGAGAGAACGTTTCCGTTTCATGATACGATTGCTCCGTACGTGCCGGTTCGTTAGAGGGGGCAGGGGATTCGTCGCCGTTCGATTCTTCTATATAATTGTCTTCTTCCGGTTTTTTTGTTGATGGCTTTTTTTCATCAGCAGATTTGCGGGGTTTGATCTTAGCATCAGCCGTTGCCGGGTTTACAGCCTGGAAGTCCAGGATCTTGTAAATGATGTCTTGCTTTTTAAGTGTTTCAAATTTGGGAATGTTGAGGCTTTCAGCAATCTCTTTGAGTTCATTGAGGGCTTTGCCGTTGAGTTCGATGATGTCAAACATAGGTGGGAAATTAAGAATTTGGAATTAAGAATTAATGATTTTGGAAGGAAAACATGAATAGAATTAAAAATAGAGATGAATGGCGTAAAACGCTGATAATTATTGAAATATGATTTTAGATAAATGTATCACAAAGAATGCAAACGAATACTAATCAACAAGTAATTTTATCAGGATATGGGGCAGATAAATTTTGGATTTTATAATGAACCGGGGAACAACAAAGCAAATATACAAAGTATTTTAATACGGGTAAAAAATATTTACCGTCGTTATTTCTGTGATGCTCTGATATTTTTGTTTTCTGCCAACTTCGATTAACCTAATGATGAAGATAAGCCCATGTTTAGTACTTTAGTCGTTCTTTAATACAGTTGGTTTTAATGCCGGAAATTCAAACTATCAAATTGAAACGAGTTTTGAAATATTTCTTGACTTGCCTGGCATTTTTCAATAGTCATTTTATTTCTTTTGCCCAGCAAAACCCAATCGACTCGTTACAAAAATCATTAGCCAGCGCCAAAGCCGATACTTCTAAAATAAATGCCCTGAACGGTCTTTCCTGGGAGTTCCGGAATATAAATCCTGATACAGCAATCGTCCTGAGTTCACAGGCGCTGCAACTTTCTCAAAAAGCAGCATGGACAAAAGGCATCGCTAATTCTGCCCGCCAGCTCGGTTGGTTCAATTACCTGAAGGGAGACTATAAACTTGGTTTAAGCCACTTGCTGAGAGCGCTTACTGCATTCGAAGAAATGGTAGCCTCTTCAGATCACACTACTTCGATCGAAGGGAAAACAGGAAAATCAAGAACGCTGGGCAATATTGGTACGATTTACCAGGAACAAAGTGATTATCCGAAAGCTGTTGACTTTTATTTTAAAGCGTTGAAAATTGATGAGGAGCTTTCAAATAAAATCGGCATCGCAAGAAACCTGGGTAACATTGGTACGCTTTATCATGAACAAAGTGATTATCCGAAAGCGCTTGACTATTATTTAAAAGCATTGAAAATGCGTGAGGAGCTTGGTGATAAAGGCCAGATTGCACTCAGCCTTGGCAACATCGGCACGGTATTTCACGAACAAAAAGAATATCCTAAAGCACTGGACTATTATTTTAAAGCGTTGAAAATGTATGAAGATCTGGGAAATAAAAATGGAATAGCGGCTTACCTGGGTAACATCGGTGTCATCTATGATGATCAGGGTGAATATCAGAAGGCTTCAGATTATTATTACAAAGCATTGAAAATAAATGATGAGCTTGGAAATAAAAGCGGAACGGCAATGCTTTTAAGTAACATTGGTTCTCATTTTATTAAAAAAGGAAAATTTAATGAAGCGGAAAATTATCTTAAGCGATCCCTTGCGCTTGCGGATAGTATTAACGCGAAGAGTATTATTAAAGCCGATCATCAAAATCTCAGTCAGCTTTACGATACCACCGGCAAAACCGCACTTGCTTTTTTTCATTTCAAAAAATACATTGCCGCGCGGGACAGCATGAACAGCGAGGAGAATCAAAAGATGCAGGTTCGTACGGAAATGAATTACGAGTTTGAGAAAAAAGAATCACTTGCCAAAGCCGAACAGGATAAAAAAGATGCATTGGCTGCAGAAGAAAAACACCGCCAGAAGATTATCACTTACGGCATAAGCGCAGGATTATTATTGGTGCTCCTGTTTGCGATTTTTGTCTTCAGGGCGAACCGGCAGAAACAAAGAGCCAATGTTATTATTACACAGCAGAAAAATGAGGTTGAAAAACAAAAACAGATAATTGAAGTAAAAAACAAAGACATTACCGACAGTATTAACTATGCACAGCGCATTCAAGCTGCTTTATTCGCAAGTGATGATTTATTAAATAAAAATCTTGACAAATATTTTATTTTGTTTAAACCCAAAGACATTATTAGCGGAGATTTTTACTGGGCAACAGAAGTGAAGGATAAAACGGGAGGCGGCAGCCGATTTTACCTGGCTGTATGCGACAGTACCGGGCATGGTGTTCCGGGAGCATTTATGAGTTTGCTGAATATCTCTTTTCTGAATGAGGCGATCACAGAAAAAGGAATCCTGCAGCCCAATGAGATTTTTAATCATGTCCGGCAGCGGCTCATTGAAAATATTTCTTCTGACGGAGCAAAAGACGGTATGGATGGAATTCTTCTTTGTTTTGACAGAAGCAGTAAAATGATTTCTTATGCCGGCGCCAATAATGCTCCTTATCTAATGGATAGTGCCTTGCAGGAATTACCTACTGACAAAATGCCTGTGGGGTTGAGCGACAAGAAGGATTCTTTTTCTCATCAGGTGATTGCATTTCAGTCCGGAAATATTCTTTATCTCTACACAGATGGATTTGCCGACCAGTTTGGAGGGCCCAAAGGGAAAAAGATCAAATACAAACAATTAAATTCCTTGTTATTGTCAAACAGTTCAAAGCCAATGGAAGAACAAAAGACACTGCTGGAAAAAGCATTTGAGGAATGGAAAGGTAATCTTGAACAAATAGATGATGTGTTGGTAATGGGAATTCGTATTTAGTTTTTTTTAATAATGAGCATAAAAAAAATAAAAAAGCATTCATGCGTTACTTGCGTTAATAGGTGTTTTATAAAAGAAATCTCTGATACTCAAATCCTTCAGGCAATAAGTGAAAAAAAGGAAATCACATTTTATGAAAAAAAGCAACAAATATTAAGTGAAGGGAATCCCGTACATAGTATTCTTTTTATTTACTCCGGTAAAGTAAAAGAATACAAAAAAGGAATTGCTTCAAAGCAACAAATTGTTCGTTTCTCTAATCAGGGAGATATCTTAGGACACAGGGGTATTAACTCAAATATAGTTCCTATCTCAGCAACAGCTTTAGAAGATACAGTTATATGCTCTATCCCGCGCCAGGAGGTTCTTAACCTTTTACAAAATGATTTTAATCTGATCTATAAGTTATTAATGTTTTTTGCCGACGAGTTGAATAACTCTGAAGTGCGTGAAAGAAATATGGCTCATATGACAGTGCCGGAAAAAATTGCTGACACAATTCTCTATTTAAAGAAAGTTTATGGGATCGATAAAAATAATTTTTTGAATATTGATTTGTCTCGTAAAGACATTGCCTATTATGCCGGAACAACCAAAGAGCAGGTATCTAAAACGCTCTCCGATTTCAAAAATGATGGCATTATTGATTTAGATGTAAAAAGTATTCAGATCATTCATGAGCAAATGTTGAAGAACATGACCGTTCTTCATTCAAAAATGGCCTTTTAAATAGCTCAACCCAATTTTTTTATACATTGCGAAAAAATATATTATGAATTAATATATGGTATTCGATTTTTTGCTAAAATGCATAAATTGACCCAAAAAAGCCAATAAATAAATATAAAAGATACGAAATAATATATTTTAACATGATTTCCCTCATTTGTAAATCTCATTGTTTAGGTAGTTTTGCTTCATAAAATCAATTAATAAATAAATAAAATGAAAAAAACAATTATACAAACTTCATTAGTGGCGCTCGGAATATTTTTTACAGCCGCACTTTTAACAGGATGTGGTGATAAATCCTCCGGTCCAGAAGCTGCTTCCTCCGGTGCAGTAGATCCAATGAAGGATAAAGGAATCGGACCTGTCACTTCGGTTACGTTAGGTGCTTTGGATGCAGCAATCGCTGAAAAAGGAAAAGGAATTTTTGTTGCGAAATGTACTGCGTGTCATAATACACCTGACATTGATGCAAAGAAAATAGGTCCTTCTTTGAAAGGAGTTACCAAAAGGCGCACACCTGAATGGATCATGAACCAGGTACTGAATCCATCTGAAATGACTCAGAAAGATCCTATCGCAAAAGAATTGCTTGGAACTTATATAGCCCAAATGGCCAACCAAAACCTCACGCAGGATGATGCAAGAAGCGTTTTGGAGTATTTCAGGACCAATGACAAATAAATTTGAAAAACTTTTTGGCTGATACAATCAAGTTGAATCTTTAAAGGAATATAAATACCATGAAAAAATATATTTTACTATCGAGTTTTGCTGTTGCTGTGCTATTTTTTATGAGCGCCTGTGGGAGCAAAGAAGAATCTGTACCTGCTGAATCTTCGGCGGCGCAAATGCCGGCCACTTCTGCTCCTGCAGGAGGAGGTGCTGCCAGTGTAAAAGACGATGATTCTAAACCAAACGTGGTAAAGGTTGCCAGCGCGTCAAAAGACCATACGACATTGGTGGCAGCAGTAAAAGCAGCCGATCTGGTTGATGTGCTGGCTCAGAGCGGTCCCTATACTGTTTTTGCTCCGACCAATGCTGCATTTGATCTGTTGCCTAAAGGTACTGTTGAGGGTTTATTAAAACCGGAGAAGAAAGCCGATTTACAGAACATTCTTCAATATCATGTTACTACCTCTATGTATTCAGAGAGTATGTTCAGAGATGGATTAAAACTTGGAATGGCAAACGGTGGCAGTGTTGTTATTACAAAGAAAGATGGAAAATTAATGGTGAATGATGCAAACATTGTTGGAAATGTTGCTGCTTCAAACGGAATCATCTATGTGATTGATAAAGTTCTTTTGCCTCTTGCCAAATAAATATGAAACCAAACAACCACTAATAAATAACCAAGAATATGAAACACACTTTTAAAATAAGATCACTCTTCAAAGGAGGGATCTTTGTTTCTGTGTTGCTTACAACGATTGTGGCCGGCTGTAAGCATGCAGGGCAAAACGCAGCGGTTATCGGCGATGATGCTGCGGGAAAAGTCTACGTAGCGCCCGGAAAATATGATGATATGTATTTGTTCACATCCGGTGGATTCAGCGGACAAGTAGGTGTTTATGGAATCCCTTCCGGCAGATTGTTTAAAGTGATTCCTGTCTTTTCTCAAAACGCTGAAAATGGCTGGGGCTACAGTGAAGAAACGAAACCTATGCTTCAGACCTCACATGGATTTGTTCCCTGGGGAGATTCACATCACCCGCAGTTATCAAGAACAGATGGCAATTACGATGGCCGCTGGCTTTTCATCAATGAAAATAATA
>JAHEYJ010000117.1:8088-10002 GCA_023251675.1 Bacteroidota bacterium
ACCGCGCATTGCGCGTATGGATCTGAAATCTTTCACTACTTCAGAAATTATTGAGATCCCCAACTGCGCGGGTAACCATTCATCACCTTATTGCACTGAGAATACGGATTACCTGATCGCCGGTGGCCGGTTCAGCATACCTGTTCCGAACAAAGATGTTCCAATCGATACGTACAAGGAAAATTTTAAAGGTGTCCTTTCATTGATTAAAGTCGGACAAGCTGACGGAAAACTGGATCTTGCGGTTCAGATATTGCTTCCTCCTTTTGATTATGATAAAGTACGAGGTGGAAAGGGCCCATCCAAAGATTGGTTCTTTGTCACTTGCTATAATTCTGAAAAAGCCAACACAATGCTTGAAGTTAACGCAAGCCAGAATGATAAAGATTTTGTTCTTGCTGTTAACTGGGCTAAAGCCATTGAATACCTGAATGCCGGAAAAGCAAAGGATGTGAATACGCCTTATTGCCATAACAAAATGGATGAGAGCACCCAGACGGCAGCTTCTGAAACGCTGAAGTCTGAAAAAATGCTTGATCCAAAAGACTGCCCGGGGATGCTTTACTATATGCCCTGTCCAAAATCGCCTCATGGATGCGATGTGAGTCCTGACGGGGAATACATAACCGCCAGTGGAAAATTAGCTGCTATGATACCGGTTTTTTCTTATTCTAAAATGGCAAAAGCCATTGAGTCCAAAACATTTGACGGAGAAGTAGAGGGTATTCCTATTCTTAAATACGATGCAGTTATTGCCGGGGAAGTTCAAAAACCGGGATTAGGCCCGCTTCATACAGAGTTTGATGACAAAGGATTTGCCTATACATCCATGTTCCTTTCTTCTGAGATCGTAAAATGGAAATTAGGTACGTGGGAAGTGGTGGACAGAATTCCGGTTTATTATTCTATCGGGCATTTATGCGTACCGGGTGGTGATACCAAAGAGCCCTATGGAAAATATGTGATCGCATTAAATAAAATCACAAAAGACAGGTATCTTCCTACCGGCCCTGAGGTTTGTCAGTCAGCTCAGTTGATCGACATTACCGGTGACAAAATGAAAATGCTGCTTGATTTCCCGACCATCGGCGAACCGCACTATGCACAATGCTGCCCTGCCGATTTAATCACCAAAAACAGCCAGAAGATTTACAAACTGGAAGACAATAAAAATCCATATGCATGTAAAGCCGAAACAGAAAATAAAGTGGAGAGAAAAGGAAATGAGGTGCATGTATACATGACGTGTATACGTTCGCACTTCGGCCCGGATAATATTGAAGGAATAAAAATGGGAGACGTGGTTTATTTCCACGTTACCAACCTGGAACAGGATTGGGACGTTCCCCATGGATTCGCAGTAAAAGGAAATAACAATTCAGAACTGTTAGTGATGCCGGGCGAAACCCGTACGTTGAAATGGGTTCCGGATGAAGTGGGCATAGTCCCTTTTTATTGTTCTGATTTTTGCTCCGCATTGCACCAGGAAATGCAGGGTTATTTAAGAGTATCTGATAAGAATTCTAGCGTACCCCTGAAATGGAGTTTAAACGAGCAGAAGTGAGTGAGTTAACCAAAGGGGCGGGGAGATTTTCCTCGCCTCTTTTTTGATTGAATGATTAAAAGTAAAATATGAAAACATCAACACGTATCGTTGTTCTTATTATTTCACTTGCATTGATTGTAAGTTATTTTGTTCCCATGTGGTACATTGATCTGGATGCCCCGCAATATCCCGAAGGACTCGGATTGAAGATCTGGCTTAACAAAATGTCCGGTGACCTGAATACGATCAATGGATTGAATCATTACATCGGAATGAAAAAAATATATCCTGACGCCATTGCGGAATTAAAAATCATGCCGTACGTCATTGGATTGCTTATCGGGGTAGGGGTGATCGTATTCATTGCA
>JAHEYJ010000118.1 GCA_023251675.1 Bacteroidota bacterium
TGAACGACCTCTGCGCGTCCATTCAATATACCATCATTAAAATATTGATTGATAAATTAACACTGGCTGTAAAACAAGTCCTTCCCTTTGGGGAGGATTTAGGTGGGGCATCAGGGCCTTGTGTGGCCATCGCCGGCGGTGTTTCTGCCAATTCAGGATTAAGAAAAGCGCTTGCTGAAACCGGAAAGAAGCTCGGCTGGAAGACCTTCATCCCGCCTTTTGAATACTGCACCGATAACGCCGCCATGATCGCTATTGCGGGTTATTACAAATACCTAAAAGGTGATTTTGCTGAACAGAATGTCGTGGCGAGTGCGAGGTATAAAATTTGAATTTGTTTTTGTCATACAAATGCAGTTGACTTATAAGATTTTGAAAAATATTTCATTGCGGACTATAATTTTCACCTTAACCGTTGCCTTCGGCATTAATTCTTTTCATCTACCATTTACTGTTTCTTTTCTACATTTGTCAAAACCCAGTTCGTAACATTAGTAACCATTCGTAATTCGTAACCATATGAAGTTTTTCATCGATACCGCAAACCTCGAACAGATAAAAGAAGCCCAGGCGCTTGGCGTGCTGGATGGCGTAACCACCAATCCTTCGCTGATGGCAAAAGAAGGGATCAAGGGCGATGCAAATATCCTCAAACATTATGTGGATATCTGCAATGCCGTTACCGGCGATGTAAGCGCGGAAGTTATTTCTACCGACTACGCTGGAATTATCAAAGAAGGGGAAGCGCTGGCGAAACTACACAAGCAGATCGTGGTGAAAGTGCCGATGATCAAGGACGGCGTTAAAGCGTTGAAATATTTTTCAAACAAAGGAATTAAAACCAACTGCACGCTGGTATTCACCGCAGGACAAGCTTTGCTGGCTGCAAAAGCGGGTGCCACGTATGTTTCTCCTTTCATCGGAAGATTAGATGATGTAGGATACGACGGCGTTGAACTGATCGCACAGATCCGGTTGATCTATGACAACTACGGATATAAAACAGAGATCCTTGCGGCGAGCATTCGCCACGTGATGCATATTATCAAATGCGCTGAAGTGGGCGCCGATGTCGCTACGTGTCCGCTGAGTGCAATAACCGGTTTGCTGAATCACCCGCTTACGGACAAAGGACTTGCCCAGTTTCTAGCGGATCACAAGAAAGCGAACGGGTAATGATCCTTCACGGAATCATTTCACCTACAATCAGAGATAAAAAAAATCCCGACAATAAATTGCCGGGATTTTTCTAAAAAATATATAAAAAACACTTTTCAGTGTCTTCTCTCTATCTCTTTCTTTTAGAAGCAGCTTTCTTTTTCTTTGGAGCTGATTTCTTTTTTGTTGCTTTCTTAGCCATTGTTTTTGTTTTAATATTGATTGATAGGTACAAAGTACAACAATATATACATCAACAGTTTTTATCTGCATCTTAGTTGTCAACATAATGGCCGGGTGAAAACAGCCGCTTTCTTCACCGATCCGTTAACTGTAAATTGTTTAGGCGATGATATTCACAGATCAACTCGGAAATAGAATCTCCCTCGCGGCTTATCCCAAAAGAATTATTTCTATTGTTCCTTCGCAGACCGAATTGCTTTTTGACCTGGGACTGGAGGAAGAAATAGCCGGCATAACCAAGTATTGCATTCATCCGAAAGATAAAATTCTCCCTATACAAAAAGGAGTTAAAAAAGGGACTGCTGTTGTCGGAGGAACAAAAAAACTGAACCTTGATCTTATCCGCCAGCTCCGTCCTGATCTAATTATCGGAAACAAAGAAGAAAACGAGAAAGCCCAGATCGTACAGCTTCAAAAAGAATTTCCTGTCTGGATGAGCGATATAAAAAACTTTGGCGATGCGCTTCAAATGATGGAGATGATCGGTGAGCTTACCGGGAAAAAAGAAAAAGGCCATGAGATCAAAACTGAAATCCAAAAACGATTTATTCAATTCTCCGTTTATCTTCCGGCTGATAAAAAAGTAAAAACAGTTTTGTACCTTATCTGGAGAAAACCTTTCATAACAGCAGGAAAAGACACTTTCATTTCACATCTCTTAAAACTCTGCGCGTTAAAGAACGTTTCTCTTTCCAGTGATTCCCGGTACCCCGAAATGACCCCGGAATCCATTCGAAATGCCAACCCAAGCCATATTTTTTTATCCTCTGAGCCATACCCTTTCCGCGAAAAACACGTTGCCGAATTACAAGCTATTTGCCCGGAGGCAAAAGTCATTTTAGTGGATGGGGAGATGTTTTCCTGGTACGGGTCCCGCCTTCTTTATGCTCCTGCCTACTTTCAGCAATTAATCTTAAATCTTTAGTAGATTTGCTCTATGAATTTTTGCAGAAAAATAATCTGGCTTTTCCTTTTTGCCTTTTCCTTTTTGCCTTCTGCCTTTTCTCAAAAAGTGGGTGTCGTTCTCAGCGGCGGCGGCGCGAGCGGACTTTCCCACATCGGCGTGCTCAAAGCACTGGAAGAAAATAATATTCCCGTAGATTTCATTACCGGAACATCCATCGGCGCTTTTGTGGGCGCCCTGTATGCCATTGGCTATTCCCCAAAACAAATGGAGGAAATTGCTTTGTCACAGGACTTCAGCGACCAGGTCTACGGCAATATTGATTCAAAATATGTATACTATTTTAAAAAGAAAGAGGACAATGCTTCCTGGATCTCGCTGAAACTATCGCTGGATACAGCGCTTGAAACCAACCTCCCGACCAATTTGATCTCACCGGCCGTTATTGATTTTGCATTGCTGGAGAACATGGCTCCTGCTTCTGCCGCAGCCAGGAATAATTTCGATTCACTTTTTATTCCTTTCCGTTGTGTGGCAGCTGATATTGAATCCAAAACTTCTGTCATCTTTCGCAACGGGGACCTGGGCGAAGCGGTTCGCGCTTCCATTTCCTACCCGTTTTATCTTAAACCCATAAAGATCGACGGGAAACTTTTATTTGACGGAGGCATCTACAATAATTTTCCTTCCAATGTAATGTACGAACAATGTTTTCCGGATATCATTATCGGGAGCAATGTATCGGGCAACCTTCCCTCTCCGGATGAAGACAATCTGATCTCGCAGTTGAAATCCATGCTGATCAACCGCACCTATTATGATGTGCAATGCCCGAACGGGATCCTGGTTGAACCTAAAATAAACACAGCCACTTTTGATTTTTCAAATCCAAAAGCAATGATCGACAGCGGCTATGCGGCCACGATGCGCCAAATGGATAAGATCAAAGAAAGGATCCAGCGAAGAGTGGATCCGGTGCAGCTGGCCGAAAAAAGAAAAGCGTTCATCGGCAAAGAACCGAAATTGGTTTTCGGGGATATTTTCATTGATGGATTAAAAAAATCACAGGAAAATTATATAAAAGGAATTCTTCGCAAGCGCGGCAAAACGATTCCGCTGGAAAAATTTAAACCGGCCTATTTCAGGATCGTTGAAGACGATAAGATAAAGCAGATCTATCCCAAGGCAAAATATAATTCCATCAACGGCAATTATGATCTGTTCCTCAAAATCAAAAAAGAAAAAGACGTGGTGGCCGAATTAGGAGGAAACGTTTCCAACCGCCCTATATCGGAAGTGTTTGCCGCCTTTGAATATAAATACCTTGGAAATACCGGGATACGTTTAATGGGCAACGGTTACTTCGGAAAACTCTATACTTCTGCCCAGGCAAGTATCCGGTTTGATTTTCCGCTGAGAGTTCCTTTTTACATAGAACCGGAACTCGCTTTTAACCGGTGGGATTTCTACAAGAGCAGCAATTTATTTTTCGAAGATGTGAAACCATCTTATCTTATTCAAAACGATCAGCATGCGTATATGAATGCAGCCATGCCGATCTCCAATAAGGATAAATTAATTATCGGCGGAGGGATTGCTACGCTGACCGATGAGTATTACCAACTCGAACAGTTTACGACAAAAGATACTCCTGATGTAACCACCTTCGATATGGTTACAGGGCATATTCAATTTGAACGCAACACGCTGAACCGGAAACAATATGCCACCCAGGGAACGTACCTTGGATTTAAATCCAGATTTATCCAGGGAGAAGAATATACCAAACCGGGATCCACCGCTCCTGTCAGCATACGGCCGACAAGAGACATTCATCAATGGGCCCAGTTTAAATTCATTTACGAAAAATATTATAAACAAAGAGGTTTTCTGCGGTTGGGATTTTATTTTGAAAGCGTGTATTCCTCTCAGCCGTTTTTCAATAATTACACGGCAAGTATCCTGGCATCGCCTGCTTTTCAGCCGCTGGCGGAAAGCAAAACTCTTTTTCAGAAAAATTTCAGAGCGCATACGTATGCCGCCTTCGGACTGAAAAATATTTTCACTATCAAAAACAGGTTCGACCTGCGAATTGAGGGCTATGTTTACCAACCCTACCAGGAAATCGATCCGGCTACCAACAAGTATTCTTCTCCGTTCCTCAGGCGCTACCTTATCGGTACTGCGGCCATTGTCGGCCACACGCCCATCGGGCCGATCAGCTTTAGCGTAAATTATTATCATGAGGAGGTACAGCCCTTCACCTTTCTTTTCCATTTTGGCTATATCATCTTCAATAAAAAGTCTACAGATTGAATGGTACTCATAACGAATAAATCCGAATAGTCGAATAAACAGCCATTCAGCGGATATTATTCCTTTGATTCTAACTATTAGCCATCTGTACTGCCACAAGATAAAAGAGTAAAATGAAAATTGTTTTAGAAAATATCGGCAAGCGGTTTAATAAAGAATGGATCTTCAGAAATTTAAACTACGAATTCTCTGCGGCGAACAAGTATTCCATTCTCGGAACCAACGGATCCGGAAAATCCACTTTACTGCAGATCATTTCAGGCAGCGTTACTCCGAGTGAAGGATCGTTTATTGCTTCGGATGAAAAAGGAGCAATCCGGGATGAACTTCTCTTCCGCCAATTAGCTTATGCAGCCCCGTACCTGGAACTTTCTGAAGAAATGACATGGAAAGAAGCCGTGCGGTTTCACGGGAAATTTAAACCATTTATTTCAGGATTTTCAGAAGAGAAGATCATCTCCCTTTCAGGGCTTGAAACCAATGCGGATAAGCAGATCCTGAATTTTTCCTCCGGCATGAAGCAGCGGGCAAAACTTTCGCTTGCTATATTATCGGATACTCCTCTGCTCCTGCTGGATGAACCCGCCACCAACCTGGATACAAACGGCGTCAAATGGTATCAGGATCTGGTTGGTGCATTTGCAAAAGAGAAACTGGTTATCGTTTGCTCCAATTACAACAAGGAAGAATACGTTTTCTGCAATAAAGAATTTATCCTGAAACCCTTTTAATATTTCACAAGTTTCACCGAATAAATTCGTCCATTTCCCTTCGCATTTAATACATATACTCCGGAAGGGAGAAAAGACAAGTTCAATGTTCCGTGCTTCAAAGTAATGTCTTCACGAAACACGTTCTCGCCAAGAAGATTTCTTATTTCAATTTCATTCAATGAAAAGGCCTGGCTTTGGACAGAAAAAGAAACCGTATTCTGAAAAGGATTAGGATAGATACGGATCACCTCATTTGCGAGAACTGCGTTTTCATTTATTCCCAAAGAAAGATGGGCAGCACAGAAATCCGGGATACCGTATCCGGTCAACGTATCGGGATTTGAAGCCTGACTGGCGGTTTGCTGAATGGCATTGAACAACTGCATGTTTGTCAATGTGGGATGCGCCTGCCAAAGGCAAGCCACCATTCCCGCCGTGAGCGGACAGGCAAATGAAGTTCCGCTGTAAAGATTATAGGTGCCGCCTGCAAGATCTGTCGTGTAGGGATGGTCCCCCTGAGCCGCCACATTCGGCTTTACTCTTCCGTCAACCGAAGGCCCCTTTGAACTGAATCCTACATAATTTCTTAATGAATCAACCGCGCCTACCGCCAGCACACTGTCCGCATCTGCCGGAGCGCCGATAAAATGCCAGGGACTCCATCCCATGTTTCCCGCCGAGCTGACGGGAAAAATTCCTTTGCTTGCAGCGATGTCAGTGCCTATGGAAATACGCGCCGTATTGCCGTCCATATCAGCATAGGTATGGCTGGCAGGATTTGCAATGGTTGTTACCGAATCCACATGTACAGAATCAAATTCTGTGTATCCCAATGAAGTGGACAGTATATCTGCGCCAACGCTGTCTGCAAATTCAGCCCCGCTCACCCAGTTATCCTCTTCTATTACATTTTCTGTAGGTCCGTCTTCCGTTCTTAACAGCCAGTAGCTTGCTTTCGGAGCTGTGCCGATCAGAGAACCTGGAATATTTCCAGCCATAAGCGAAAGACACCAAGCCCCATGAACTTCACCGGGAACGGTTACATTATTATTGATGTCAACAAAATTCCGCCTGCCTAGGATCTGGTTGTTTGTGCGAATCGAATCAAATGCCGCTGCAGAATCCACATGATCAAATCCTACGTCAAGAATGGCGATCACCACGCCTTTTCCGTCATATCCCAAATTATGCATGCAAACACCGCCCAGCATATTCACCTGATTGAATGAAAGCCCGTACATGTATGAATAGGGTGAAACGTTTGGGAATTTTTTATTTTCACTTGCAGGCTGAGAAATATTATTAATAAAAGGATATTTTGCTCTTGATTCCTGATACCTGCTACTTAATTCCTCTTGCTCTGAATTTCTGCATAGCCGCTTTACCGGCTCCACTTTTTTTACAAAGGCAAACGAATTAATTGTGTTTATTGCATTCGTATCTGTTGTCGCTATCGTAATGGCATTAAACCATTTCGACCGGTTAAGCAAGGTCACATTGGGAACATTTTTAACGCTGTTGATATACGCCGGATTTACCGGAAGATCATTCTCTGCGATCTGTATGTTTTGATTGAGCCTCCGCTGTATTGCTCTTGCAGAAAGATACTGAGATGGATTCCAAAGCGCATACGGACTGTTATTCCTGTCAGTGAACTGGATCCAGTATTTTGTGTATTGGCCGTAACAGTTTCCGGTCTCCAGTTTCCAATTTCCGGTTAAACAAAAAAGAAAAATATAACCGTGTATTAAAAACCGAAAACGGTAAACCCTAAACTGCAAACCAGATTTATTTCCCATAAGAAATTATTTTTTGCCTATAGGTAAAACCGATCGTATCATCATATGGATAAGTATCATTCATATCGTGTTGATGGAAATACAAACTGTCCCTTTGCTTGAATATCAACCCGACGGTACGCGCATACTTCTCCTGCTCGTACCGGTACTCAATAAAATCGATCTGATCAAATTGTTTCACGGTCAATACCGAATCAAAACTTATTGAGTTTACAGATTCATTGATATCTGCCGAAACGATCTCATATTCTTTTTCACCAAGTGTATTGTACAGGTTACCATTCCACTTCTTGCCTTCTTTGGCGGGAAATACCAATCTTAAATACCGTACATCCTCTTCCACTTTTTGAAAATCGGTTGCCGATTTATTGGCATGCCAGATCCTCGGCGCTGACCAGGAAATTGAATCATAGGGAAGAGCCGGATCATAATATTTATAGAGCCGTTCGATCCGTAAGGCGGGCTTTCCGGAATTATCCGTATAAACATCTGCTATCTTCTCCTTTAATAAATAACGCGTTGTATCATGTTGGTTTTGATTGGCATCATCGTAATGAATTGAATCCACTTGATAGATCACGTAACTTCCGATTTCAGCAGGCAAATAATTATAGCCGGAATCAACAGCGGGTTCAGCCGGCGAATCCTTTTTGCATGTATATAGAAAAATCCCCGGGAGAGAAGCGATAACTATTATTTTAAAATATTTGTTCATTCAATTTCTTTTTCGATAATTCCTCCGCCCACCACATCATCGCCCTCATAAAAAACCGCCGACTGGCCCGGCGCTATCGCTGAAACCTTATCATGAAAAAAGACTTCCACGGAATCAGTTTCGGTTTGATTTACCGTGCTGGGTTTTCCCGGATCTTTATGACGAATTCGGGTTGATGCAAGAAAGTTTTCAGGAACACGATCGTACTTGATAAGATTTATTTTTTTAACCATCATCTTCTGTCCCTTCACTTCCTCTGCAGATCCTAACACAACGGTGTTCGTCTCTGAATTAATGCTCGTTACATACAGCGGTTCGCCCACAGCAATTTCAAGTCCCTTGCGCTGGCCGATCGTATAGTAAGGGTATCCTTTATGTTTTCCGATCACGGTTCCGTTGGTGAGTACAAAGTCCCCTTCCCCTGCCCGTTCATCCATATCGGCTACTCTTCTTTTCAAAAACCCGCGGTAGTCATTATCCGGAATGAAACAGATCTCATAGCTCTCACTTTTGTTTGCCAGATCGGCAAATCCTCTTTCCATCGCTATTTTTCGTACTTCCTTTTTGGTGAGATGTGAAAGCGGGAACAAAGTACGCTTCAGACTTTCCTGTGTCAAGCCCCACAGGACATACGATTGATCTTTTGTATCGTCCACTCCTTTGGACAAAATATACCGTCCGTTTTCATGGCGGATCTTCGCATAATGGCCTGTGGCTATATAATCGCATTTCAGCTGATCAGCCCGTTTTAGAAGCGCATCCCATTTTATGTAAGTATTGCAAAGCACACATGGATTGGGCGTTCTTCCCGCCAGGTATTCTTCTACAAAATTATTGATGATCGATTCTCCGAATTCTTCCCGCAGATCCAGTACATAATGCGGAAAACCGGATGAAACCGCAAGCATCCTTGCATCATTGATAGAATCCAGACTGCAGCATCCGGTCTCTTTTTTGGATCCTCCCGATGAACTATAATCCCATGTTTTCATGGTGATCCCGATAACTTCATAATCCTGCTCATGAAGCAAAAGCGCAGCGATGGAACTGTCAATTCCACCGCTCATGGCCATCAATACTCTTCCTTTGCTCATTTCTCCTGTAATTTTCTTTTTTCTTTTTCCTCCCGGGCCATTTGTTTTTTTACCTCTTCAATGCCGGGATTACTTTCTTCTTTAAGGACTTTACCGGCCTCATCCCATTCCGTCCACTTTCCTGTTTTATGACTGTAATAATAAGTTGATTCTGATTTTTTATTTCCATTCTCAAAATACTCCGTGCAAGTACCATGAAGATAACCTGTATTAAAAGTTGAATCCGCTGAAGGTTTCCCTTTCTCGTTATAATAGGTCCATTTATTATTTCTTTTCCCCTGCTTGTATTCTCCCTTCACTTTCGGTGTTCCGTCTTTTTCGTACCATTCTCCGAAGTTGCCTTCCAGCGTACCGGATTTGTAATTTTCAATCATCGTATTGGTAAGGCCATCTTTGTTATGATACGTCCATTTGCCGTTCTTAAGCGAATGCTGATAGCTTCCATTCACTGCGATCTTTTTACCCGGAAAATAAAATTTTACTTCTCCCTCAATTAATCCTGATTTATAAAATCCTTCTTCCTGGACATCGCCGTTGCTGTAATATTTTTTATAGTCCCCATCGCGAATGCTGTCTTTCCATGTTTTTAACTCGATTACATTTCCTTTGCCGTCAAAATTCTTTTCGATCCCGTTCTTTTTCCCATTCTTATACGCTTCTTCAGAGACCAGCGCATTGGGCGCATTATAAAACTTCCATACACTGTCGCGTTTTTGATTAACATACTTTCCTTCCGCCATCAATATGTTTCCAGGGAAATAATGTTTTGACCTGCAAACCGATCCATTGTTTGAAAAAACTGAAAGTGTTTGAATCTCGCCTGTATCATAATAATATTTAAACTCCCCCGTGGGTTTGTCATCCTTAAAGGCCCCTTCATATATCACTTTCCCGTTCGCATCTTTTTTCACCCATTTGCCTTGTTTTTGTCCTTTTGCATCGGTTTGATTGGCAACA
>JAHEYJ010000014.1:0-26060 GCA_023251675.1 Bacteroidota bacterium
GATGGATAACAATCTTTTCTTCAGCCATTCGGGAGATTCAGCAACTGAAACTCCGGAAATAGTTATTCCTGAATACCGCGGACAGGCAGTCGCATCCTCAACAACAACGTCAATTTTTTTCTTGGAATCCTCTGCCGAAAAGCCATCTACTGAAGGAACATTCAATTCGTATTTATTTTTTGCCAGTTTCCAGTTGAGCACGGCATACAAATCTTTAGCAACGCCAATATGTGAAGCGGCATCCGAACGGTTGGGTGTAAGGCCAATTTCAAGAATGGCATCGCTTTCAATTTTAAAATAATCTTTTGCGGGAATTCCGATCTTGGAATTTGCCTCCAGTACCATGATCCCTTCGTGCGAAGTGCCCAACCCGAGTTCATCTTCGGCGCAGATCATACCTTCGGAAACGGCTCCGCGTATCTTTGCTTTCTTAAGCGTGATGGGTTCGCCTTTGCTTGGATAGATCGTTGTTCCAACTGTGGCCACTACTACTTTCTGCCCCGCTGCAACATTTGATGCACCGCAAACAATGTTCAGCAGTGTACCGGTTCCGATATCAACAGTAGTCAAACTCAGCCGGTCAGCATCAGGATGTTTTTCTTTTGTTTTGACTTCGCCAATGAGGCAACCTTCCAGCCCGCCTTTTACAGTCTCATGTTTCTCCACGCTCTCCACTTCCAGTCCGCAGTCGGTTAAAAGCTCCGCGGTTTTTTCAGGAGAAATATCCAGGGCAATGTATTGTTTAAGCCAGTTATAGGAAATTTTCATAGTCTACTAATTACTAATTCGCGAATTACGAATGGGAGACAAAGGTAAAAATTTGTAGGAAGGATAAGAATGAAAAAATAAGCCCATGTACTTCGAATAGTACTTTATTCATCTCATTAGAAAATTCTGATCCTAAACTGCAGACCCAAAACCGGAAACCGATCTATTCCACCGTAACGCTCTTCGCCAGGTTGCGGGGCCTGCCCCCTTTACACACGGAAGTTAATATTGTAAAACAAAAAATATTTTCTTACTCTACAGTTACGCTTTTAGCTAAGTTACGGGGCTGATCCACATTGCACCCGCGCAAAACCGCAATATGATAGGCGAGGAGTTGAAGCGGAACTACGGATATCAGCGGAACAAGTATTTCATCTGTCTCGGGAATTTCGATCACGTAGTCTGCATGCTGTTTCACATTTTTATCCCGTTCTGTTACAATGGCAATGATCTTTCCTTTCCGTGCTTTCACTTCCTGGATGTTACTCGCCACTTTTTCGTAGGAAGTTCCTTTAGTTGCAATGACAACAACCGGCATATTCTCATCGATCAACGCGATCGGCCCGTGTTTCATTTCAGCCGCGGGATAACCTTCTGCGTGGATGTACGAGATCTCTTTCAGTTTGAGTGCGCCTTCCAACGCCACGGGGAACGCATAGCCGCGCCCGAGATAAAGGAAGTTCTTTACGTCTTTGAAGATCTTTGCAAGTTTTTTTACCTCGTCATTTTTCTTCAGCACTTTTTCAACTTTGGCAGGGATCTGGTCCAGTTCGTTGATCAGTTCAAAGTATCTTGATTCAGAAATGGAACCTTTCTTGCGCGCGATGCGAAGTGCCATCAATGTGAGAACGGTAATCTGCGCCGTGAATGCTTTTGTGGAAGCAACTCCGATCTCCGGTCCGGCGTGTGTATAGGAACCAGCGTGAGTGGTTCTTGGAATGGTTGAACCGACAACGTTACATATTCCAATGATGGTTGCTCCTTTTGATTTCGCCAGTTCGATGGCGGCAAGTGTATCGGCAGTTTCGCCTGATTGGGAAATAGCGATCACCACATCGTCTTCGCCGATGATCGGATTCCGATAGCGGAATTCCGAAGCGTATTCCACTTCCACCGGGATGCGGGCAAGGTCTTCAAATAAATATTCTCCTACCAATCCTGCATGCCAGGAAGTTCCGCAGGCGACAATAACAATTCGTTTGGCGTTTATTATTTTTCGTTCATATTCTTTTATTCCTCCCAGATTTACTTTTCCTTCTTTCGGCACCAGTCGCCCGCGCATGCTGTCGCGGATGGAGCGTGGCTGCTCGTAAATTTCCTTGAGCATGAAATGCGGATAGCCGCCTTTTTCAAGCGCTTCCAGTTTCAGTTCCAGCGTTTGGATGTACGGAGGTTTTACTTTATTGCGGATGGTCTTTATCTGAAGTTTTCCTTTCCGGGGAATGACGGCGATCTGCTCGTCTTCAAGATAAACAACATCTTTCGTGTATTCAATGATCGGTGTAGCATCGGAAGCGACAAAGTATTCTCCTTTGCCGACGCCAATTACCAGCGGACTGGATTTTTTTGCTGCAATGAGCTCGTCGGGATTATCTTTGGATAGAACAACAATTGCATATGCTCCAATTACTTCGGTAAGCGCCTGGCGCACGGCTTCTGCCAGCTCAACGCGTTCGTTCACGTAAATATCTTCAATCAGGTGGATGAGAACTTCGGTATCTGTATCGCTATGGAATTTATGCCCGCGCTTCTGCAGTTCTTTTTTGATCGTTGCGTAATTTTCAATAATGCCGTTGTGAATGATGACCAGGTTTTTTGTCTGGGAGAAATGCGGATGGGCATTTACATCGTTCGGCGCACCGTGCGTCGCCCAGCGCGTATGGCCAATGCCGATCGTGCCGCTCACCTCTTTTTTCAGCGTATGTTTTTCAAGTTCAGCTACTTTTCCTTTGCATTTGTAAACGTGCAATTCTTTGTTCAGTATGGCCACGCCCGCGCTGTCGTAACCGCGGTATTCAAGCCGGTGCAATCCTTTAATAAGAATTGGATAGGCTTCCTTGCTTCCGATGTATGCTACTATTCCGCACATATTATTAAGTCAAAAGTTGATAATTCAAAAGTCACAAGTAACAGCCGATAGTAACACGAATTTACAAAAGATATTGTGTAAGGCAAGGGGTTTTCTACTTCAATCCCAATTCCTTTTTCTGCTTTGCATCGATATCACTTGGCGAGTCAAGCATGATATCGCGCCCGGAATTATTTTTCGGAAAGGCAATATAGTCGCGGATGTAATCTTCATTATTGATCACCATCGAACAAAACCGGTCAAAGCCGAACGCAATTCCTCCGTGAGGTGGAGCGCCATACTCAAAAGCATTCAGTATAAAGCCAAATTTATAATTTGCCTCTTCGGGCGTTAAGCCGAGCAGTTTAAACATTTTTTCCTGTTGTGAGCGGTTATGTATGCGGATACTTCCGCTTGAAAGTTCTACGCCATTAATTACAACATCGTACGCGTTGGCCCTGACAGCGCCCGGATTTGTATTCAGTAATCCTTCATCCTCTTTTTTCCATGAAGTAAACGGATGGTGCATGGCAAACCAGCGTTTTTCTTCTTCGTTCCATTCGAAGAGCGGGAAATCCATTACCCAAAGGCATTCGAATTTATTTTTATCGCGCAGCCCAAGCTTGCTGCCCATTTCAAGACGAAGTGCTCCCAGCGCTTTTCGGGTTCTTTCTTCTGCTCCGGCAAGAATTAAAATCAAATCGCCGGGTTTGGCTGAAAATTTCTCAGCGATCTTTTTCAACGAAGCTTCGTCAAAGAATTTATCGAAAGAGGATTTCAGCGTTCCGTCAGCATTGAATTTGATATATCCCAATCCTCCGGCGCCGATCTGCGGACGTTTCACCCAATCGGTGAGTTCATCCAGTTGTTTGCGGGTATATTCAGCACAGCCTTTTGCGCAAATTCCACCTATTAGCTCGGCATCATCGTATACTTTGAAGTTCTTTCCTGAAACAACATCCTCCCCCTTGCCCCCTCCGGAGGGGGATAGATTTTTCAATTCAACAATTTTCATTTCAAAGCGAAGATCAGGTTTGTCGACTCCGTAATATTTCATCGCATCGGTATAGGTCATTCTTTTGAATGCCGGAAGTTCCAGTCCTCGGACCTTTTTGAAAACATGTTTCACCATTCCTTCGAACATGTTCATCACGTCTTCCTGTTCCACAAAACTCATCTCGCAGTCGATCTGCGTGAATTCCGGCTGGCGGTCTGCCCGAAGGTCCTCATCGCGGAAGCAGCGCACGATCTGGTAATACCGGTCGAATCCGGAAACCATCAGCAGCTGCTTGAAAGTCTGAGGCGATTGTGGAAGCGCATAAAATTCTCCCGGGCTCAAACGCGACGGCACCACAAAATCACGTGCGCCTTCAGGCGTAGATTTGATGAGAAAAGGAGTTTCCACATCCGCGAAACCGTTCGCATCAAAATATTCTCGCACGGCCTGAGCCACTTTATGCCGCTGTAATAAATTATTTCTTACGGGCGTTCTTCTCAGGTCGAGATAACGGTATTTCATCCTCAGGTCATCGCCTCCATCCGATTCATCTTCAATAGTGAACGGTGGGGTTTTTGATTCGTTCAGGACTTCCAGTTTTTCTACAATGATCTCAATGTCCCCGGTAGGCATTTTTGAATTCTTGTTGCTTCGCTCAGAAACCTTCCCGGTGGTCTTCAGCACAAATTCACGTCCGAGCTTCCTCGCCTGTTCGCATAATTCTTTATGTGTGTCCATATTGAACATCAGCTGAGTAATTCCATAGCGGTCGCGCAGATCAATGAACGTCATTCCACCGAGATCGCGTGAACGCGCCAGCCATCCGCAAAGTGTTACGGGCTGCCCGATATTTTTGATGGTAAGTTCGCCGCAGGTGTGGGTACGAAGCATATGGAAATATAAAGTTTAAAGTTGCGTAGCGAAGTTAAAGTAAAATGGTATTCGTAATTCGTGAAAATTCGTCCCGAAGGGATTCTCCGAAGGAGTCCTTTAGACCTTCGGAATAATTCGTAGGGTTATGGAGTGAACAACATAATAATATGCGGGATTCCGTCTTCCATATATTCAGCTCCTTCGCGTTTAAATCCAAATCCTTCATAAAACTTCTGAAGATATAATTGTGCTCCGATCCGTATCGGGACTTTTCCGAATTCTTTCTTGATGAACTCCATCGATTTTTCCATCAGGATCTTTCCGGCGCCGGTTCTCCGGGCTTCTTTGGATGTGATCACCCTTCCGATCGAAACTTCCTTGTAAGAAATATTTGCAGGAAGTATTCTGGCGTACGCTATTAATTCTCCCCCTCTGGAGGAGGTGGAGGAGGGGAGGCTTCCGATCACATGCAGCGCCTTCAAATCTTTTCCGTCCGCATCCTGGTACGGGCAGTTCTGTTCCACAACAAAAACGGATAAACGCAAACGGAAGATTTCATACAGCTCTTCATTCGTGAGATCTTTGAAAGGCTTGCAGGTCCAGGTGATTTCCATGATGCAAAAATAATCTTCTCCGGGTTGTCAGGGCTGAAGCCCGATTGTATTTGTATTTTGCTAACTCCGGCATTAATGCCGGAGTTAAAGCACAGCCCTTTGCATCGGGCTTTAGCCCTGAATGGTGTAATTAGTAAATTTGTTTCATCAATGAGTAAAGACGATACCTATTTCATGCAGGAAGCGCTGAAAGAAGCGCGCAAGGCGTTTGAGCTGGATGAGGTTCCGGTTGGCGCGGTGATCGTTTGCGATGGAAAAATAATCGCACGTGCTCATAATCTTTCGGAGCGATTGACCGATTCAACGGCTCATGCGGAGATGCAGGCATTTACTTCCGCTTCTTCGCATCTCGGAGGAAAATATTTGAATGAATGCACCTTGTATGTTACCGTTGAACCCTGCCCGATGTGCGCCGGAGCAAGTTTCTGGGCACAGCTTGGTAAAATTGTTTATGGAACAAAAGATGAAAAACGCGGTTATTCTGTTCTTAGCACAAAAATAATTCATCCGAAGACAAAAATCGTTTCCGGCATTCTTGCCGAGGAATGTTCGGAGTTGATGAGGGAGTTTTTTAAGAAGAAGAGATAACAACCAAGATGTCATTGCGAGGAACGAAGTGACGAAGCAATCTCACTAAAATTTTTACATAAGATTGCTTCGCTTCGCTCGCAATGACACAGCATTAGAGCTGATTTCCGTCTGAATCCAGGTCGATCACATTATAACCAAGGGCTTTCACACGGTCATACAGTTTGGCGCGGTTGCCGACAATGACGATCACCATATTATTATACGGCAGGTTCTTTTTCGCAAGGGCATCCATCTCTGGTTTCGTGATGTTCTTCAGAATGGTTTGCTGTTCATCCACAAAATCCTTTTTCAGATTATAATCAAGGATCCGTTTGATGAAAGTGGTTTTCTGGTAGTTGGTTTCATACTTCAGAGCATCCTGCTGTCCGATCGATCTTTTTGTGAAAACGAGTTCTTCATCGGTAATTCCTGATTCCGCATACTTCTTAATATCTTTCATGAACTCAACGATGGAGCTGTCCGTTGCATCGCCTTTGATCCCGCCGCTGGCAGTGAACGGGCCTGCGAATTTTGTTCCTGCAAAACCGGAACGTGCGCCATAAGACCATCCTTTGGTTTCGCGGATGTTCATATTGATGCGGCTGTTGAAATTTCCGCCCAGCTGAAAGTTCATCAGGTAGGTACGGTAGAATTCACCGGTTGCATCATAGGGCAGGGCAATGTATCCGATCCGCACTTCCGACTGAGGGGCGTTGTCTTTATTCACAAAATAGATCTTTGTCTTTTCAACAACAGGAGAAACAGGTTGTTCTGCTTTCTTCACTTCTTTGGCCTGCCATGTTTTCAGGAATGAAAGTTTCGGAAGGATGGTTTCTTTGGAAACATCTCCGGCGATCACTACTTTTCCGACAGAAGGTGAAAAACTGGCTGCATAAAAACTATTCACATCTTCCAGAGTAAGTGAAGTGACCGATTCTTTTGTTCCGATGATGGGAGTAGACAAAATATGATTTTTCCCGTAAAGAAGTTTTCTGTAAACATTATTGGCAATTACAACCGGTTTTGTTGCCTGGTCGTTGATGCCCTGCAGTTGCTCTTCTTTCAGGCGGTCAAAATCTTCTTTATCGAATTTGGGCTGGAAGAGCATTTCTTCTGCAATCTTTAAAGTTGCATCAACATTTTTTGTGAGCGAAGAAATAGTCATGGTGATCTCTTCATCATCCGCATTGATGGTAACCTCGCTGCCCAGCATGCTCAGCATATCGCTGATCTGTTCCGCCGTGTGCAGCCTGGTGGATTCGTTCATCATTTTAGCAGTGAGATACGACAATCCCGCTTTTGAAAGTGCATCAGCGCGATGTCCTATTTCCAATGAAAGCAGCATGCTGACGGTAGGGATCTCGTCGTTCTTCATGCCGATCGCTTTTAATCCGTTAGGGAAGGATTCTGTCCAGAAATCGGGAACTTTTACAACCGGATTCGGTCCTGCTTCCGGGCGTTTGCTGCGGTCGAGATTATCTTTGGGTTTATTGTAAACTAAATTCTTGTATTCCGGATTTTCTTTTCCGTCCTCAGGATTTCTTTTTGGAGCCTGAAAATTATCCGGCTTGTCAGCAATTTCCTTTTTTCCTTTAGGATAAATGCTGAGATAAACTGCGGGTTTGTTCTTGATGTACTGATTGTAAACACGCATGACATCTTCCTTGGTGATCTTCATGTACCGGTCCATGTCCTTCGTGATCTGGTTGGCGTTGCCGGTAAATGTCTGGTATGCGGCAAGCTGAGAACCTTTTCCCTGGACACTGCTCAGCGATTTAACCGTGTTTGCTTCATAATTGGCTTTGAACTTTTTCAGGTCTTCAGCAGTGACTCCGCGTTTTTCAAATTCCGCAAATGAGGCGCGGACAATGGAGTCCATCTGGGCCAGGGTCTTATTCGGCATGGCGCGAACCTGAACGAATATCATTCCTGCCACTTCAGCGGAATAATTGTTCATGCTGGCATCATAGGCGACCTGCTTCTTTACAAAGTTCTGGTAGAAGACAGAATTTTTATCCTCGGATATAATGGAAGCCAGCGCATCAAGCGCCGCTTCATCCTTATCAAAAGAAGGAACGCTTGGGTACGTGATCATCAGCATCGGAAAGCGAATATTATCTTCATAAGAAATATACCGGTCCTTATCAAGCACGGCTCCTTTCTTTTCTATATTTTTTACTTCGGGACCTCGTGGAATGGAGCCAAAATATTTTTCAGCCAGCTTGATCACTTCTTCCGGTTTTACATCGCCGGCAACAGTAAGTGTAGCGTTGTTCGGACCATACCAGCGCAGGAAGAACCGTTTCAGATCACCAACGTCTACACGGTTCAGGTCTTCGAGGTAGCCAATGGTGCTCCATGAATACGGATGGCCATAGGGATAAAGCGCTTCGAACGTTTTTTCAAAAGCCAAACCATACGGGCGGTTGTCGTAGTTCTGCCCGCGTTCGTTCTTCACGGTCTCACGCTGGTTCTCGAATTTTACTTGTGTTACAGAGTCAAGCAGAAATCCCATCCGGTCGGATTCCAGCCACATCGCCCGCTCAAGATAATTGGAAGGGACGGTCTCGAAATAATTGGTGCGGTCAAAGTTAGTGGAGCCATTCAGCGTTCCGCCTGCATCAGAAACATTTTTAAAGTGCTGTCCTTTGCCGACGTGATCCGAACCCTGGAACATCATGTGTTCAAAGAAGTGGGCGAACCCGGAACGCCCCACCTGTTCGCGGTTCGATCCGACATGATACGTAACATCAAAATATAAGATAGGGTCGGAATGATCTTCATGGATCACGATGGTCAGGCCGTTGGCCAATTGCCATTTTTCATAGGGGATAGAGATCTCGCCTGGTTTTTTTGTGACCTTCTCCAGGAGTTTCGGAGCCGGAGCCGGCGCTTGCGCGAATGCGTTCAGCAGGAATGCGGTAGAAAATAAGAACGCGGTAAGAATTGATTTTGCTTTCATTTTGTCGGGTTTAATTTGGAGCGAACTTAGAAGAAAAATCCGAGTTGGCAAAAAATAAAAGCGAGAGGATAATCAGTTTACGGCATGAAGAAAATCGTCGCGCTTGTGGGATGCAGTCAGTTGTCTGTAATGATTAATTTATCCGTTGCAACTGTTTTGCCGTCTTGAACTAGGCGAATGAAATACAGCCCGCTTGGCAAGCCATCCCTGCTAATTACGAATGAAGCCGAATTACGAATTACGAATTGCTTTGCTGTTTGTCCGTACAAATTGTAAAGTGTGAGAGTCGCGTTATGTAAAAGATTATCTGTCTTTAAAGTTGTCTGTGTAGAAAAAGGATTGGGGTATATATGAATTGAATTTTTTTGCGTGATTTCATTTACTCCTTCATGAAGTGAAGTATCAGTGAATGACCACAAGTCATTAAGTACACTATATGAGGGAGGAAGAAATCCAAGACCAACATACCCGGTATTATTAATTGAAAATCCAATTGCTCCTATTCGTGGTTGAGAAGATAAATTTGGAATTTGTGTCCATGAATCATTCGAGGGATCATATTTCCAAAAGTCATTATAATAGGTCCACGAACTACTAATTACGGTCATACCTGTCCCTAGATAGCCATAATTCCCAATCGTAAAATGTGCTCCATCAATATCTACTCTGGTGCCACTAGGATAATTTGTTTTTTGGAGCCATGTATCCGTTGATGGATTATATTCCCAAAAATCATCTAGTCGATTTGTGTTTGTAGAATCATATCCAGTTGTGTTTTTAAAACACTAAGATACAACTGGCACTAAATTAGGGGATGCTTACCACACACCTTGTGCGTGTGCTGGTTTATTTGAAACTGCCAAGCAGAAAAAAACTGCTGAGATGAGAAGGATTTTTTTCACTGACCTGCGTCTTTTTGCATTATGTCCAACTCGTTATAGGCGATAGACAAGTAACAAATATACACCTAATCATTTATTTTCCAAAAGAGCGTTTTTTGAGAGCATGCGACAATTTTCTGCCTTAGTGTTTCTCAGTGGCCTTAGTGTCTTAGTGGTAAAATTTTTTCACCACTAAGCCACTAAGAGCACAAAGATTCACTAAGAATACAAAATGCAAGATTTTTCATAAAGTGGATTTTTGTCGAACACTCCCTGTTCGTCGTCACAAACTCTTCACCAGCTCTTTCATTATCAGAGTCATTTTTGGTTCTGCCTTTTCTGCAGTGCGTAAAATCTCTTCGAGCGTAACTTTCACAATCTTTCCTTCCACGCCCAGGTCGGTGATGATGCTTATGGCAAAACAGGGGATTCCCATATGGTGCGCGGCAATTACTTCCGGCACCGTGCTCATACCTACGGTATCGCCTCCTATGATGCGCATGAATTTATATTCGGCAGGCGTTTCAAGTGAGGGGCCGGTCAGCGCCACATAAACGCCCTCCTGGACCTTAATATTATTTTTCTTCGCAATCTCTTTTGCTTTCGCGATCAAACTTTTGTCGTACGTTTCGCTCATGTCGGGAAACCGTTCGCCTAATTCACTTTCATTTTTTCCGATGAGCGGGTTCGGTAACATATTGATGTGATCGGTGATGATCATCAGGTCGCCTTTTTCAAAACCGGGATTCACGCCTCCGCTGGCGTTGGAAACCAGCAGTGTTTTTATGCCGAGGTATTTCATCAAGCGCACCGGGAAAACAACCTGCTGCATGGAGTATCCTTCATAAAAATGGAATCGGCCCTGCATCGCCACTACTTTTTTTCCTCCCAGCATTCCGAAGATCATTTTTCCGCTGTGGCCTTCAACGGTTGAGAGCGGCATATTCGGAATGGACTCATAAGGTATGGAATTAAGGATCTCTATTTCTTTCACCAAACCTCCCAAACCAGTTCCGAGAATGATTCCGACCTCCGGCGTTATTGAAACCTGCCGCTTAATGTGCTCTGCCGTGCTTTTGATCTGTTCTAACATCGTTGCTACGAATTTACGAATCAGTACGAATGTACGAATGAAAACAAAATTCTAAATACCTTCTAATTGTGAATCATGCATGAAAGTAAATGATGGAATATTTTATTCGTAATTCGAACATTCGTAATTAGCAAGGCAAATAAGAACAGGATTATTTGCGTTGCAGATCAATATTCTTAGTGTTTGTCCGAAAAATATAATTAGTGATAAGTTGATTGAACTCTTCTTTTTCCTTTTCATCAAATGTTGTTTCGATGGGAATATAGTATACAGGAAGTTTGCCAAGGATTTCCACGAGTCCGGGTTTATCCATCCGCATGGCATCCTTTTCTGTTGTGATGATGCATTTGTTCTCTGCTGAAATGGTTTTGAAAGCTTCCGCCACTTCATTGGCCTCCACGATCGAAAATTCATGATGATCAGGGTAGTTGAACGATCTTATTATGTTCGACTTTTTCTTCAGGTATTCCTCCAGCGGTTTCGGATTGGAGATGCCGGTGAGAAGAATAATTGAAGCCCCTCCTAAATCCTCCCCAAAGTGGAGGACTTGCATTTTGTGTTCTCCCTCCCTAATGGGGAGGGCAGGGGTGGGGCGGACGTATTTCACATGTGAAAACAGAACATGCTGATGAGGATCCGGATTTATTTTTTTAATAAAGATCCTTTTTTCTACCGGAGATAAATTGTCGGGGCATTTGGTCACTACAATAATGTCGGCGCGTTTCTTTCCTGATCTCCATTCGCGCAGTGTGCCGGCCGGCAAAAGGAAATCATCATAAAATATTTTCCCGTAATCGGAAAGCAGGATGCTGAGTCCCGGTTTCACCCTTCGGTGCTGAAAGGCATCATCCATGAGTATCGCTTTCAATTCAGGATGTAACGAAAAAAGTTTTTTGATCCCGTGTTTCCGGTTGGTATCAACCGAAATAATTGTATCAGGAAATTTTCGTTTGAACTGAAGCGGTTCGTCGCCGATCTGGAACGAAGTGGCATCTTTACCGGCGATCAGAAATCCTGAAGTGTTTCGCCCATAACCGCGGCTCAGTGTGGCAACAGGGAATTTATCTTTGAGAAGGCGGATCAGGTATTCGGTCATAGGTGTTTTGCCGGTGCCGCCAACGGAAAGATTTCCGATCGAGATCACCCCGGTTTTAAATTCTTTTACGGGGAAGATCCCAAAATCGTAAAGCAGGTTGCGTAAAAAGATCACCGCGCCATACACTAAAGAAAAAGGAAGTAAAAGGTAACGCAAAAGGATCATAAGCTAAAAATACGATAAGTTGAGGAATGCAATTAATATTTGTAGTCACATCGAGTAGGACATGCGCTTTGGCTTAGAGCTTGTCGAACCATATCGAGATGTATATTTCAGTGTGGTCTCGATACATCCCGCGAAGCGCGGGACACTCGACCTGGCACTGAAATTTTATTTTGAATTGCCAAGTTCAATCACACACGTCCATTTTTCTTTTTTGTGTGGCTGGATGGACGCCCCGGTGAATTTATATTTACTTTCGAGCAGGATCTTCCGGTGTTCAACGGATGCTTGTCCTTCATCAATGAGCAGGTGCATGACGATCGAAAGCGCGTCGTTGCTGCCGTAGTCACAGCATTCTGCATAGGCAGAATAAGATTCTTTGATCTTTCTCATCCGGAAGTCATAACTTTTTCCATCCGAGGTGAAATGGCCGAGGTTCCCTTTTTTTCCGGTATCCTCGGCGTGGCTGCGGGCTTCCTCGGTAAGGTCATCCTTTACATTCAAAACCCCCATAGGTTTGTACTTGGCGGTCAGGTCGTTTTTGAGGGAACGCGTGAACGATGTTTCCTTTGTCTTGGTGGAGTCAATGTATTTCTGCGCAAAAGTTTTCATGAACAGGTCCGGATTCAAACGGACAAGGTTCGTAAAGTACACGACTTTTTTTTCTTCATCTGAATAACCGTTAGCGTCTTTTGCGGTGTTGGCTTTTTCAAGAGTTGACGGATCCCATTTTGAGAATGGATATTGTTCGCCCGGTTTGCTGAAGGAGAGAAGCAGCAAGGTTGCTGAGAAAAGGAAGATTGTTTTTTTCATAATTTATTTTTATGGTCATTGCGAGCGACTCGCCTTCGCGAAGCGCTTTGGCGGAGCAAGGAGCGAAGCAATCTCACAGGAGCATTGGAGAGATTGCTTTATCGTCCCGAAGCGGGACTCCTCACAATGACTGTTATTTTGAGTATATCTTTTCGCCATTAATATAAGTAGAAACTACTTTCACCTTTGGAACTTCATCGATATTTATTTTCATGATGTCTTTATCCAGGATCACAAAATCGGCGAACTTTCCCGTTTCGATGCTGCCTTTTTCTTTTTCTTCAAAGTTGGCAAACGCCGCCCAGATGGTCATTCCTTTTAAAGTTTCTTCGCGTGTGAGCGCATTTTCCATTTGAAAGCCGTCTTTCGGAAATCCTTTCAGGTCTTTTCTTGCCACTGCGGCATAGAACGTGTACATCGGATTGATATTTTCTACTGGGAAATCGGTTCCAAGGGCTACCATGCCGGCGGCTTTCAAAAGATCTTTGTACGCGTACGCATATTTTATTCTCTCTTCTCCCAGCCGATCCTTTGCCCAGTACATATCCGAAGTGGCGTGCGTCGGCTGAACGGAAGGGATGATATTGAAACGATTTTTTCCGTCAACGAAATTGAATTTATACAGCGAGTCAATGTCCTGTTTTGTTGTCACCTGGAAATGCTCGATCCGCCAGCGCATATTCTCATAGGGCTCTTTTTTAAACGGCGGCGGTTCTTTCACCATCATCCGCATCATATCCGACATTTGATAGGGATTGCTGTACGTGGAAATAATCAGCCGGCATGCAGAATCGCCGATGCAATGCGTGTTCATCTGCCAGTGTTTTGAAAACACCTGATCTGCCATTTCCATGAAATGCATTTCTTTATTCAGCAGAAAACCTTTCCATGCTTTTTTGTCGGAATAATCCTGAAGTAAACAAGCGCCGCGTGATCCAAGAGCGCCGTCGGCATAAAATTTAAAGGAACGTACATTTAATCTTTCTGTTTTGTACGGACCGTGTTCTAAATAGTAACCTAAATTTTCTTTGTTGTCCGACAGCATGGCATACACACGCATCTTCAGTTCGTTGTTCTTTTGAAGTTCGTCCATCAGCTCCACGATCTGTTTGTCCAATCCTGCATCGTCCACTGTTGTCAGCCCTACTGTAAAACAATTTTTTTGCGCGGCGAGCAGCGCTTCTCTTGCTTCCGTTTTACTGGCGGTGGGAATTATTTTTGAAACCAGGTCAACGGCGTTGTCAACCAAAATTCCAGTAAGTTTTCCATTTTTAACTTCCACAATTCCGCCGTCCACTTTTGTTTTCTCCGAGATGTTTGCTCTGCGCAGCGCTTCTGAATTTACAAGTGCGGCGTGGCCATCAACTCTAGTCAGAAAAACAGGTGTGTTTGGAAAAAGAGCATCAAGTTGTTCGTTGGTTGGAAAATCTTTTTTATCCCAATCGTTCTGGTCCCATCCTCTTCCGATTATCCACTCCGATCCGCCTGTGACTTTTAGCTTTTGACTTTTGACTTTCTCAATTACTTCATCAAAGGATCTCGTGCCTTCCAGGTCCACTTTTTTTAAGCCAAGACCGTAGGAGTAGAAATGACAATGCGCATCGATCAATCCCGGAAAAACTGCTTTTCCCTGCGCGTCAAATTTTTCCCCGTCATATTTTGCAAGGATGGAATCATTTTTTCCGACGGCGATTATTTTTCCATCCTTCACTGCAAAACTTTCCGCAGTTGAAAAAGAGGAATCTACAGTGTAAATTACTGCATTATGAACGATGAGATCAGCCTTTTCTTTTCTAGGAGAAGAGCATGCGAAAAGAAAAAAACAAAGGAATGCTAACAGCCATTTACCACTAAGGCACTGAGAGCACTTAGAAACACTAAGATTTTGAAAGTTTTGCAAATTCATCTGTGACCAGTGGAATTAATTGTTTTGTAATATTCTCGCAATTAAAATTTATCAAAAGTCCTTTTGGTTTTCCGGATAGTTTCAAATAGGTCAGTAATTGAGCTTTAAATACAGGCAGCAATACCTCAACTGATTTTATTTCGACAATTACCAGATCATTTACGATCAGATCTAATTTTAAAGGAGTCGCTAATTCTTTTCCCTTATAAAAAATGGGAACAGCAATTTGTCTTTTTGGGAATAGTCCTAAGTTAATTATTTCCTCAATCAGGCATTCTTCATATACAGATTCCAGCAATCCCGGCCCCAATTGTTTGTGAACTTCAATTGCACATCCGACAATCTGATAAGCAATGTCATTCACATATTTCTGAGTTGTCATTTCTTAGTGAACCTTCGTGTTCTTAGTGTCTTAGTGGTGAAAAAAAATTAACTTTTTCTATTTACGATGTACGCGTTTGCCTGGGCAGTTGGCGTGATCAGAATGTCGTTGATGTTCACATGGGCGGGCCGTGAAGCGCACCAGAAAATAATATCCGCGATATCGTCCGGAGTCAGCGGCTGGAATCCGGCGTAGGTTTGTTTTGCACGATCCTTATCTCCATGAAAACGCACTACGGAAAATTCGGTTTCTACCAAACCGGGAGCAATATTCGTAACACGGATGCCGTGCTCGATCATATCGATCCGCATCGACTGGCTCAACGCATCTACTGCAAACTTGGTAGCGCAGTACACATTTCCTTTCGGGTAAGCTTGTTTTCCCGCAAGCGATGCAACATTCAGGATATGTCCTTTGCCGTTCTCGATCATCATCGGGGCAATTTGCCGGGTCACATATAAAAGTCCTTTGATATTGGTGTCGATCATCGCTTCCCAGTCTTCGATATTACCTTCCTGGATGGTATCAAACCCGGAAGCCAGGCCGGCGTTGTTAAGGAGCACATCTATTTTTCTCCACCCGGGAGTGAGTAAAGAAAGATTTTTTTCCACCTCTTTCTGTTTTCGAACATCGAAATTCAAGGGAAGGACTTTAATGCCGTACTTCTTTTTCAGTTCATCGGCCAGTTTGTCCAAGCGGTCATTTCTCCTGCCGGTGATAATGAGGTCGTATTTGTTCTTCGCGAAGATTTCTGCCGAAGCTTTTCCGATTCCTGAAGTAACGCCGGTGATGAGAGCGATCATAGAGTGAACTTTTTAGTGTGATGTATTTAATTTGCTTTTGCGATAACTGTATCCGAAGTAAACCACAAGCCCGATCAGCAGCCAGATGAAGAACCATTCCCAGCTTTTTGCGGGTATATAAATAAGAAGGTAGCAGCAGGAGAGCAAGCCGAGAACGGGTATCAATGAAAAGTTTTTGAGAAACGAAAAAACAGCCATGAGAATGGAAATAATAAAGAAAACCAGGATCGGAATATTTGCCTCGAGCGATTCAGTGCTGAAATTGACAAGACCGGCCATGTATTCTTTGTTGAAGATGAAAAGAAGCACAAACATGACAACAACAATAAACGGAACGATAAATTTTCCATTAAAATAAGGAAGCTTGAATTTACCTGAAACTTTTGCGTCGGTATTTCTCGGCAGCATGAGCACGCCTCCGCAGACAAGGACAAAAGCAAATAAAGTTCCAACGCTCGTAAAGTCGGTCATGAATTGCTGATCGGTAAAGAAAACAGGTAGCCCGACCACCAAACCGGTAATGATCGTGGAGAATCCGGGCGTTTTATATTTCGGATGAATGGCTGAGAATTTTTTAGGAAGCAGTCCGTCGCGGCTCATGCTCATCCATATGCGCGGCTGGCCCATCTGGAAAACGAGAAGTACGCTCGTCATGGCGATCACGGCAACGATCGAAGTGATGAACAGCATCCATTTCACTTCTTTTATTTTGAAAACTTCGGCGAGCGGGTCACTTACGCCCAGCAATTTGTACGAAGCCATTCCGGTCAGCACCAGCGCCATGATGATATAAATAACAGTGCAGATCACCAGCGAATAGATCATTCCTTTCGGAAGATCGCGCTGCGGATCTTTGCATTCTTCCGCCAGGGTTGACACGGCATCGAAACCGATGTAAGCAAAAAATACGCTTGATACGCCGCCCATCACACCGGTAAATCCATTGGGCAGAAAAGGCGTCCAGTTGTCGATGTTAACATAAAAAGCGCCCACAATTATTATCAGTGCAACGATCGCCAGTTTGATCATCACCATGAAATTGCTTGCGTTGCGCGATTCTTTGACCCCGATAAATACCAGCGCCGTGATGATGATATTGATGATCGATGCGGGAAGATCAAAAATGATCCGAAGTCCGCCGATCTGCGGAGCCGTAGTCCACGCATTGAATTTAAATCCGGCAACATTATCCAGGAATGCCTGGTGCGCTTCCCTGTAATTGATCGTAAGCCAATCGGGAATATGAATTCCGAAGGTGCTGATCAGGTTGGTAAAATAACCGCTCCAGGAGAAAGCCACCACCACGTTGCCGATGGAATATTCCATCAGCAGCGCCCAGCCGATGATCCAGGCAAATAATTCTCCGAACGAAACATACGCATAGGTGTATGCGCTTCCCGAAACCGGAACACGCGAAGCAAATTCTGCATAACATAATGCCGTGAATCCGCAGGCGACTGCGCAAATAATAAAAAGAAGTACAACGCCCGGTCCGCCCGAGAAGCAGGCGTTTCCAATAGTGCTGAACGTTCCTGCGCCGATGATGGCCGCAATACCAAAAAAAGTCAGATCGCGTACACGTAGTACTTTATTTAAGGATTGATGTTCGCCGGATCCGTCATCTTCACTAAGCGCTTTCTCTGCTGATTTTTTTCTGAATAGCTGGTTGAAATCCATGACGCGTTGTGAGGGAATGGAGCAAATGTAGAAAATTTTCTATCAGAGAATTTTTCGAAGAAAAGGCAGCTTTGTTAAAAGCTTTTCTTTATCAGGAAGGATAAGAAATGCGATGAGAAAAAACGGCAAGGCCGGGATTTTATACCGTACCACAGCGCCAAGGATGGGCGTGGTCAGTCCAACCAGGATGAATAAAAGGACCGTGGTGAAAATAAAAAAACAGAGCAGCTCTTTATTTTGGATTTTTCCTGGAAAAAAGAAAACGCAGATAAGAATAAAAAAAACGATGGCCAGATTTTCAAAAGCCGAAAAGAGCATCAGCACATTTTTAGCTTCAAAAATATGCGGGCGGAACGCTGTATTGAAAAAGGCAACCGGCGCATGCAGCAGCAAGCTCGCGTAAGTGGGTTTGATAAGAGGGATTTTAATATAGCTGCCTGCCGGCGGATAATTATAAAAGATCCAGTACGTTGCCGTATCGGTTGAACTTTTTACAAATTCAGTATCCAGGTACGTATCCCGGAACCATGCTTTATAAGGAATTCCCGGAGTGATCTTGCAATAGCCGGGCTTATCGTTCAGGTAGGTGACCCGGTTTTCAATGGCCGGTTCGATATAGATAAATTTTTGTATTTCAATATTTCCAAGGTAAGCCCCGCCGCGTGCCAGGTAATTGCTTTGCCGTTGTTTTTCCATCAGCATAAAAGGCAGATCATATTTCGGAATCAACATGGCGATCACGAACAGGAATAACAAGGCGCTTGTCATTTTCAGGATTGCAAACTTTTGTTTGGTTTTCGAAATCCATGAATAAGCAAGCAAAGCCGGAAATAATATGACCAGCATGTAAAGTTTCGTGACGGAGAGGAGCGCAATAAAAAATAAAATATAAGCCAATCTGCCTGCAGAAAACCCTTCTTTGAGCCACTTGAACCAGTGATAGATCAGCATTCCTTCGGCGCAAAGGATCAATCCTTCTTTTAAAACACCGGAACTCCAGAAAAGTACGGAGGGCAGAAAGAAAACAATGGCAAACAGTTCTTTTTTCTTTCCGGCAAGAAAAGGAAGAAAGGATTTAAACATTCCGGTCAAACCCATGAATGAAACAAAACACATGAAAACGGTATGCACATGATAATTTCCAAAGGAAAAAATATCTGCAATGGCGTTAAAACGGATGACGGTTCTTGTTTCATTGTACAATCCCTGGTTAAAAGTTCTGACCCAGTGGCCCGTGTTGTCAAGGTAGTGCTGCAAAGAAGGATCGCTGAAGCCGAGCAGGATCTTAAAATAGCCGAGCGGGTGTTCATACAAGGCTTTGTAAATTGCTTTGCCGTCATCAAAATACAGGAATGCATCGGAAGTGCCCTGGTAGGGCGCATGGAAATGGTATACCGCCCAGAAAATAAATCCGAAGATGATTTTTACAATAAAAGCAAATGTGAAGGCGTTCCTTGAAATTCCTTCCGTTTGAAAAAAGGAATGTTTCCGGATCAGCCAGGTGAAAAGGGCTGCATAGAGCATGGCAAGAATGAACCCGGGCATAAAACAAAGGTAATTAGTATTTTCGCAGAGGAAATTTAATTATGGCAGGCAGGAAAGTTATTTTATCGGTCACCAACGACCTCACTTCTGAACAGCGCGTTCATAAAGTTTGTTTGTTCCTGCTTAAACAAGGGTTTGATGTGACGCTTGTAGGAAGGCTGAGAAGAAAGAACCTTCCGCTTGAAAAAAAACCGTACCATACAAAAAGAATGTTTCTTTTTTTTGAAACGGGCCCGTTGTTCTATGCAGAATATAATTTCAGGTTGTTTTTTTATTTACTGTTTCATAAAGCGGATGTGCTGGTAGCGAACGACCTGGATACGCTGCTTTCCAATTATCTTGCTTCAAAAATGAAAGGCTGCAAATTAGTTCACGACAGCCATGAATATTTTACCGGGGTGCCGGAGCTGGAAGGAAGAAATTTTGCGAAAGGGATCTGGAAAAGAATAGAGCGATGGATCTTTCCGAAATTGAAATCAGTTTATACGGTGAACGGGTCCATAGCGAATCTGTATAACGAGGAATATGGGATCGAAGTGAAAGTGGCCAGGAATTTTCCATTGCTTGACCGGGATAGAAATCAACATTTAAAATCAAAAGCAGTGCTTGGAATACCGGAGAACAAAAAGATCATTTTATACCAGGGATCCATCAATGTTGACAGGGGATTGCTGGAAGCAGTAGAGGCCATGCAATATGTGAACGGTGCTGTGCTTTTAGTGGTAGGTGCCGGTGATATCCTGGATCAGGTAAAAATTAAAACACAAAATTTAAATCTCGCCGATAAAATTATTTTCAAAAAGCGGGTTCCTTTTGAAGAGCTAAAAAATTATACTTCTCATGCAGACATGGGCATTTCTCTCGATAAAGACACCAATATTAATTACCGGTTCAGCCTTCCCAACAAGATATTTGATTTCATCCATGCCGGGGTGCCGGTGCTGGCTTCTGACCTGGTGGAGATAAGAAAAATATTTTCCCGCTATCCGGTCGGCGAGCTGATTGAAAGCCACGACCCTAAACATATTGCGGAAAAGATGAACCGCATGCTTGCGGATCCTGCACGGCAAAAGATATGGAGAGCAAACTGTTTGGAAGCATCGAAGGAACTTTGCTGGGAAAATGAGGAAAAAGTCTTGTTGTCAATTTATTCCGGCAGCCGCTAAAATGTTAGTAAGTAGTGAGCAAATTCTATTCTCAAAATTTTATATTTGCCCCGCTCAGATGGAGCCTTTTTCGGAAAAGGGATTCCTTCGGAAACACTCATTTTTAAGAATGAATTTTATGCCGGTACCCGTAAAAGAAAAGGAAGTCCTCATTACTGTAGAAACAGCAAAAGAGCTCGGATTGCTGCCTGAAGAATTCGAAAAAATAAAAAAAGTTCTTGGCCGGACTCCCAACTTCACAGAGCTGAGCATTTATTCGGTGATGTGGAGCGAGCATTGTTCGTACAAGAATTCCATCAGGCTTTTGAAAACACTTCCGCGTGAAGGAAAGAATCTGCTGGCAAAAGCAGGAGAAGAAAATGCGGGGCTGGTGGACATTGGAAACGGACTTGCCTGTGCGTTCAAGATCGAATCGCATAATCATCCGTCAGCGATCGAACCCTACCAGGGAGCCGCCACCGGTGTGGGCGGGATCAACCGCGATATTTTTACCATGGGCGCGCGTCCGATCGCGCAACTGAACTCACTTCGGTTCGGGGACCTGAAACTGGAAAAAACAAAATGGCTGGTGAAGGGCGTGGTGAAAGGGATCGGTGATTACGGAAACGCATTCGGGATCCCAACCGTTGGCGGAGAAGTTTATTTTGATGATTGTTACAGCACCAACCCGCTGGTGAATGCCATGAGCGCCGGCATTGTGAAAGTCGGGGAAACCGTTTCTGCTACTTCTCATGGCGTGGGAAATAAAATTTATATCGTCGGTTCGGCTACCGGCAAAGATGGAATTCACGGAGCTGCCTTTGCGTCAAAAGACATTACAGAAAATTCGGCGGATGATCTTCCTTCGGTCCAGGTGGGAGATCCCTTCCAGGAAAAAATATTATTGGAAGCCTCGCTTGAAGTCGCTGCAACCGGGGCGCTTATCGGCATGCAGGATATGGGAGCTGCCGGTATTACCTGTTCTACATCGGAGATGTCGGCCAAAGGAGAACACGGCATGAAGATCTACCTGGATAAAGTCCCGCTCCGCCAGCAAAACATGACTGCCTGGGAGATCCTTCTCAGCGAATCACAGGAACGAATGCTGCTGGTGACGAAGAAAGGAAAGGAAAAAATTGTAGAAAAGATTCTGGACAAATGGGACATTCCCTACGCGGTGATCGGTGAAGTGACGGATTCAAAACGCCTCGAATATTACCTGAACGGTGAACTGATCGCCGATGTTCCTGCTGAATCCCTTGTGCTGGGCGGCGGCGCTCCGGTGTACACTCGCGAATCCAAAGAGCCTGCTTATTTTTCTGAAGCAAAAAAATTCTCTTTAGAAAAAATAAAAGAACCTAAAGACCTGAACGAAGTAGCAAAGTTCTTGCTGGCACATCCGAATATCTGTTCCAAGAAATGGGTGTATCATCAGTACGATTCAATGGTGGGAACGGTGAACCAAAGCACCAACACCCCTTCGGATGCGTCGATTGTAAACCTGAAAGAGACGGAGCAAGCGCTTGCCTTCAAAGTGGATTGCAACGCACGCTATGTTTATGCCGATCCTGAAACGGGCGCGGCCATAGCTGTTGCGGAAGCCGCACGGAATATTACTTGTTCCGGCGGTGAACCGTTAGCAATTACAAATTGTTTGAACTTTGGTAATCCATATAACCCGGAAGTGTACTGGCAGTTTATAGGTGCGATAAAGGGAATGGGCGCTGCCTGCAAAAAATTCGGAACCCCGGTAACGGGAGGCAACGTAAGTTTCTATAACCAGTCCTCCTTTGAAGGGCCGGTATTTCCGTCGCCGGTGATCGGCATGCTGGGAATCCTGGATAAGAAAAATAAAATGACATTGAATTTTAAACAGGAAGGCGATTTGATCTATTTAATAGGGGAAACCCGCGACGATATTTCCTGCTCGGAATATTTGTATTCGTATCATAAAGTGAAGCTATCTCCTGCTCCGTTTTTTAATCTTGACGAAGAGTTCAAAGTGCAGCAGGCGGTGAAAGGAGTGATAAAGAAAAATCTTATCCAGTCTGCGCACGACGTGTCGGACGGCGGGTTGTTTGTTACGCTGGCGGAATCTTCCATTTATTCCGGGATCGGATTTGACATCAGCACCGATGAATCCATCCGCTCGGATGCTTTCCTTTTCGGAGAAGGGCAGAGCAGGGTAGTGGTGACGGTCCGCCCGGGCGATGAAGATAATTTCCTTCACGAAATGATGGCGAGTGATGTGGAATTCTGTCTCCTCGGCGCTGTCATGGGCGACGAACTGACGGTGGATGAAGAAACGTACATGAAGGTGGAGGAAGCGAAACAGCTCTATAATACGTCGCTCGAAGATCTTCTGAAATAATAATACAGAAACGAGGTCTTGCCCGAAGGATACGAAAAGAAAAGAGGGCGGAGCGATGAAATCTCATCCTGCATGAAGAATATTTTTCACAAATTTTTTCGTTTCTTTCTAAAGTTCCTGAAATGGTTTTTTATAGTCAGTATTGTATCGGTGATCTTATTCCGATGGATCCCTGTTCCCTACACGCCTTTTATGTTTGTGCAATGCGCTGAACAGGTCTTCGACACCAAGCGGGAAGTAAAACTGAAGAAGGACTGGGTGCCGCTGGAAGAAATTTCGCCTAACCTGCAGCTTGCCGTTATTTGTTCCGAAGACCAGAACTTTTTCCAGCATCACGGCTTTGATTTCGATGCCATAGAAAAAGCAGTTGAACACAACAGGAAACATAAACGAACCCATGGCGCCAGCACCATTTCCCAGCAAACAGCCAAAAATGTTTTTCTCTATGACGGAAGGAACTGGATACGGAAAGGACTGGAAGTGTATTTTACTTTCACCCTGGAACTCTTCTGGAGCAAAAAGCGGATCATCGAAGCCTATCTGAATGTGATCGAGTTCGGGAACGGTATTTACGGAGCCGAAGCAGCAGCGCAGCAATTCTTTAATACATCTGCTAAAAAACTTACAAGGACGCAGGCGGCGCTTCTCGCAGCGGTCTTGCCGGCCCCAAGAAAATTCTCAGTTAAGAATCCTTCCCCCTACGTTCGCAAACGCCAGGCCTGGATCCTGGGCCAGATGGAAAACTGGGGCGGACCACTGGAATTTGAAACCGACGCGAAAAAATAAAAGAGAATAGATTTATTGAATGATAATTTTTCTGCTGATGAAATTATCTTTCATTGTTGCAGCAATAAAATAGATGCCTTCGGTAAGTTCTTTGCCGGGGCGGATCACTTCGATGTAACTATTTGTATTTTCAGAAAAAGTATTCGAATACAATTGCCGCCCGGTAATATCGGAAAGGAGGATCGTCACATTTTCATTTTCAGCTCCGTTGATGTTCAGGCAGATGGTGTTGCCTGTTACGGGATTCGGATTTACTTTTACAGAAAATGGAATATCGTCACCGCACGCAACGGCAGTCGGTGTGAACGTTTCTGAATGCCCGTTGTAGTCGGTTTGCTTTAACCGGTAGTACGTTGTTTCAGCAATCGGATCGGTATCTGTAAATGAATAATTCATTTCCTGGCTTGTGTTGCCGGCTCCTTTAACGGCACCTATATTTTCAAAACGTGATCCATCAACACTTCTTTCAATAGTGAAAAAATCATTATTGGTTTGGGTAGCGACCTTCCAGTTGATGTTCACTTTACTATAATTGCAATCCGCCGTGAATGAAGTTAATTGAACGGGGAGAGACGAATAATTGGATAACAAGGCGCCGGTGGCTTCGATCTGGAATTCAATGTCGGATGATGGTGTACCACCTGCACAATTTGTCCCCAGCGAATTTCCTGTCCCGTCAACACAAACGTAATATACTTTACTGGGCGCTAAGCCGGTGCATTTAATTACACTGTTATAGGTTATGGCATTGCCAACAGTAGCACCGGCAATAGGAGTGGGTCCGCCACCGGCAAATGCATTGTTCTGGACATACGCGGAGCCGGCAACAATAGTCCAGTTTGCTGCAACACATGGAGCAGCTCCCGGATCAACAACAGTAGCCTGGTAACCGGTCCCGGCTTTACTGATATAACTGATAAGCACATCCACATTTCCGCCTACTGCATCGGTCTTAAATGAAAACCAAATGGTATTATCTAATGTCGTATTGGTTCTGTTTGGCCCGGCAACTGTCCACGGCGTTCCAACGGTAGCACTAATGGGAGGATCGGTGGTCGTGTTGCATAAATAAGTAGTTTTTGTTCTCCCATAATAATTATGGTATTTGTCCAATCTTTTCGGAGTGGCGCAATTATCATATGCCGGATAACCTGCTTCGGAATTTGTCACCCAAACACTGGTGGTCCTATTTCCATTGGGCGTATCTCTGAATTCAATTTCCCAGCTATTTAAAGTGGCTGCAGCAGAACCATACAGGTTCTGTACAGTTAAAATCCAGTTTCCATTTGGAGTTACACTGGAATTGAAAAAGTTCAATGATTGTTCCGGGATCCAGCTGGCAGACGTGTTGTGCTTAAAGGGTAATGCGGCATCGCCGAACAGATCATTAAATGATTTGGCCGCATCGTCCCTGAACCAGGTATCTTCAAAATTCTGATGGTTATTCAAAGAGGTCGGGCCATTTCCCGTCATCAGTTTCCTCGTTACCCCGCCGGGGGAAGTCAGGCTTATCACAATATATGATTTTCTGACTGTCGTAATTTTTACTCTTATTCTGTAGATCCCCCAGGTAGCATCCATGGTTGCAGGGGAATGCGCAACCGTAACAGATGTTGTACTTGTGTTTGTAGAACTGGCATTTATTGTTACAGCAGTAGTATTAATGAATGATTCAGCATTTTGCGCGGATAATAAACTGGTGTATAAAGAGAACACGCAAACTTGGAACAACAGATAAAATTTATGCACACTTTTCGTTTTCACGATCACAATTCTTGATGGAATGCCATTACCACAAATTTAATCAAGCGTTGGATGTTTAGCAAATCAACTTTATGCTCATTCTATAGCTTCTGATTTTTCAATTATGGATCTGTTCCCAATTATCTGACGACCAATTTTCCGGTTGCCAGGAGCTCATTCCCATTTGTCACTTTATAAATATAAATTCCCGGCTCAAGGTTCCCTTTCGAAATCAGGGTGCGGTTTTCTGTGATGGGTTGTTGTTTCACTTCATTGCCCAGCAGGTCATACATTTTTAATTCAAGCCCGTCAGTGGATGATTTAAATCCTAGGATATCAATAACAGCGGTTCCGCTGATGGGATTCGGAGAGAGGTGCACCTGGATTGTATTTGCAGCATTGCCATTTACGGAGGTACACAAAAGCTGGCAATTCTGTTGGGATGTTATTCCGCTTCCGGCTGTGATCAGACCCTGAAACTGAGTGCCTGCACCGCAGCTTCCTTTCAGGTAAAAATCCAGCCAGGGAATCAATAGCTGTGTAACAATTCCCTGCTGGACAGTGGGGGTGATGGTGGGTTGTGGCGTACAGGTGGCTTCACCGAACGAACAGTTAGTATTTGAATTCGCAAATTGGCAGTGGCTTCCGCCTGTAACACTCACATAGGTTTTACAGGTTGAGATCAGCGAATCATACATCGGTTTTTGGTTCGTTGCAGGAGGCGCAACACAATCGTTTGCTCCGGCAAAAACAATAGAAGGAATGGTTATACTTTTTGCAGCAGTAATGGAGGATGGATTGGTAG
>JAHEYJ010000014.1:26070-37339 GCA_023251675.1 Bacteroidota bacterium
CAGTGATGCTTGAATTGTATTGTACAGCAAGAAAGGATGAACCTCCTCCCATGGAATGGCCCATTACGGCGGAAGTGTTTGCCACCGCTCCATAGAAAGTGGAAGAAGAACTTAATCCCTCTGCCTGCAATGAACTGACAAGAAAAGCAAGGTCTTTTCCGAAATCCAGATGGACGGGAGAAAAACCTGTTTCGGTCGTAGGGAAAACCATAATGTACCCGTCAGGAACAACGCCGTTCCAGATATTGGCGTAGGCGCTCCACACCATCACAAAACCATGGCCGAAAACAACTACCGGAAATTGCCCGTTCGCAATCGGAACATTATCTCCTGCCGTAGTGGCGGGGTAATAGATTTCTGTCGTGATGTTCCGGTTAGCGCGTGAAGCATCGATGAAGGCCTGCTGCTTATGGCCAATCGGGTACGGCTGCGCGTAGGAAAAAGACAAGAAAAATGACAGCAGGCATCCGGCGAATAGGAGTAAAAGTTTTTTCATTGTATTTTGATTTTTAGTTGGGTGCTGTGCCGAGGCGTGAATTTTAAGAACTTCATCTGGTTTTATGAAGCAAATTTAGTCAGGAATTTAATGGATAGTAAATTGTTTTCAATAATTATCTGCCTTCTGATAACCTCTCTGTAGCTATACCGTTAGTATTTCATAGCAGGAGGAATGCTTGAATTCCGGATTATCATATAACATCTGATTGATATTTTCCTTATTATTGGATACCAATTTCCTGAATCGAAAATTGTGGTTTGGCATTTTAGTTCATGATCCCGGGCAAAGATTTATATCACCTTGTGCAGTCGCTCACTATGAGCGAACAGCGTTATTTTAAATTAATGCTGAGGCAACGGATCGGGAAGAAGGGTAAAAACTATGTTATGTTATTCGACGCCATTGCTGCCCATAACGAATACGATGAGCAGCGGATCCGGAAAGAACTGAAAGGACAGATAAAAAACTTCTCTGCCACAAAACTTCAGCTTTACCATTTGTTATTGGGCTCGTTACGGCTTTATCATGCCCGAACCTCAGGTGAGAACATCCTTTATGAATACCTGCAGAACATAGAGATACTTTTTAACCGGGGTCTTTACCGTGAATGCAGAAGTATGGTAAAGAAAGCGCAGAAGACCGCCCACCTGTATGAGAACCGTTTGGTCGGCCTCGAGCTGAACAACTGGGAGGTGCGTTTGATGCGGGAGATGAAATACGAGCATACCACTAAAAAGCATTTGGAAAATCTTCACCGGAACGAGATCGGGTTGTTAGATCAGTACCGGACCATTTCCATCTGCCGGTACAATGCAAATAAGTTCTTCTGGATGCATCTGCACAATGCCTATGTACGGTCAAAGCAATCGGCAAAAAAATTACGCGCTTCGCTCGACTTCTCATTGCTTCATAAAAAAGAAATTCCGGCCATTGCAAGGATCATTCTCTATTTTACGGTGTCCGGCTATTTTATCAGCATTGGAAATCACAAAAAGTGCTACCGGTACAACAAGCAGCTGATCGCACTGCTGGAATCAGTAGCGTATCCGACTATTGAAATTCAACGCTATTATGCCAATGCGCTGATCAATATGTGCATCACTTTGCGCGAATTAAAACGATTTACGGAATTAAATCAAACCCTGCAGAAGCTCAGTAATCTTTCTGTGAAAAATGAAAACCTATCGATCGCCATTTCCAGCTTCTTCTATTTTATGAAAGGCGATATTCTGACGTATCACGGTGAATTTAAAAAGGCGGCAACGCTGATGAACGAAGTGATCGAGTACATCAATAAGAACAAAACTAAAATTGATAATGCCACACGCCAGGTTCTTAACTACCTGATCGCTTATTCTTATTTCGGCGATGCCCAGTTCTCACTTTCTATCGAATGGACGAACCGGATCATGAACCAGATGAAAACAGACCGGCGCTTTGATGTTTTTCTTGCCGCCAGGTTACTGCATATTCTGTCCCATATAGAAAAAGGGCATTACGATGTTGCGGCATACCTTGGAAAGTCGTATGACAGGGAATTTTTAAAGAACGAAAAGGAATACCGCATCGAAAAAGCATTGATCGAGTTTATCAGAAAGAACCTTTTGCAATCATCTCTGCCATTCCCGTTTAATAAAAGAAATATACGCGATGCTTTTAAGGTGTTTAAACCCATAGCCGAAAAAATACTTAACGATCCGTTCGAGCAAAAACTGCTTGAATACATTGATCTGCACAGCTGGCTCACCAGTAAGATCGAGAATAAACCATTTGCTGAGATTGTGAGAAGGAAAAACAGCTAAATCGAAAAAGAACGAAGCGTAACAAAGGACCATCGCCCGCATTATTTTCAAATTTCAGAAAAAAATAAACCGGCTCTCAAGCAAAACGTTAGTCGATCACCAGTTTTATTGTTCTTGCTTCTTGCCCGGATCTTAGTTTAAGGAAATAAATTCCGCTTGGTGTTTCGCTTAGGTTGATTGGTGAATGGGTCATTGGTTGATTGAGGGGACCTGCCGGTACGGAATGCGAATAAATTTTTTCTCCCAATACATTATACACTTCTAATTCAACCGGCGACGTAAGGCCATAAACAGTAAACTCCCCATGCGAAGGATTCGGAAACACGGCTACCGCCGCTGCCGCTGCCGCTTCTTCCCATCCTGTATTCTGCACACACGTCCATGTTGAAGTAAACCCTGCATTGTTCACAAAAGGGTCAGAAATAAAATGAAGGGTGAGCGCCCCGGTGGTTCCGTTCACCGTTCCGGGTGAAGCAGTGCCGGTATACCCGCCGATCAGCGGAGCCGCGGTTGAATTTCCATTGTGAATGTAGAGCGAATCAAAACCATTCTCCAGGTCAAAACCGGTGAAGGTCAGGCTCACGGCTGCCGCAAAAACCGGGGCGATGGTGTACGTATAATCTTCGTTGCCGGAATAAACGGCCGAGGGGCCGCCGGAATCATCCAGTGTTCCGGAGCAGCTTGTATCGGTTGAGGCGCAAACAGGAGTAATAAAACTGGTCCCGTTCGTATAAGCAGTTCCGTTCCAGATCCTCCAGTAATAAGTCGTGTTCGGCCTGAACTGTAAATAATCAGCAGGCACCGTAATGTTTGCAAATCCTCCCGGGCAACCGATGGAAGTGAGATTGGAAACATCTTTTTTCCAGTAGTTGGTGAACGTAGGATCATCGGTAACCTGAACGGTCCATCCGTTGCCGGAATTCTGCCAGTTCAATACCACGCCGATCCGCGGACAACTATTTTGTGTTACAAGAAGATTTGCAGGAGGCGAAGAAGAACAGTTCCAGGTTGCTTTCCATCCGCTGCTCACCGTGCTTGCGTTTGAAACCCAGTGAAGCGTGAGCGAAGTGCCGGTAGAATTTACAGTGCCGGGACTTGTCGTGCCGGAATAATTTCCGATAAGCGTTGAAGCGGTGGTAGGCCCGTCATAAATGGAAAGCACATCGCTGGCTGCCTGCGTGGTGAATGCGGTGAAAGCAAGCGAAACATTTGTTCCGCCGGCAGGAGCAATGGTGTACGTGTAATTCTCATTGTCGTAATGATTCCGGTTCGGGCCGCCCATATCGAAGATCGTATCGGAGCAGGCAATGCCCCCGCAGCTGCTGAACTTCTCTTTTATTTTATCCCAGTAATCGGTGTAGCCGTCATCATAGCTCAGCGCCCAGATCCCGATCCCCCCGATGCCGAACTGATTCACTACGTCAAATCTTTTTCCAAGGCTGTACGCGCTGTTGAGGAACAACTGCCGGTTGCCTCCGTTGTTATAAGCATAGTAAACAGAATAGCTGTTCGGTTCCCAGTGTGCCGTTGTATAATATCCGTTTGTATTGTTTCGCACTCCGTTATAAAAACGTGCAGCTCCCGATCCGGTGGTGGTGGAGGGTACCGTGAGGTTCGTAGTGGGCCATTCTTCTCCATAATAAGGAAGGCCTAAGAGAAGTTTGGAATTCGGAACAGTTTTGTTGAGATAATAAGTAATTGATTTGGTAAGCGTGTAATTGTAAGAAGTTTCAAAATTATAAAGGGGGTCGCTGGGGCCTGCTGTCGCGCTGCCGCCATAATAATAATCGTACCCCATAATGATAAACAGGTCGACATACGTTTTCAGCGCATTCACATCGTACACGGCGCTCCAGTCAACCGCAGGCAGCGCAATGGAAACTTCGGAACCCGGGATGGCCGCATGCATCTGGTTGCAGAGATCGATCATGAAAGCGGTGAAGTTGGCGCTCTGTGCCGAAGGCAGGGCTTCAAAATCAATATTGCATCCGTTCCCGCCCCGTGCCTGAACAAGATTGATCATGCTTGTAATAAAATTCTGTTTGGAAGAGGAACTGGCCAAAAAAGTGGCGTGGCTGCTGAAGAGTGTTGCGCAGAGAGAAATTTTAACGCCGTTATTTTTTGCTGCGGTTACCGCCGCATCGGTTGCCCATCCATGTGTGGTGGTTGCACTTCCGGTGGCGGGATCTACTTCGTATGAAAAATGGCATAGATCCGAAAGAAGGTTCCATTGGTAATTATTATAAGCAGAGCCAGCCCAATAGGGGTTCCAGCCATAGACTCTTTTGTTCAGAACACAAGCCTGCGTATTTTCTGCTGAACGGGTTTCTGTTTTTGCCGGTATTCCATTTTCAGCAACCCGGAGTGAATCCCATTGCGCGGCAGAAGTAAAATTGTATTTGCTGTATGTTTCCGATTGCTCCCGGTGAATGGAGGAGTGATGACTTTGTGACCAGGCCACCGGTGAACAAAAAAAGAGAACAGCGAAAAGAGTAATTTTTTTCATGTGAGGAGATTTGTATGAGTTAGCCCTGTTGGACAATTTTTTTTTCCAACAGGGTAAAGATAGAAAATATCTTTATTTTTGTCGTATGTTAAAGCCAACCGGAAAAGAACTGATTTTAAAACTCTTCAAGGAAAAGTCATCCCTGAAACAGGATGTTTTTTACAATAACATTAAAGTATTTGAGGAGTTAAAAGACATTATAAAAGAAGTGTCGTCAGAACTTAAAGAGGAAGCTGAAAAAATTGACAATCGGATAATTGTAGATTACATAGAAAAAGGCCCGTATGAAGTTGAACTCAAGGTGGCCGGAGATATTCTCTTCTTTCAAATGCATACCAACGTATTTGACTTTGATAAAAGCCACCCGATGTGGAAAACGGCCTACGTCCGTGAAAATCCTTCCCGTTCTTTTTGCGGAATGATCTATGTGTATAATTTTCTTTCAGATTCATTCAAATACAACCGCGTGAACGATGTGGGCTACATGATCGCCCGCCTTTTTATCAATAATGAACGCCATTACTTTGTGGAAGGAAAACGCCAGCTCGGATTTTTGTATAATGACTTTGCCAATAAGATCATCGATCGCGAAGCGCTGAAGAATATAATCCTTTCGGCTATTATTTACGCCATTGACTTTGACCTTTTCACTCCGCCTTTTGAGGAGATGCAGGAGATCAGCGTTTCACAGATCCTTGAAGCCAGCGAGAACATGCGCATTAAGACCGGCAAGCGGCTCGGTTTCCGTTTTCAGTCGGATAATGACCAGATCGCGTGAGATGAAGCCGGGTGAATTCGAACTATTTTACGGGGTTTTCAAAATGAGCGGTTGTGCAGAAAGATTTGAAAAATATTTATTTGATATATTTGCCCGGTAAAACAGAATAAATGATCTTTGGATCCCGTAATGGATACAACAGAAAAAATAGATACTAAAACAGCGGTCATCTGGGTCGATGCGGAGGGAATGGTACACCTGAAAATGAAAGAAGGCGCCGTCGTAGATCTGCAGGAGATCGAAAAGCATTTTGATATATACCGGCAATTAGGATGCGATAAAAATTCCACGCTGCACCTGTTTGAAGGGGGGGCTTATTTTACTTTTGAGAAAGAAGCAATGCAGTATGCCAGTAAACATTCAAAGAATTTATTCGTTGCCTCTGCCATTGTAAACACTTCCCTGGCGGTTAGGCTGCTTGTCAATCTTTATAATTTATTTTTCAATAATACCTATAATTTCAAAATGTTCAATTCAAAAGGGGAGGCGCTGCAGTGGCTGCGTAAGTTCAAGAAAGCTGAAAAATTCAGTAAAGCCATTCAGGGGAACGAAATAATGTAAAGAAAGAGCGCGCAAAAGATTTCATTCTGAGACGGTTTGAATTTAATGCATATCATTCCTGAAATTCTTTATTATATTTGTTCATACGCCATTGTAGTTAATGCCATGAAACTTAAGTCTGCCTTTTTTATAAATCATAAATTTATTTTACAATGAAAAAACTATACTTCATCTGCACATTGTTGATCCTCCACCTGGCCATTTTAGTTTCGTATGCCCAGTACCCGCCTCCAACCATCACTTCTTTTACGCCCACGTACGGCCCGGTTGGGACAACCGTAAAAATTATCGGAACCTATTTTACAGGAACGCTTCCAAATACGATTGTGTTCTTTGGCGCTGCAAAAGCAACTGTTACAGCGGTTAGTTCCAATACGGTCACCGTCACCGTTCCCGCCGGCGCAAACTATGATTACATTTCAGTAACGGATATTTCCTATCCCGCAACGGCCTATTCATCGAAACCATTTATCGTCACCTTTCCCTGCGGAGGATTGATCAATACTTCCTCCTTTGCTGCCAAGTCGGATTTTACAGCAGGCTCTGCTCCGTTCGGCATTGCGACGGGCGATCTGGACGGAGACGGGAAAGTGGATATTGCGGTTGTGAATGCATCTTCCAATACCATCTCCGTGTTCCGTAACACGAGTACTGCCGGAACGATCTCCTTTGCCGCAAAAGTGGATTATACTACAGGAGCCTATCCTCAGGGTATAGCGATAGGAGATGTGAATGCTGACGGAAAAAAAGACATTATTGCAGTGAATTATACACCCAGCTCGATCTCCGTATTTAAAAATACCTGCACAGTAGGCACCATTTCTTTTGCTGCTAAAGTAGATTTCACAACGGGCTCGCATCCGTACAGTGCTGCCATATATGACCTGGATGCAGACGGAATGCCGGAGATTGCCGTAGCAAATCGCGATGGCCCATCCGTTTCCGTTTTTGCAAACACCAGTACAGGCGCAACCATTTCATTTGCAGCGAAAGTCGATTTCACTACCGGACTGGGCCCTGAATTCGTTGCCATCGGCGACATTGATGGAGACGGAAAGCCGGATATAGCCACCGCAAACTCCAATGATAATTCCATTTCGATATTACGTCACACCGGTACTGTAACCAGTTTAACGTTTGCAACGAATGTGGATTTTCCTGCAGGAACGGCTCCCCGGTGTATTGCCATTGGCGATCTTGACGCAGATGGAAAACCTGACCTTGTTACCGCAAACACGAATGCAAATCCGGGTTCGATATCCGTATTTAAAAATACCAGTACGAGCGGAACTATTTCTTGTGCTACCAATGTGGATTATCCTACTTCCACCGGTTTAGCAATGACCCAAGGCGTTGCCATCGGCGATGTGGACGGAGACGGGCTTCCGGATATTGTTTCCGCAAATGCACATCCGGCTGTCACCAAGACGGCTGTATTTAAAAATACAGGAACGGGGTTTGCTGCAAGAGTAGAATTTACTACAGGATCCTATCCCTATAACGTTGTCATTGCCGACTTTGACAATGACGGAAAAGCAGATCTCGCAACTTCGAACAACAGCGGCACTTCCATTTCCACCTTTAGAAATACCATCAATATTACTCCGGCAATGACCAATTCAAGTACGGTCACCATTTGCAGCGGCGATACGGTGAATCTTCCGTTGACCAGCAATGTCACTTCTACTTATATATGGAAGGCCGCCAATAACACAAACACATCCGGAGAAAGTATAACCAATCAAACCAACGATTCGATCCTGGATGTGATCACCAACAACACGGCTTCCGTTCAAACCGTTTCGTATACGGTTACACCCACTTCTGTTTCCGGCTGCGCAGGAACACCGCAAACAATCACCGTAACGGTAAATCCTTTGCCGGTGGCCAGCTTCAGCGGATTTGCATCCACTTATTGCATCAATGCGGGTCCGCAAATATTAACGGGAAGCCCCGCGGGCGGCACGTTCGCCGGTTCGGGAATCAGCACCAACACATTCACGCCGTCCGTTGCAGGCGTCGGATCGCATACGGTCACGTATACCTATACCAATGTAAATGGATGTACAAATTCTTTGAACCATACGACACAGGTGGCGCCGTTGCCAATTACGCCGGCTATCTGCCTTGTAACGGTTGATTCGCTGTCGAAGGACAACATCATTGTATGGGATAAGACTTCGTATGTGCACGGCGACACCTTCCTGGTCTACCGCGATACGGCCAATAATAATTATGCGCTCATTGGAAAAGTTCCGTTTGATTCCCTGAGCCTGTTCACCGATACGGTACACACCCTGTACACGGCCAACGGCGATCCCAATGTCTCTTCGTGGAGATATAAGATCGCGGTACAGGATACCTGCGGCAACATCAGCGCAAAAAGCCCTTACCATCAGACCATTTTTAATCAGAACAACGGCGGCAATTTTAACTGGAGCCATTACCAGATCGAAGGCCAGCCGGTACCGGTACCGGCGCTTTCCAATTATTTGTTCCAGCGCGATAATATTTCGAACGGAATTTATGCCACCATTCAAACGCTCAGCGCCTCTTCTACCTTATATACGGACCCCTCGTATGCAACGTATCAAAATACGGCAACATGGCGTGTGACCACCACCTGGACCATCAGCTGTACGGCCACGATCATAAATCCGAAGGATCCCTATATAAATGTTACGAACCTGAATTCATCCCGTTCCAATGTGTACAAAACAAATAACCCGACATCCGTCAATTCATGGGCCGATGAAAACCCGGTCAGCGTGCTGCCCAACCCTTCGGATGGAATGTTTGAAGTGCAGTGGATAACGGCGAATGGAAATGCATCCATTGAGATCTATAATGTATTTGGAGAAAAGATCTATTCAAATTCTGTTCAGGCAAGCTCACTCAGCCCCTCAAGTACTCATTCGCAGATCAACTTAAGCGAAGCGCCCGGCGGCATTTATTTTCTGCAGCTAAGAACGAACGAAGGATCCGTTATGAAGAAACTGATTAAAGAGTAATCTGGTATTTCGTTTGAGTGGATGCGGAACGTGCCGGGTATAAAAAATAAAAAAGGCAGATCAATCGCTTGATCCGCCTTTTTTAATTGAGGAGTAATAAATTACTTCTTCAGGTGCTTGGAAACAAGCGCAGTCATTTCGAACATGCTAACCGTTTTCTTTCCGCCGAAGATCGCTTTGAGCGTATCGTCAGCATTGATGTTACGACGGTTCTTTTTGTCCTGCAGGTTGTGCTTCTTGATGTATGCCCACATTTTTTTTGCTACTTCAGTGCGTGGAAGCGCTTTGCTTCCGGTTACTGCTGCAAGCGCTGCACTGGGAGTGAGCGGAGCCATGAATGCTGCGTTTGGTTTTCTTTTTGCTGCCATTTTAATTTGTGTTTTGTTAGTTGAAGCTGACTGAATTGTCAATTTCCGGGCGAATGTAATGGATTTCCCTGTGCAAAACACGTATGTTGAAATGTTTTCATAGGGGAGCTAACCGGTCCCGGCCGTTCAGCAGGTGATGCACGTTCTGCTGGCTTTGTCGTTCCCTGCCCGCCGCCGGGGTGAAAAACGGTCCCGAAGCGCGAGTGGGTACCGCAAACCATAAAAACAATCTGCCTTGAAAATAGTTTGCGGTACGGACTTGCGCTGAGAAGAAAAAGCAACCAAAGAATTGGAACTGCCGGTTTGCTTTTTTGCGTGGCATAAAATGTTTCAATCTTTAAATACTACCCACGCAAAAGTGCAAAGCCGGCACAGTATGCGCCCTTCATCAGCGACCCTTTAAAGGAGTTTGCCGGGGAGAAAGGCGCAGCATTTTTTGACATAAGCAGGAATCTAGCTCCCTAACTCCAATTAATTTTTAATAAGCGAGTAGCAGAATCCTTTGGTGAGGATCAAATCTGCATGATTGCCGTATTCAACGATTTGATCGGCTTTTTTAACTGTGCTTAAACGAGGGGCTATTACCGTGTTAACAATGTGATACCGGACAAGTCTGCTTTCCCGTTTTTCAAGAAGGCATAAGTCATCTTATCCACTTTGCAGTCAATAAACCGGATTCGTTTCAATCTTTTGTTGTTCTTAAAGAACGTATTAATAAGCGTTGAATTCTGAAATTTAACTCCGTAAAACGAACAGTGTTCAAAATGGCAGTCCTCAAAGGTTCCTTCGAAAACAACATTACTTATATTTGTGTTTTTAAATAATGTAAATTTCCATACAACATCTTTGACAACATTACTCTCAAAATTTACTCCGGAAATCTCTGCACCTGAAAAGTTCGACTCAGAGAAATTGCATTTTTCAATATTATTTTTAAAAAATTCTGCATCTATAAAGGAGCAATTATTAAACTGATTATTTAAAAGATTTGAGAATTGAATTTTGCTGTTTCTTATATCCGAAGATGAAAAATCACATATTTCAATATTATTGCTCCCAAGAATAAGTCCCGACAAATCCGAGTTCATAAACTTGCAGTTCTTCATATTCGAGGAACTGAATTTCTCTTTCAAATTCTTTAAACCCGAAAAGTCAGCGTCAAGCCAGTTTCCTTTTGACATATCCCAATTCCAGTCAAATGGTTTCCTTCGCCTGGATGGCATCAACTCATCCGTTTGCCTTTCGATTGGCTCAACCGTTGTCGTTTTTACATCACCTGAATGGAAACTTTCTGAAAAATAATTTAGGTCAACACCAAAAATTTCAGCAAGGCGGTTTAAAGTTGAAATGTCGGGCATGGATTCTCCGCGCTCCCATTTTCCAACCGCCTGCGGACTGATGAACAGACGTTCAGCGAGCAGGGCTTGGGAAATATTTATTTTCTTTCGTGCTTCGGTAATTTTATTACCGATCCTATTAGACTTTAACATATGCAATTTATTTAATTGTTTTTTATTAAACGACCCGGCAAAGATACTTCAGGTGCATTTCTAAAAGCAAAAAAATACAGCTACTATTAGTTGTAAATACCCTACTTATTGTTGTTATTTAACAACCAACAGTAGGGTTTGCCGGAATTGTGGTTAATACTATTCGGTGAACAGAAAATCACCCGCTGCAAGCTGCTGCGCAAATTCATCCGAGGCCCTTTTTATGTAGACTCGGCTGGTAAGAATTTTATAAA
>JAHEYJ010000119.1 GCA_023251675.1 Bacteroidota bacterium
TTTGTATTGGATCTGCATCAGTAACTCCCAGCGGTGGAACGCCCAATTATACCTATGCCTGGTCGCCGAGCGGCGGCGCTTCTTCGGCTGCTTCATCGCTCTGCTCAGGAAATTATACGGTATTGGTAACCGACTCAAAAGGATGTACAAGTACACAGGCCTACAACATCACTCAACCGACAACTTTATCTACAACTCCTGCTCAAACAAATCTGAATTGCAACAGCGTGTGCATCGGTTCTGCATCCGTAACTCCCAGCGGGGGAACGCCTAACTATACCTACGCCTGGTCGCCCAGCGGAGGCGCTTCGTCTGCGGCTTCTTCGCTCTGCGCGGGAAATTATACGGTAACGGTGACGGATTCGAAAGGATGCACGAAAAATCAAACATATAATATTACTCAACCCACTACACTTTCCACATCCCAGTCGCAGACAAATCTTAACTGCAATGGAGTTTGTATTGGTTCTGCCTCCGTAACGCCAAGTGGTGGAACTCCCAATTATACCTATGCATGGTCTCCCAGCGGAGGCGCTTCGTCGGCAGCATCATCACTATGCGCCGGAAATTATACGGTAACTGTCTCTGATTCGAAAGGATGCACGAGCACACAGGCGTATAATATCACACAGCCGACTACACTTTCTACTTCTCAGGCGCAGACAAATCTTAACTGCAATGGAGTTTGTATTGGTTCTGCATCAGTCACCCCAAGCGGTGGAACTCCCAATTATACCTATGCCTGGTCACCGAGTGGCGGAGCATCATCGGCAGCTTCTTCACTCTGCGCAGGAAACTATACTGTAACGGTCACAGATTCCAAGGGATGTACAAGCACGAAGGCGTACAACATCACCCAGCCCACAACACTTACTTCAACTCCTGGTCAAACAAATGTTTTATGTAAAGGAATTTGCAGCGGTGCAGCATCTGTTTCGCCATCGGGAGGGACGCCCAATTATACGTATGCCTGGTCGCCCAGCGGCGGCGCTTCGTCTGCCGCGTCTTCGCTCTGCTCAGGAAATTACACCGTGACCGTCACCGATTCAAAAGGGTGTACGAATACGCAGTCTTATACAATTATTCAGCCGGCTAAATCCGTAAGTGTTACTGCCTCTTCTACGAATACCGGTTGCCTTGTTGCTAACGGAACTGCATCTGCAAATCCTTCAGGAGGAACCGGCGGATTTACCTATTCATGGTCTCCGGGCGGACAAACCACTTCCACTGCTACAGGGCTGTCTGCCGGAAACTACACCGTTTATATCTCTGATGCGAATGGATGTACGACATCGGCTGTTACCAGTATTGTTACCGGAACAGGACCGTCAATTTCCAGTACTTCTTCAACGCCGGCAGGCTGTTCTGTTTCTAACGGAACTGCAACTGCAAATCCAACAGGCGGCGCTCCAAATTATACCTATTCATGGTCACCGGGAGGACAAACCACCCAAACGGCATCTGGTCTTACAGGAGGAACATACACTGCCGTTGTGACGGATGCTAATTTATGTTCGGTAACTTCTGTGATCAATGTCCCGATATCAGCTTCTCCAACAATTTCAAGTTCTGCTTCTTCTGCTGCGGGTTGTTCTCTCTCGATTGGAACCGCCACAGTAATTCCTACAGGAGGAACTCCGGGTTATATTTACAACTGGTCACCGAGCGGACAAACCACTCAGATCGCAACCGGGCTTGCCGGAGGAACTTATACCGCTGTTATCACGGATGCAAATTTATGTACGGTAACTTCTGTTGTCAATATTCCGATCACTTCATCTCCAACAGTTACCAGTACTTCCACCTCTCCAGCAGGATGTTCGCTTTCAATAGGAACGGCGACGGTAGTTACCACAGGCGGAACTCCGGGATATACCTATAATTGGTCTCCCGGCGGACAAACAACTCAGGTAGCAACTGGTCTTGCTGCAGGAAATTATTCAGTTATTATTACGGATGCGAACGGGTGTTCCGTAAATTCTACTATGAGTGTTGTCGGCACTTCACCGCCTGCAACTACAGTGTCTTCAACTCTCGCAGGTTGCTCTGTTTCTAATGGAACTGCTACTGCAAATCCAACGGGTGGAACTCCGGGATATACTTATACATGGAACAACGGACAATCAACACAAATAGCTACCGGTTTAGCTACGGGAAATTATACGGTCACGGTAACTGATGCAAATAATTGTTCGGTGGTCGGAACGGTTTCTGTCAGCGGAACTTCCGCGCCATCGGTTTCATCATCAGCGGTCCAGGCAACCTGCGGAACGAATAACGGAACAGCAACAGCAATTCCTTCAGGCGGAACACCGGGATATTCTTATCTCTGGAACAACGGGCAAACCACACAAACCGCTACCGGATTAGGAGTTGGAAGTTATACAGTAACGATCACGGATGCGAACGGATGTAACGATGCCACTACTGCTTCGATCACCAATGCGAACGGGCCAGCGGCAACATCAACCGTAAACGGAAATGTTTTGTGCTTCGGTGGAAATGAGGGAAGCGCAACGATCAATCCTTCAGGTGGAACTCCTGCGTATACTTTCGTATGGAGCAACGGACAAACCAGTGCTTTGGCAACCGGATTGACTGCGGGAAATTATACAGCCACCGTTGCAGATTCGAACGGATGTGTTGTGACTTCTATTCTTACCATTTCTCAGCCTGCTGTTTTAGCCAGTTCAACTTCGTTAACGAATGTTAACTGCAACAGCGGAAATAACGGAAGTTCAACTGTAACTGCTACAGGTGGAACATCCGGCTACACTTATGTGTGGAGCAACGGACAAACCTCTCAGACGGCTTCAGGATTAATTGCCGGAAATTATTCTGTACTGGTAACGGATGCGCACGGATGTACTTCCACTAATACTGTTTCTATTACGGAACCTACGGTTCTGTCAAATACATTTTCACAGGTCAACGTTGCCTGCAGCGGCGGTACCGGTTCTGCAGTGGTTAATCCTTCCGGAGGAACTCCCAACTACACTTACTCATGGCTCCCATCCGGAGGAAACTCTTCTGCTGCGACCAATCTTTCTGCCGGAAATTATACAGCTACCATTTCTGATTCTCACGGATGCTCCACCACGCAAACCGTGCTGATCACACAGCCCACTGCTTTATCCTCCACTTCTGCCCAGGTCAACGTAAATTGCTTCGGTGACAATAACGGAAACGCTTCTGTCACTGCTTCCGGTGGAACCACCAACTACACGTATTCATGGCTTCCTTCAGGCGGAAATTCATCGGCTGCAACCAATCTTTCTGCAGGAAATTATTCATGCACGATCACGGATGCAAATGGATGTACTGCTGTTGTTCCATTCAACGTAACACAGCCTATTATTCTCGCTACAACTTCTTCACATGTGGATGAGTTGTGTAATGGCGGCATCAGCGGTGTTGCTTCGGTTACCGCTTCCGGAGGAACTCCTTCGTACACTTACCTTTGGAATAACGGACAAACCAGCGCCACTGTATCCGGACTTACCGCCGGAACTTATTCAGTGATCGTTACCGATTCTCATGGCTGCACATCTGTAAAATCAGAAACCATTATCGAACCCTCTCCCATCACGCTTTCTGTTACCGGTACCGATAGCATTTGTATGGGATCAAGCGCGGTGTTAAACGCCAGCACTTCTGGCGGCACGCCTTCCTATACCTATGTTTGGGTTCCCGGCCCTTACAGCGGCTCTTCTGTTGCCGTGAATCCAACTTCGGCAACTTCTTATTCTGTTTCATTGACGGATGCTAACGGATGTACTTCTTCTCTCACAACACCTTTCATAGTATCTGTTAATCCGTCTCCAACAGCACTTTTTGATACTGCTTCAACCGGGATGTACGGATCCTTATTTTCCTTTACTGACTTATCCACACCTTCGGTAACGATCACAGCGTGGAACTGGAACTTCGGCGATAACTCTTCTGGTTCCAATCTACAAAATCCCGTTCACACATTCCCCGGTTCGGGAACATATACGGTAACTGAGATCGCGTACAATCAATTCGGATGTCCGGATACATTTCAGATAACGGTATACGTTGATGAAGGAATTTTAATTCCAAACGTTTTCTCTCCTGACGGAAACGGCGTGAATGATGTCTGGTATATTCCCAACAGCGGCATGAAAGAATTCCATGTGGAGATCTTTGACCGGTGGGGCGCCAAGGTTTTTGAAACCACCGCGGATGAGATCCGGTGGGATGGACGCTCTACTGCGGGAATTCCTCTGACGGACGGAACTTATTACTTTACACTTCATGCCATTTTGAAATCTGGTTCTAACGGAAAGGATTACAGCACCACAGGGTATGTGACCTTGCTCACTGCTAAGAAATAGGGGAATGTAGAGTTGCGGCGTTTCTTTAGATGAAATGCCAATTAAATTATTCCGATTGCACCGTTACAAACCTGTGCAACGAAATTTTGTTTCATTTGGCTATTTCAGTAATACTTTATACATTTGCTACATTGTTTGGATTTTTTATTATTCTTCAGCGTTGGCAATGCAACCATTTGAAACAAAATAGCTTCTATATATATAACCAAACGACATGATCCTATCGCGCATCCACATAAAAGATCTTTTGCTTTCAATTGCATTATGTCTTTTCTTCATTCCTTTTTCTTATTCTCAAGTAAACACAAACATGCCGGGCGCTTGCGGATTCGCTCAAAAAAATGCTTCCACCACACCTGTCCCTTTAACAAATTTCAGCCAAAGTTTTAACCAATCCGCCTGCGGATTAAATTATGTTGCGGCTACGCATATCGTAGAAACAAGATACGATCCCTATACCGTTGCAGGCAATTACGGATGCCCGCTGCCCTGCGCCTGGAGCGTTTCCGGCATGTCTCCTTGTATTGCGCCGGTAAAAGCATTGGTCTGGGCGAGTGTCTCTTATACCGAAGCATCCCCTCCTGTCGGAACCATATCCATCACCAATCCGCTGGGAAACACAACGAGTTACAGCGCCGGCGCCGTTGGAACTTCGGTTTCAAAATGCTGGGGAGAAACAGGCACTGCTACCTACCGTTGGGATGTAACAACCTGCGTTGGGGGTAATGGCAGTTACACGTTCAACTTTTCCGGGTTCAGTAACCCGCTGTTTGAAATAGACGGCGCCACTATTTTTATTGTTTACCGGGATCTGAATGCGACCTACGATGGCTCGCTTATTTTCTGGGATGGCGCTTTGGCAACCAGTGCAATCAATGGAACCGTTTCCCAGACGTTAGGAGGATTCAATGTATGCGCAACTCCTTCCTCTGCCACTGCCTTCATGATCACATCCGACCATCAGGATAATTCCGGAGGAAATGCTCATAACAGCCAGATGAACGGAGTTGTTTACAGTTTTCCGAATTCATTTTCCAATTTCCAGGTTAAACCGACAAGTTTAGTTGCCGGGCAAACCACTTCTGCATTTTATGATAGTAATAATGGGTCAGGGGATTGTTTCCTTTGGTCAATGGCCGGTTTGTATTATCAAAGCAATTGCACCAGCTGCACTCCTACCGGACTTGCCGGAACACAATCCTCTACTCCCTCTTCCTGCGGAGGCAATACCGGGACAGCTACGGTAAATCCTTCGGGCGGAATCATTCCCTATACTTATTCATGGAGCCCTGCTGTTGCCGGAAACACCAATACGGCCGGCGGCCTTGCCCCCGGCAATTATACTGTGACCGTATTTGATGCCACCGGATGCAGCACGCCTGTGATCATTACAGTTAATGGCGCATCGGCTCCTTCTGTTACAGCTTCATCTACACAAGCAGGTTGTACCGTTGCAAATGGATCTGCGACAGCGTCAGCTACTGGTGGAACAGGAGCTTATACTTATTTATGGAGCCCTTCATCTCAAATCACACAAACCGCTACCGGGCTTGCTTCCGGAACAACCTATACCATTCTTGTAACCGATGCGAATGGATGTACGAATACTGATACTTTAACCATCGGTGCAACAGCATCACCCATTGCAACCGCAACTTCCACCCAAACCGGATGCACAGTAGCCAATGGTACTGCAACCATCAACCCTTCGGGCGGAACTCCCGGATATACGTATGTATGGAGTCCTTCCGGCGGAAACGCTCAAACTGCAACAGGACTTATTGCTGGAGATTATACTGCAACGATTACCGATGCAAACGGATGTTCCACCATCACCACTGTTTCGGTTTCTACAACAAACAATATTCCTTCTGTTGCTGCTTCAACAGTCAATAATGTTTCCTGCTTTAACGGAACAAACGGTTCTGCCAGTGCCACCCCATCCGGCGGCACTCCCAATTATACGTATGCATGGCTGCCTTCTGGAGGAAATTCTTCTGCTGCTTCTAATCTTTCTGCTGGAAATTATTCCGTCACCATTACCGATGCCAACGGATGCTCCGCTACCAATACGGTTTCTATCACGCAGCCTTCTGTTCTCTCTGCTACTCAATCACAAATTAATGTCAACTGCAATGCAGGAAATAATGCCAGTGCGACGGTAACTCCTGCCGGCGGAACGGCTCCTTATACCTATTCATGGAATACTTCTCCGGTGCAAAACACGCAAACTGCAAGTAATCTTATTGCCGGATCCTACCAATGCACGGTGACTGATTCGCACGGATGTACAACAACAGTCCCTTTCACCATCACGCAGCCCACGGCGCTGGCGCTTTCTTCAACGCATGTAAATGTTCTCTGCAACGGAGGCAACAACGGCAATGCTACGGCCACTACTTCCGGCGGCACTTCTCCTTATACTTATGCATGGAATACTTCTCCGGTGCAAAACACACAAACGGCAAGTAATCTTTCTGCCGGAAACTATACTGTCACAGTCACTGATTCGCATGGGTGTACAAAACAATCACCGGTGACCATCACGCAGCCTGCAGCCCTTACCTATTCTGTAAATGGAAATGACAGCATCTGCAAAGGAACCTATACCCTTCTCGCTGCAAGCGCTAACGGCGGAACACCTGCTTATACTTACGTTTGGAACCCGGGGCCGCACAGCGGAACTTCTTTCTCTGTAAATCCAAGCACCTCTACTATTTATACCGTTTCGATCACGGATGCGAACGGGTGCGCTTCTTCCAATCAAACATTTAACGTGCATGTGCTTCCTTCGCCCAATGCTTTATTTGATACGGCTTCTACAGGCATGTACGGTTCGTTATTTGCTTTTACCGACCTCTCCACTCCTTCTGTAACGATCACTTCCTGGCACTGGAATTTCGGAGATGGCTCCAGCGGCTCCACCCAGCAAAATCCTATTCACACGTTTCCAGGGGCGGGCACTTACACAGTAACAGAAGTGGCTTATAATCAGTTCGGATGCCCGGATACCTTTCTCTTATCTGTTATAATAGGCGAGGGTATTCTCATTCCCAATGTATTTACGCCTGACGGTAACGGGCAAAATGATGTCTGGTACATTCCCAACAGCGGCATGAAAGAATTCCATGTGGAGATCTTTGACCGCTGGGGAGCGAAGGTCTGGCAAGCCACCGCCGATGAAATAAGGTGGGACGGGCATTCTTCTGCAGGAAAACTTCTCTCCGACGGAACCTATTATTTTGTGTTGCATGCCATCCTCAAATCCGGCGCTAAAGGCAAGGATTACAGTACGACAGGCTATGTGACCTTGCTGACAAATAAGAAATAAAGAAATTCTGCCGGGTTGAGGCTTTTCAGGAAAAATATAAACGTTTTAACCTGATTACCCCATGTCAACAAACCTGTGTTAAGAAAACACATTTCCTTTTTACAAATTTTATAACATTTATTATATTTGCTGGATCGTTGTGATTTGTTTTGAATTTTCCTGGTCTGACAATGCAACTATACTGCTTTGATGTACATCTTATTAATAAATATTTAAAAATCATGACTTTCACTTTTCGTAGCACTTTAATTTATGTTTATGCTTCAATTCTTCTCCTTTTAATATGGAGTTCAATTGATGCATCTTTCGCTCAAACATCCTCTTCAAAAAGAGAACAAGGATGGGTGCCTCTTCATATTACAGAAAGCGGACAGAATATTAAAGATGGAGTGGAAGCATGTGCATTGTCTGCAACTTGCAATGGAGAAGAGGTAATGTTTATCAGATTTTTTAATCACAACAATGAGACAGTAACTATTAATTGGAATGATGTTCTCTTTACAAAACAATTTCAAGTAACAAGTAAAAATCCAATAAGCAGCAAATCACTGACCATCAATGCTAATGATGTTGTACAGGGAGATTGCTCTGATAATAACCATCCTCAGCTTATTGTCAGAAAAAATGATTTTATCAAAAATTCAAATGAATCAAAAGCAAATGAACCTTTATTCTTTCAGGTTTTATATAATAAGAAATAACTTTATAAAGATTTGAAAAAATAAAAAACAATGAAAAACTTTAAAAAGATATTCCTTTCGCAAGTGTTTTTTTCTTTGTTGTTTTTTTATTATTGCGAAACCGCACGAGCTCAGTTAGTAGTTAATACCGGAGTAACAACGAACCAGTTAATTGCCGGGTTTATCGGAAGCGGCATAACTGTAAGTAACCCATCATTTACTTGTCTTTCTGGCGGCTTTGGAACTTTTTCAAACGGAAACACTACCAATATTGGAATTACAAATGGTGCAATATTAACTACCGGATGCGCTTCAGGAATAATTGGTTCAAATAATTCTGCAAGTTATGGTTGCAGTTCGACTGACTGGCTGGGGTTTTGTAATTACAGCGTAAATGATCCGGATCTTCAAAGCATAGAACCACAAGCCACTTGGGATCCCTGCATTCTGACATTTAGCGTTACTCCCTCTTGCAGCACATTAACCATTCAGTTTGTGTTTGGATCCGAAGAATATCCTGAATTTGTTGGAGCGGGATACAATGATGCTTTTGGTTTTTTTGTGACAGGGCCCAATCCTTCGGGACCAGCGTATGTTTCCAAAAATATAGCACTGCTGCCTACCGGAACGGCTGTTAGCATTGATAATGTAAACGGAACAACTAATTCAACATATTACAATAATAATGCGGGCGGAGCAACAATTCAATACGACGGATTTACAGATGTAATAACTTCAAATTTAAGCGTGACTCCCTGCGCTGTTTATAAATTTAAAATCGCAATAGCTGATGCCGGAGATTGTGTTTATGACAGCGGTGTGCTTCTTCAAAAACTTTTTTGCTCCAGCGCTGTATCTATTTCTACTTCCTCTATTCCAACCTGTTCCTGCAACGGTTCGGCTACCGCAAGTGTTACGAGTGGCCAGCCACCGTATACTTATTCATGGAACAATGGCCAAACTACATCTACTGCCACCGGTCTTTGCCCTGGCAACTATACGGTTACAGTAACTGACCAAACCGGCTGTGTAATGAATTCCAATTCCTCTGTTGTTACTGTCGGTTCAGTGACACCGGGGACAGCTTCTATTCAATCTTCAACAAATACTGCCTGCAGTTCAAACACCGGCAGCGCTACTGCAACAATGACCGGAGGAACCGGCCCTTTCACCTATACTTGGAACACCACTCCTGCGCAAAATACGCAAACAGCCGTAGGACTTAGCGCAGGAACTTATATTGTAACTGTTACCGATGCCAATGGATGCTCTGCCTCCACTTCCGTTACGATTGGAAATACCGCAGGACCATCAGTAACTGCAACCGGCACGCAAGCCGGCTGCACGGTGGCCAACGGAAGCGCCACCGCCACTCCTTCCGGAGGAACCAGTCCTTTCACTTATCTATGGAACACTACTCCTGTGCAAAATACGCAAACGGCAAATAATCTTTCTGCCGGTACTTATTCTGTAACCGTTACCGATGCTAACGGATGCTCTGCA
>JAHEYJ010000120.1 GCA_023251675.1 Bacteroidota bacterium
AAGTGGTTAAGCGGGCATTCAAAGAGGTAGCCGAGAGCAATCTCGGCTATTCCTTTTAAAGTCCGAAAGAGATTTCGTACTTTTGCTAAACTTTTAAATACTATTCAATGTTCTTTTCAATAAAGTCAATTATCAACTCTAAATCTTCGGGGGAGAAGTTCGAAGTCTGAACCTCCTTTCCCGCCATCGGTCGCGAAGGCGATCAGTACATGGGTCAGAAGTATAAATTCGAAGGATGCGAAGCATCCGTTGATTTGATCCACAGCATGGGAGAAAAGGGATCAAGTAAGTAATTCTTTCCTCTCCGCCGAGGATAAAAAATTAATTAGAAAAACAAGATCTGTATGCTTTTCAATCTTACATGAACGAATTCCTTACTCAACCCTGGCCATGGTATGTTTCTGGCCCGCTGATCGGGCTCATGGTTCCGCTTCTGCTGATCGCGGGGAATAAACCTTTTGGAATTTCTTCTTCTTTGCAGCATATATGTGCCATGTGTGTTCCGGTGAAGGTTAAATTATTTGACTACGATTGGAAAAAAGAATCCTGGAGCCTTATTTATGTTGCGGGTATTTTGCTGGGAGGTTTTCTTGCAGGGTATGTTTTTAAAAATCCGGCACCGGTCGAATTGAGCCAAAAAACAATTTATGATCTGAAACAAATGGGGCTTTCTGATCTTGGCGGATTAGTTCCTTCTGAAGTATTCAACTTGCAGACTCTTTTTTCGTGGAAAGGTTTTCTAATGATGATCGTTGGCGGGTTTTGCGTGGGCTTCGGAACGCGGTATGCAAACGGTTGTACTTCAGGACATACAATAACCGGATTATCCGCACTCAGTTTTTCATCCCTCATTGCAACCATTTGTTTTTTTGCAGGAGGGTTGCTGGTTGCCTGGTTTATACTTCCATTAATTCTTGCACTATGAACCTGGTACGTTATTTTCTACTTGGTATTTTTTTTGGATTTGCGCTTATCAAAGCGGAAGTCATTTCCTGGTTCCGGATTCAGGAGATGTTCCGGTTTCAATCCTTTCACATGTATGGAATTATCGGTTGTGCGCTTGTCGTAGGCATGGCATCCTATGCAATTATCCGGAGGATGAAAATAAAATCGCTTGGCGGTGAAGAAATAAAAATTGTTCCTAAGCCGCTGAACAAAGGAACGGTGATCGGCGGGCTGATCTTCGGATTCGGATGGGCAATAGTCGGCGCGTGTCCCGGCCCGATGTATGCATTGGTTGGAAGCGGGTTAATTGCCTTTGTGGCAGTTGTATTAAGCGCTATTTTTGGAACTTTTGTTTACGGGTTGCTTCAGGATAAGCTCCCGCATTAAAAAGGAAAAAATTAAAAACGTGAAGGAAGATCTTTCTTACATATTTAATCAGCTGGGAGAAGATCGTGAAAATTATTTCAATGCCGTAGCGCCGCCGGTTATCCGGACCAGTAATTTTGCCAGTAACAGTGTAGAGGACCTGCGGAATTTACTGCTGGATGAATCAAAGGGATATCTTTATTCACGGGGTAAAAATCCTACCCTTGACATTCTTTCAAAAAAGCTTGCCGCGTTCGATGGAGCGGAAGAAGCGCTCCTTTTTTCCAGCGGAGTAGCCGCCATCACCATTCCTGTTCTGCATTTTCTAAAACAGGGCGATCATGTTGTTTTGGTTCGGAATGTGTATAGCTGGGCAGCAAAACTTTTTAATGAAATTCTGCCTAAGTTCGGGATCGCATGCGCTTTCGTAGACGGTACGGATCCACAGAATTTTTTCAATGCAGCAAAATCGAACACAAAATTATTTTATCTCGAATCGCCCAATACATTCACATTTGAGCTTCAGGATATTGAAACGATCTGCGCTTTTGCAAAAAAGCGATCTATCCTTACTATGATAGACAATACGTATTGCAGTCCATTGTTCATGAAGCCCATAGCGTTGGGGGTTGATCTGTGTATGCAGACGGCTTCAAAATATTTAGGAGGGCACAGTGATGTTGTTGCAGGCGTACTGACCGGATCTTCAAAACTTCTTCAGCCCCTTTTTAAAACCACTTTCCTGAATATTGGCGGAGCCATCACTCCTGACAATGCCTGGCTGATACTGCGCTCGCTCCGAACACTGGAACTTCGCCTTCGCCGGATTTCGGAAAGTACCGCGAAAGTGGTCAATTGTTTAGCAAATCATCCCAAAGTGGAAAGGGTGATATGGCCGTTCCATCCGTCCCATCCGCAATATAACCTTGCAAAAAAACAAATGCAAGACGGAGCGGGTTTATTTTCTTTTATTCTGAAAACGGATCGAATGGAAAGCATAGAAAAATTCTGTAATTCGTTAGAGCGTTTTTTGCTTGCTGTTTCATGGGGCGGGCATGAATCACTTGTTATACCGGTTTGCGCATCAATCCCCAAGAATGATTTCAATCCCAAAAATGAAAAACACCGGCTTATAAGAATGTATATAGGATTAGAAGATCCGGAGGTTTTGATAAAAGATATTAATATTGCACTCGAAAAAATTTAAACAATAGGGGAATTAGCTCAGCTTGGCTAGAGCGCTTGCATGGCATGCAAGAGGTCACCGGTTCGATCCCGGTATTCTCCACCACATCAAACTTTCTGGAAATATTCGATTTTCAGAACTTTCCTTTCTAACTTTTGTTTGTTAATAATTCTCTTTTACTGATGTACCTGCCATTTTTATCGTTCTTAGTTTTGCTTTATGAAAAACAGGAAAGAGATTTATGAAAATTATTTCGCAAAGCAGGATGCTGGCGATGAAATTACTATTAATGACCTTCGGGATAAAGAATTCCGAAATGAAAGACTTACCGAGGAAGAAGGAGTAGCCCTTATTAATTTTGACCGTTTTCGTCTTTCTGAACTGAATAAGATCAACAACGACTTTGATTTCAATGCGCGTTATTGCCAGCTTCAGATCCTGGCGAACATTGCCGGTTACAAGGAGTTTTTGAAAGAAGAATATTTCAGCAACGAATTATTGTAGACTCCAACTCACCTTTATTATTTCTAACGGCTTGTTTTGGTATGTGTATTTTTATTGCAGTAATAAAAAAGAAAACCCCCCGATCTCTCGGGGGGCTACTCACATCATTGTTGCTCTTTGTTGGTGGGAATTTGCCCCGTAAAACGGGGACTTATTCAATGATGATTTTTTTGCTAGTGATTTTTTTTCCTTGCGTAATAACTACAATAAACGTGCCTTTTTCCCCATTCAGGTCGATGATCTTGCTCACTTTGCCGTTTCCTGAGATTTTTTCTTTGTAAACTTCCTTGCCGTTTACATCCGTAATCTTAACAAGAGCGTCGTCTTTTTCGTTCAACTCAAGTTCCAGGTTAAACGTACCATCTGACGGGTTCGGATAAAAGCTGAAATTGCTTTCTTCCTTGGATTTTTTCCTCTCCGACTTATATACATCATCGTCATTATCATCCATATCCATCACCACTACCGAAGTGGAAACGATAACTTTCTTCTTCCCTTTACCCTTTTCGTCTTCAATTACAATAGTTTTTGACTTGGTCTTGGATGTTCCGTTATCCTTTTCCGATTTATTGACGGTTACATTATCATCATCTCCGCTGATGATGATTTTTTTCCCGTGGCCATTTTTAATTATAACCGTTTTCCCATCCTTGTCCGTATCAATATTGAAATCGAAATCATTCATTACACCCTCGTCATCAAAATCAAATTTAAAATCGAAATCTTTAGGGAGGTTTTTAAGTAGGCTGTCGTTAAGGGTGAAATTCTTGCTGAATGAACTGTCGGGGAATACAAATGCTCTTGCGAATGAACGGGCCATGGCGCTATCCATGTTGAAATTGAAATGCATGGACTGTGCGGATTTGTTTTTTTCCTTCTTGTCTTTGTCCCCATCTTCAATAGTGATCATGACCTGCACATTTTTTCCTTTAACATCCTGAAATTGTTTTGTGAAATCCTGCACACTGGCTTCCTCCATTGTCTTTTCGATTGTAGTGGTATCGCCATCCACAATTTTTACAATCTTCACTTTTACCGGCCCGTTGCCTTTGTTCTGTGCAACCGCTATAGCCGCAACAGATAAAAAGAAAACCGTCAGGACCATCACCAGCGGAAGGTTTTTTCTGAAGAATTTTTTTACCTGGTTCATTGAAAAATTGTTTGAAGTTTGTATCTGTTGGTTATGAAGACAAAACTACATCGGCAAAACCCAATTTGATGTTAACGCTTAGTTAATGAATGTTAAAAGATGTTAATCAGAAGAGAAATTCTTTCCTATATATTACTTTTGTGGCATAGCCATCCTTGCCTGTCCGGCAGGAAGGCCTTCGGGACATTATGAGAAATTACAACATTGGTTTAATAGCAGTATTGGGCGCTCTGGCCCTTTTAGGACTAATTGCTACGCAGTTATTCTGGATCAACAATGCCTATACTTTACGCAGCCAGCATTTCTCAATGAGCGTTAATGAAGCGTTGACCAATGTCGTGTATAAACTTGAAAAACAAAATGCTGCGGCAAAGATCAAACGCCGCTTGAACCTTCGCAAGCAGGGGATGCGGTGGATGCTTCACTCGGATTCTGTCCGCGGAGACAGTTCACAGTCCATCAAGATCTTTGAAGACCTCACCACCGATTCCGCAGGCGTTACGGTTCATAAAACGCGGAAAAATACGTTCTCGCATGATTCAAGCGGTTTTGCGGGAATCGGCGTGAATATTAATACAAGCAGCGACGAGCCGTTTACGATCAGCCATATTGACTCGAGCGATGACCGTTTCAATTGGATGATGAAACAGTCTGACATGGTCAGCGATATTTTTGATGAATTAGTGAGCATCAATATTTACAAAGGATATAATGATAAAGTGGATACGGTATTGGTTGATTCTATTCTGCGATCTGAATTTTTTGATAAAGGGATCAAAGCAAAGTTTGAATATGGGATCTATAACAATATTTATAAGTTTTTCCCTTCCGGGACAAACCAGGAAGCCCAGGGCGACATCATGAGTTCTTTGTATAAAGTCAACTTGGCTCCTGAAAATGTTTTTATCAACCCGAAATACCTTGCGGTTCATTTCCCTTCCGAAAAAAATTACATTCTTCAAACCATGTGGCTGATGCTATCCGGCTCCGGAATTTTGATCATTATCATCATTCTTGCTTTTTATTATACGGTATCTACCATCCTCCGCCAGAAAAAACTTTCGGATATCAAAAATGATTTCATCAATAACATGACGCATGAACTGAAGACGCCGATCTCAACGGTTTCACTCGCTTCCGAGATGCTGGCGGATAATTCCATTAACAAATCGCTTGACCAGACGAATCACTATGTGCGCATCATCAAGGAAGAAAATCAACGGCTTGGTTTATTAGTGGAAAATATTTTGCAGACCGCGGTGCTGGATAAAGGACAGTTCAAACTGCGTCCGCAGGAAGTGGATGTACACGAGATCATTGACCGAGCCATCAGCAACATCCGACTGCAGGTTGAAAAACGCGAAGGTGAAATCAGGCTGGAGAAAAATGCAGCAACCAACCTTCTGTATGCAGACCGGGTACACCTTACTAATATTATTTATAACCTGGTTGACAATGCCCTGAAATATACCGAACAGAAACCCCTGATAAAAATTTCTACGGAAAATTTAAATAACGGCATAATGATTTCCGTAACCGACAACGGTATCGGAATCAGCAAAGAAAACCAGAAAAAAATATTTGAAACTTTTTACAGGGTCCCTACCGGAAACATTCATAATGTAAAAGGGTTCGGTTTGGGTTTGAGTTATGTAAAAGCCGCCATAGAAAAGCACGGGGGAAACGTAAGCGTGGAAAGCGAACCCGGGAAAGGAAGTACATTTAAAATATTTATACCTCTTTCAAGAGGGGAAACTCCAATCACATGAACACAGAAAAAATTTCGATCCTGCTGGCGGAAGACGACCGCAACCTCGGCAACCTGCTCCGGGAGTATTTCGAAGCAAAAGGATACAACACGAAACTGGCCATCAACGGAAAGGAAGCGTATGATTTTTTCGCAAAAGAAAAATTCGACCTCTGCCTGCTGGATGTGATGATGCCGGTGAAAGATGGGTTCACGCTGGCGCGGGAGATCCGGTCGGCGGATAAAAATGTCCCCATTGTTTTTTTAACCGCAAAGTCCATGAAAGAAGATACGATCGAAGGGTTCTCTGTGGGCGCGGATGATTATATCACCAAGCCCTTCAGCATGGAGGAACTGCTGATGCGGATCACCGCCATTCTGCGCAGGGTGAAAGGCCAGTCGCTGAAACAATCCGAGCAGAACGAATTCAAGATCGGCAAGTACAAATTCAATTACACTGAACGTACGCTGGAGATAAAAGGGAAAACAGAAGAGCTCACTACCAAGGAGGCGGACCTGCTCAAGCTGCTCTGCATAAATTCCAATGACATCGTTGACCGTAATTTTGCGTTGCGTTCTGTATGGCAGAACGATTCCTATTTTTCTGCACGAAGCATGGATGTGTACATTTCCAAGCTCCGAAAATACCTGAATGAAGATCCCAAAGTGGAAATTCTTAATATTCACGGACGTGGATTTAAACTGAGAAGTTAATTACCGGAAAAACAAAGTGCGTTCTGTTTTAAAAGAAGGCGCGCACCTGTGCATTTCCTGTATGAATGGTTTTAATTCCGGGCGACTGCCTTCCTTCATAGGATAAAGTAAGTTGTATGTTGCTGGCAAGCGTCCGGCTGTAGCCTGCGCTCCATGTATAATTTTTTCCCGTCTTCAGTCCTTCCAGCATTTCATAGGCGAGCGGTGTATTTTCTTCTTTGATGTTGTAGGCGATCAGAATAAAATTTGCCTTGGCAGTTAGACTTCCTTTGTTTAGGGAGTTGAACTTAATTTCACTTCCAAAATTCTGCGAAATGGTTTTGGCCTGTGGTATTGTTCCCGCTACCAGTGTATTTTTCTTCTCAGCATATTTATACGACACACTGATGCGGAAGGAAATATTCGGCTGAAATGAAATTTTAGGTTCAGCTTCAAAATAGTTTATACGGAAATTCCGGGTTGTGAAAAAATGTGAGTTGTTCTTCTTCACCCCTTCTTTGCAGGAACTCTGAAAAGTCCATTTCCGGTTCCAGTTCCATCGCAGGTGCGCTTCATTGAAACTGTTTTCACGCGAAGAGGTATCGTTTTCCAGCAGTGTTTTATTACGCACCTCCTGAAAAGAATAATCCAATCCGAAAACCGCATCAGCTTCATTAAAGTAGACCGTATTTCGGAGCGTGGAATTGAGCGATACGAGTGTGATGTCTTTTGTATCGGAAAGAAATGGATTGTAAGCGACTGCCAGATCGGTATTAGTGGTTTTGCGGTCGGTACGGTAAGCGGTTTGATTGGCGAAGCGGGCAACCATTTTCCTGAATCCCTTTTTATTGCTCCATGTAGAACCGGGCCTTACCGAAAAAACTTCGCTGAACTGATTGGTATACGTGCTGATGTAGTCATCGGTGGGCATCCATACTTTGATGTAATTGGCTTCATTCGGAAAAGGAGAAATCTCAAACTCGTTCAGTTCTTTGATGCCGTTGGAATTATAATCGGTCCAGATATGGGTGCCTTGTCCTGCCGCGACTTCAATAAAAATATATTCTTTTTTCAATTCGAGCCCTGATCCCACTTCATAAAAAGTTCCGGAAGAAAAAAACCCTTTCAGCAAAGAGAAATTGTATTCCGCTCTTCCGATAATGGTATTCTCGGGCTTTTGTGAAGTGATGATAGTATCAATAATGGTAAGTGTGCGGTAGCTTCCGGTCAAACGGAGCTGTGAATTCGGATTTCTCAGGAGTTCAATTCCTCCCCCGTAATTTTCTGCAAAGGTGGAACGGTGAAGTTCAGCGCCTGCCATATGGCTCCTTCCGTAATCCATTCGCTGTTTGTAGTTCAGCATAAACTTATTTTTGGAGGAATCCATGAATTCTGCAAAAGGCTCCCGCTCGTAAAAACGCTCGCTTCCATTCAGCAGGGAATCCATGTTTTTGTCCTTCATCAGGTTTTCTTCAGATTGTTCTCTGACCCCCATTTTTAACCGTGAACTTTTAATCCTGAATTCTTTGGAAAACGAAACCCGGTGCCTGAGAAAATTCGTGTTGCATGAAATGCTTTTTGAGTTAAGATAACTTCCATCCCCGGTTAATACGAAACCTTTTGATTCGAGATTGATGTTGCCTCCGTGCCTCATGCCCTGGTAAAAGCCGCCTTCCAGAAAAGATTTATAATCGTAAGAAATGATATTTTGTTTTTGGGCAAGTCCTAATCTTCCTCCAATAATGTGCTGATCGGCAGTTTGAGCAGTGCTGCCCCGATTCCAGTCACGTTCAAATTCAACATTACGGAACCGTTCAATGGCGGAAAAAGTTTTTTGTACATATTCGTAATTCACATTGGTAAGTAGATTCCATCCCATGTTTTTCCCCACTTCCCCGCTTCCTGGTTTTCCCGTTTCGGATGAAGAAGAATCGAAGACAAAAGGAATAGTGGAATGAGAAAGGGGAATTACTCCATCCCAGTTCAGTTTTCCAGCAAATCCGTTATCATTTGCTTTGTCAAGAGATGAAAATGTATTGATATCGTTTTTACTTCCCGCACCTTCAATGGAGAGCCTGGAGTTTTTCCCAATTAAAAAATCAGCCCCGGCAGTAATCATCTGTTTCTGTTTGGGAGCAACGAGAAGTACAACAGGTTCAAAAGTACCCCTGGGAAGACCGGTCACAGAATCCGGCCTCACCCATTCATAAACTTTCCCGTTGGCAGCCGATTGTTTGAGCAGGTAGTTTCCTTTAGAAGCACCCACATAGGAAAAACTCATGCGGAAGTGTGCTTTGGCACTGTCGGTTGAATAAACATAAATACCCGGATAAACATAAGCGCCGATCGTTGTATCTTTTTTGTCGTACAAAACTTCAGTTGAATTGAAAGCGATGCTGTCTGCCGAAGGCCATAAAGCATTTTGCAGTGTGTCGCCGATGGCCGCAAGCAACAACTTCTGCGGATCGGAAAGTGCTTGTTGAAGCGGCTTGGTTTTATTATCCTGTTCCGAGAAAATATTTATCCGGGCCTTTATTTTTTTTGAATCATATTCGGTTCCAGTATGAATGAGAGAACGGGCATAGTTTTTATCCGAATACTGAAATTCAACCGAAATGCGTTTGTCTTTGGTAATTAAATTTTTAGGAGTAAAAGTAATTTCGGCAGTATTGTAATCAACCACGTAATCATTTTCCTGCCCCCGGGCGAGCAATAGCCCGTCTAAATAAACGGTTTCAGTTCCCGCCAGCACCACAATGTATTGCTCGCTTTCCGCCCCGCGTAATTTATAGGGGCCCTGGTTCCGTTCTTGTTTCTGGCCGTTAAAAGTGTTCCCATTAGAACTTTCCGAAGAAATATTCCTGGCGAACTTTCCTTTTGAAACCGCTGCGCTTGCTTTTACAATTAAAGATCCGGAATCTCCCAACGAATCTTTAACCACAGAACCTTTTGCATGCGTTTTACCGGATCGGATCCTGGATTCAAAACTCAATCCCTGTAACTTTTTATTAAAGTTCATGAAATATCCTTTCGGTTTTCCTATCTGGAAATCGCCGGCCGTTACGGTTGTCTTACCCGATTTAGGAAGGTCTTTTATTCCGAACTGAATGAACACTTTATCAAACTCCTGTAGCTGCTGCGTATTTCCTTCCGGCTGAATGGGGATGTTCTGATCCGTGGCGGCAAGAAGGATATCAATATTATCGCTCAGTTTTCCTGCCAGCTGAAGGTTCAGGTTGGAGTTTAATACCACATCCTGGTTGTTCCCAAAAGAAAT
>JAHEYJ010000121.1:0-3804 GCA_023251675.1 Bacteroidota bacterium
GGCAAGCAATGAGATCAATTTCGTGTCCAGTTCATCGATGCGGTCGCGGAGATCTTCAAGTGAGCTCAAATAGTCGCGGTCTTCAACGGAAGAAAGTCGAAGCACGATCTGATCAATGATCCGGTCGAACTCTTTCGGCGTGACCTGTTGCTTCGCATCGCTGAGCGCGGTATCCGGATTGCAATGTGTTTCGATCATCAGTCCTTCGTAGTCAAGATCGATAGCCGTTTGCGCAACGCTGAAAAGTAATTCCCGATTTCCGCAAATATGACTGGGATCGCAGAGCATTGGGATCTCCGGAAGCCTGCGTTTTAATTCGATCGGCAGTTCCCACATCGGTTTGTTCCGGTATTGGGATTTGTCAGCCGATGAGAATCCCCTATGAATGGCGCCGATCTTTGTGATGCCGGCCTTTTGCATCCGTTCGATTGCTCCCATCCATAATTCAATATCTGCGTTCACCGGGTTTTTTACAAATACAGGAATGTCCACCCCTTTTAATGCGTCTGCAATTTCCTGTACGCTGAACGGATTTACCGTGGTGCGCGCGCCGATCCACAGGAAATCAACGCCCATGCGCAACGCTTCGTAAACGTGTTTTACGTTGGCCACCTCCACGGCAGTCTTTAATCCTGTTTCTGTTTTTACTTTTTTCAACCACTCAAGCCCGATGCTTCCCACGCCTTCAAACTGGCCGGGACGGGTTCTCGGTTTCCAGATTCCTGCGCGGAAAATAGTCGCTCTTTTTGTTGCTGCAATTTGTCTTGCAGTGGTGAGCACCTGCTCTTCGGTCTCTGCGCTGCAAGGCCCTGCAATTACCAGCGGGCTGGAAAGTGTGAGACCGAGAAATTGCCGGATCTTTTTTGTTGCTTCCATGTTTTTATTTTAGAATTTTTCTGATCGTGTTTGCTTTTGTCATTACCTGCTGCATCCCTTTCGTATTTTTTTTGTCGATGTCCTTCTTGAATTTTGTAAGATGCTTGATGTACGTTCCCAATGCTTTCGAAACATGTTTCGAGTTCTGTTCAAAGATAGGAGCCCACATTTCAGGTGAACTTTTCGCCAGCCGAACGGTGGATTCAAACCCGGAACCGGCGAGGTCAAAAATAGTGGATGTATTCTTTTCCATTTCCAGAACCGTGGTTGCCAGCGCGAACGAAGAGATATGCGAAATGTGCGAAACATACGCGACGTGCTTGTCGTGTTCATCGGAATGCATGAATAATAATTTCATGTTCAGCGTCTCATACATTGCTGAAACGCATTCTACGGCCCACAATGCGCTGTCGTCAACTGTCAAAATACAGATCTTGTTGTCGAAAAGATTTTTTACCGCTGCTTTCGGCCCGGAGTTCTCTGTTCCGGCGATCGGATGGGTTCCGATGAATTGTTTGCGCCTCGGATGTTTCTTAATGGCTTTGCAGATCTCGTGTTTTGTCGAACCGACATCCATCACAACCGTGTCATCAGCAATACCATCAAGGATCTTCGGAAGAAGTTTCGCTGTGATAGAGACAGGAATGGAAATAATTATCAGGTCGGAATTGAGAGCCCCTCCTAAATCCTCCCCGAAGGGGAGGACTGCACTCTTTGCTCCCTTCCCATTGGGAAGGGTTGGGGATGGGCCTTGTATTTCATCCACCAAACCTAACTCAAGCGCCAGCCGGCAATGCTCGGCATTATTGTCAACGCCGGTGATGTGCGTTGCAAAACCTCTTGCCTTCAGATCAAGCGCCAGCGATCCGCCTATAAGTCCGAGTCCGATGATGGTGATCTTCATAGTGCCAGGTTCGTCATTGCGAGCAAAGCGAAGCAATCTCTTTATTGGATTGCTTCGTCACTCCGCTCCTCGCAATGACGGTTGTTTGTTTAATTCTTTTTATCGATTCTTCAATGGTAGTCACTTCACTGCACAGCGAAACGCGCACGTATCCTTCTCCGTTCTTTCCGAAAATAGATCCGGGCGTGATGAATACATTCGCTTTCTGAAGAATATTTTCCACAAAATCCTCAGAACTTATTTTTCCTTTTTTAATTTTTGCCCAGACGAACATTCCCGCCTGGTGAATATCGTAATCGCAGCCGAGCACTTCCAAAAGTTCCCAGACCTTTTCTCTTCTCCGTTTGTATTCTTCGTTGCGCTTCACATGCCACGATGGAGGATTGTTCATCGCCGCTGCTGCGGCTTTTTGCACCGGCAGGAACATGCCTGAGTCAATATTGGTTTTCACTTTTAGAATGGTGTCAATGTATTCTTTCTTTCCCGCGATCCATCCCACACGCCATCCGGCCATGTTGAACGATTTGCTCAGCGAATTTAATTCTATTGCAACATCTTTTCCTCCTTTATAATGTAAGATGCTCTTTGGTTTTTTATTGTTGAGCACCATGCTGTACGGGTTATCATGGCAAAGCAGGATCTTATGTTTTTTCGCGAACGCAATAAGTTTCTCAAAACATTCGCCGATGGCTTCCGCTCCAGTAGGCATGTTCGGATAGTTCAGCCACATCAGCTTTACTTTTCGAAGGTTCATCTTCTCCAACTCGTTAAAGTCGGGCATCCATCCATTCTCTTCTTTTAAATTGTAGTGCAGAATATTTGTTTCACACATTTTTGAAACGGATGAATACGTAGGATAGCCGGGGTCCGGAACCAGCACTTTGTCACCGGTATTTAGAAATGCAAGTGAAATATGTGTGATGCCTTCCTTGGAACCAAGCAAAGGAAGGATTTCCGTTTCGGGATCCAGGTGCGTGTTGTATGTTTCTTTATAGAAATGCGCGATCGCTTTCCGTAATTCAGGAATTCCCCTATAGGATTGGTAGCCGTGACTTTTCGGATGCTGCGCGGCGGTGATGAGTTCGCTGATCGTATTTTCAGAAGGCACCATATCCGGACTTCCGATCCCGAGATTGATGATTTTTACTCCTTCCGTTTCCATCTGACGTATTTGCTGCAGTTTCTGTGAGAAATAATATTCCTGCACCTCGTTCAGCCGTTTGCTTTGTTTGATGATCATAGTTTTCTGTTTTGCCTTCAGACCTGTAAGGTTTTTAAAACCTTGCAGGTCTTGTTTTTATTCAGTTTTGAAGTTGAACAACCGGAACGTTTTCCTTTATGCCCCGCACGTATTCGCCGAGTATTTTAAATTCTTTTAACGATGGTTTGATGCCCGCTAATGCATTCATATAATCTTCGTAGCGGTCGAACTCCATATCAATATGTATGTAGTATTCCCATTCTTTACCCACAAGGGGCAGCGATTGGATCTTGGTCAGGTTAATATCGTTCTCCGCAAGTTGGGTCAGCACTTTTGCCAGCGAACCTTTTGTGTGCGAAACATTGAAGCAGATCGATGACTTGTTGATGTTTCCATTTTCATTTCTACCTGAACTCGACTGGCCTCGCTCAATGACAAGGAACCGCGTGAAATTCTTCTTGTGCGTTTCAATGCTCGGCGCCAGGATATCTAAGTTGTAAAGTCCAGCTACGTGCGCGCCGGCAATTGCGCCCATTCCTTTCAGATTATTTTCAGAGATCCATCGGGCGCGCGAAGCCGTATCGTCGGCTTCAATAAGTTTGATGTGCGGGTAGTGTTCGAAGAACGGCTGGCACTGCAAGATCGCCATCGGGTGGGAATGGACTTCTTTGATGTCTGCGATGGTTTGTCCTTTCAGCGCAAGCAGGTTCTGCTGGATGTGAAGATATACTTCACCGATCACCCGTACATTTGAATCACGTAGAATGGCGTAGTTGGGCAGAATGGTTCCGGCGACCGTATTTTCTATGGCGGTAATTCCGAA
>JAHEYJ010000121.1:3814-9714 GCA_023251675.1 Bacteroidota bacterium
TACACATTCGATGAAATGCAGGTCCGGCCCCAGCCCTGAAGGGAGTAAAGGTATGTTATGTGCAGAGCTGAAATATTTTTTGCCTGCCAGTTCATGAAATGAGCCGTGGGCTCCCTGAATTCCGATCTTTATTTTATTTTTTGTGTTCATAGTCTTTTGTTTTTCTCCCTTTAGGGTAGGGGCGAGTCCAAAAAAAAACCCCTCGCGATTTCTCGGGAGGGGCTTCATTGCCTTAGATAAAATGATTTTACCCTCCCGTTTCAGGTGATGGATAAAACCAAAAATATGTGTTGAGTAGTTGCATTCTGGAAGCAAAGGTAGAAACAATTTTGAAAGGGCAAAATCTGATTTTGTTGTGAAGAGTGCGACAATTTTCCGCCTTAGTGTTTCTCAGTGGCCTTAGTGTCTTAGTGGTAAATTTTTTTTCACCACTAAGGCACTAAGAGCACTAAGTTTCACTAAGAATACAAAACATAAGGTAGAAAAATGAGTTTTACTGTGAACTCCTTTGTTATTGTATCACTTATCCGTGATCACTAATTTATCCGTTGCAATTATTTTACCGTCTTGCGTAAGGCGAATGAAATACAACCCGCTTGGTAGATTATCGCGCTGCAACGTGATCGTCTGCCCGGAAATATTTATTATTTGTTTTACTTGTTGGCCGTACAAGTTGTAAATGATTAAGGTTGCGTCTTTGAAATTTATATCAGCATGCAAAGTTATCTGAGTGGAAAAAGGATTTGGGAAAATATTTACAATTGCTTCTAAGTAAATTTCATTTATAGAAGTGATGACGACGGTTTGGCAGGTTGAATTTATGCAGCCAAAATTTGTTGTAACAGTCAGGCATGCAGTATATGTTCCTACAGGATATGATATGTTCGTTGGATTTTGTGAGGTTGCTGTTGAAGGATTGCCTCCGGGAAAACTCCAATACCAAGATGAAACACTACCGTCTGATGATATTGATAAGTCTGTAAAATTTGCATTACCGCTGAAAGGACCTCCGGAAAAACTTGCAATAGGATTATTGTAAACAACTATGGGATGTGCAACAGTATCTTTATTTCCATTGTTGTTTGTTGCAATTAATGTTACAGTGTAAGTTCCGGGCATTGGATAAGTATGACACGGATTTTGTACTGTAGAAGTACTCCCATTGCCAAAATCCCACCACCAAGTTGTTATTGAATAAGATGGGCTTGTAGATAAATCTGTAAAGCAAGTAGGACTATTAAAGCAAACCGAAGAGTTTGAAAAATCTGCAGTAATGCTTTGCGCACTAACTAGTCCGCGAATTGAAAGGAGTAAGAGTATTAGTTTAGTTTTCATTGCTTCTTATTATGAAGACGTGAGTAGTAGAAAATGGTTGCTTGCAATCTCTGACTTCAGATTATATTTTGATTAACAATCTAGATCAGATCAAATATAATGATTGCCCAGTGAGTGTTAAAAAACTTTCCGCCATAAGTCGCCTCAAACATTGTTGGTTACTTCTTTCTGAAAGTATGATGGCGGTCATAAACCCAGTATTGCTTCTTCCATAATTTGGCGCAATCATTTAAACACAAAATCATTAATCAGCCACCGATATGGTAATGCAAACGATCCGAATTCATGCGAATGCCGCAAATGCTTTTTGGTCTTTCATTCGTATCATTCGCATAAAGTTCGCGGGTTGGCATTATGTTAACTGTGGAATAATAAAATAAATTGCAATTACTTAATATGAAGAATTACAAAATTATTGTCCTCGCAAAACAAGTTCCTGATACAAGAAATGTAGGGAAAGATGCAATGAAAGCCGATGGTACCGTGAACCGCGCTGCTTTGCCTGCCATTTTCAATCCTGAAGATCTGCATGCGCTGGAACAGGCGTTGTGCATTAAGGATAAATTTCCGGGCAGTACAATTACTATTTTAACGATGGGACCGATCCGAGCGGCGGAAATTCTTCGCGAAGGTTTTTACCGCGGGGCGGATGACGGAATTCTTCTCACCGACCGCGCGTTTGCCGGTTCGGATACGCTGGCAACTTCGTATGCACTTGCCTGTACGATCAAAAAAATAAAAGACTACGACATGATCATCTGCGGCCGCCAGGCGATCGACGGCGACACCGCACAGGTTGGCCCGCAGGTTGCTGAGAAGTTGGGAATTCCGCAGGTTACTTATTGTGAGGAGATCCTGAAGGTGACGGATAAAAATATCCAGATCAAACGCCGTCTTGAACGCGGAGTTGAAGTAGTTGAATGTCCGCTCCCATTGCTGATCACCGTTAACAGTTCTGCTCCTGCCTGCAGGCCGCGGAATGCAAAACGCCTGATGAAATACAAACATTCAAATACGCTGAGCAAGCGCCAGGAGAATGACAATGATTATGTTGAAGGAGGACTGGATTCGTATCTCACGATAAAAGAGTGGAGCGTGAATGACATTGTCTGCGATGCTAAACAGCTTGGATTGGCAGGATCGCCCACGAAAGTGAAAAAGGTGGACAACATCGTTTTTCAATCCAAAGAATCAAAACGCATTGAAGATATGGACGAAGACATAAGCGGGCTGATGAAAGAATTAATCGCTTCACACATCGTCGGATAGTGTGAGATCAAAAATGAATTTGCCAACAAGCTCTATCACTATTTAAGAAATAAATAATTGCTATGAATAACATTTGTGTTTATTGCGAGCTGGAAGAAGGAAAAATTTCGGATGTAAGTTTTGAACTTCTCTCAAAAGGCAGGAGCCTTGCCACACAGCTGAAATGTCAGTTGGAAGCACTGCTGATCGGCCATAACCTGGAAGGTTTCGAGAAAGAAATATTTCCGTACGGCGTGGATGTGCTTTACACGGCTGATGATGCGCGTCTCTCTCCGTATTCAACCTTGCCGCATACTGAGTTGACGGTAAATCTTTTCAAAGAAACAAAACCGCAGATCGCATTAATGGGAGCAACTTCTATCGGACGGGATCTCGGCCCTCGCGTTTCTTCTGCGTTGGGCAGCGGGCTCACCGCGGATTGCACGGAGCTTGAGATCGGCGATCACGAAGAGAAAAAAGAGAAAAAAGTTTATAAAGATCTTCTCCTTCAGATCCGTCCGGCTTTCGGCGGAAACATCATCGCCACGATCATCAACCCGGATTGCCGTCCGCAGATGGCAACGGTGCGTGAAGGCGTGATGAAGAAAAATATTTTCAATCCGAACCATAAAGGGAAAGTTGTAAAGCTGGATGTCAAGAAATATGTTCCCGAAGAATGTTTTATTGTAAAAATTCTTGAACGTCATATTGAAAAGCAAAAATCGAATATTAAAAACGCCCCGGTGATCGTTGCCGGAGGATTTGGAGTTGGATCAGCAGAAAATTTTAAACTGCTTCACAACCTTGCTGCCATGCTGGGCGGAGAGGTCGGCGCATCGCGTGCGGCAGTAGATGCTGGTTATGTTGAACACGACAGGCAGATCGGCCAGACAGGAATTACCGTTCGTCCGAAACTTTATATCGCCTGCGGAATCTCCGGGCAGATTCAGCATTTGGCGGGCATGCAGGAGTCCAGCCTTATCATTTCAATTAACTCCGATCCGAATGCGCCGATCAATAAAATCGCAAACTACGTGATCGCCGGAAAAGTGGAGACGGTGATCCCGAAAATGATCCGTTACTATAAAGAAAACACAAAATAAACAAGAACAACGAATAACGAATGGACCGAATAACGAATTGCAGCCTGATAATATTCGTAATTCGTTTTAATACGTAATTCGTAGTAATAACAGAACGATATGGCAAATTTTTATACAGACAATCCCGACATCCGCTTTCACCTGGATCATCCGCTCATGCAGCGAATCGTTGCGTTGAAAGAAAATAATTACAAACAGAAGAGCGAATTTGATTACGCTCCCAAGGATTTTGAGGATGCGATCGACAGCTATCACAAGATCCTTGAGATCATCGGTGAAATATGCGGTGACATTATCGGCCCTAACGCTGAGTCAGTAGATCATGACGGTCCCGTTTTGAAGAACGGCAGGGTGGAATATGCCAGGGGAACTTCTGAAAATATTGAAGCGATCAACAAAGCAGGCCTGATGGGAATTTCTCTTCCGCGTAAATACGGCGGGCTGAATTTCTCGATCATTCCGTATATCATGGCGGCAGATATTGTTTCAAGAGCCGATGCGGGATTTGTGAATATCTGGGGATTGCAGGATTGCGCGGAGACCATCAATGAGTTCGGTTCTGCTGAGCAAAAACAGGCGTATCTCACCCGCGTTTGTAAAGGAGAAACAATGGCGATGGCGCTGACCGAGCCCGATGCCGGTTCGGACCTGCAAGCCGTCATGTTAAAAGCACGTTATGATGAAGGAAGAAAAACCTGGCTGCTTAACGGCGTGAAACGATTCATCACGAACGGCGACGGTGATATTTCACTGGTGCTGGCCCGCTCAGAAGAAAGAACACAGGATGGGCGCGGGCTTTCCATGTTCATCTATGATAAAAAGAGCGGCGGTGTTACTGTCAGAAGGATCGAAAATAAACTCGGCATCAAAGGTTCTCCAACCTGCGAACTTGTCTTCAAAGATGCGCCTGCCGAATTATGCGGACAACGGAAATTCGGATTGATAAAATATGTGATGTCGCTGATGAACGGAGCGCGATTGGGAATTACAGCGCAGTCCGTTGGAGTAGGCGAGGCGGCTTATCGTGAAGCGCTGGCCTACGCGAAAAAAAGAATTCAGTTCGGAAAAGCGATCATACAATTTCCGGCTGTGTATGAAATGCTTGCCGTGATGAAAGCCAAGCTCACTGCATCCCGCTCTCTGTTGTATGAAACCGGACGCTTTGTAGATATTTATAAGACGCTTACTCATATTTCCCAGGAAAGAGAACTGACCAAAGATGAGAAAGATGAGATGAGAAAATTTCAGAAGCTGGCTGACATATTCACGCCTCTTGCCAAAGGCCTGACTTCCGAATTCTGCAATGAGATCGCTTACGATTCATTACAGATCCACGGTGGGTCCGGATTTATGAAAGATTATCCGATCGAGCGGATCTACCGCGACGCGCGCATCACTTCCATTTATGAAGGAACAACACAACTTCAGGTCGTGGCTGCCATCCGCGGCGTAACCACCGGCGCGTACCTCGCGCAGATACAGGCGTATGAAAAAGAACCCATCAAGCCGGAAACAGAATCCTATCGTAAGGTCTTGATCGAGATGACCGAAGAATACGAAGAAGCGGAAAACAAAGTGGTGCTGATGGACAATCATGAGTTCATCGATTTTCACGCGCGCCGCCTCGTCGAAATGGCCGGTAATATCATTATGGGATATTTATTGCTTCTGGATACGCAGCGTGATCATAACTACTGGAAAACACTGGAGGTTTTTCTTCGAATGGCACGTTCACGTAACAAGGCAAATGCGATCCGTATTCAGTTCTCCAATCTTAACGATATGGGAAAATTCAGATTTGAATAAGCGCTGAAAATTCTTTTCAGAAATTTCAGAAAGGCTTTGCTGGAAATAGCAAGGCCTTTTTTTTTGTGACGTGCATTTTGAATTCAGGTCCGCAGTTATTCTTTTCTTTTCTTGATCTGCTGGTAATCCAGGTAGTACAACACTTTTATTGAAATGCTGTTGGTCTGAGGTAGCTGAAAGGTTTGTGAAAAATTATCGGCGTAATTCTTTGGAAGGAGGAACCCTTCATTGTCGATCACATTTTTATATACAACAGAAAAAATACTTCCGGGGGCGAATTGCCAGGAAAAGGTTGCGTCAAGCGTGAAGGCATTGTAGCTGAAATTATTATTTTCGGTATAAGTGGTATTCGCAGCCAGCAATCCATTGCCAAGCAAGGTATAGTAATGTATGTATTCTCCCGTGTTC
>JAHEYJ010000122.1 GCA_023251675.1 Bacteroidota bacterium
ACCCGACAACAGGAGAGTTTACGGTTTACAGTTCGCGGTCTCCGGTTGAATTATCGGTTTATGATCTGCCGGGCAAGAAGATATATGCTGAAACCGTAAACTGTAAACAGGAGACCGTAAACTTTACCCCGTCTTCACACGGAATTTATATTCTGAAGATTAAAAACAAGGCTGGAGAAAAAACCGTGAAACTGGTTGTGCAGTAAGTTACTTTGAAGTAATAAAAATTTCTATCCGCTCATTTGCTTCCGCTTCTTTTTCTGACGTTGGTTTCGGGTAGATCATGTACAGGCTTCCGTAGCTGATAAACGACATCCGCTCTTTTGTAATTCCTTTTGATCGAAGGTAATCAAAAATAGCTTTTGCTTTTTCTTCTCCCTTCTGATGATCCGCTCCCGTGTTGTTGGGCATTGCTTCTTTGTTGTTCACGTGTCCTTCTATTTGTATGCTCATCTTCTTGTTTTTGTTCATCATCTCAATAACTTTCGACAGGGCGGGAGCCGAAGCGGGCAGAAGCTGTTCTGTGCCGTTGTGGAAATAGACGGCGTCAAGTACGAATTTTTTGCCTGCTGATAAATGCTTAAGGGTTGTTTTTATGTCCTTTAATTCATAATTGGTCTTGGAAAGAAGAGGTGCGGAGATATCCATGCAGCTGGCAAAGGAGCTGTCATTGTCAAGGATCAACGTATATGAATCTGCGTCAAGGATCTCTGCGGCTAAATGGTAATTACCGGATGAATCGGTTGTAGTCCTGGCAATAATATGATCATTCCTGTCTTCAACTGAAACAGAAGCAACAAGATTTCGTTTGTTCTCATCCTGCACTTTTCCGCTGAGCGTTATATCGCGCAGGTACTGCATGCTGATCGTATGGCCTTTTCCTTTCGGCGTCACGTTGTCCAGGATCAGGACATATTTTTCTCCCTTTCTTACGCGAAGCGGTTTTGAGAACGATTCCCCTGGACCGACCGGTACCTGGTCGCGGGAAGCAAAAAAAGAAAGCCCGGTAGAGGAAGTGCCTGTTTTTTCGCAGCGCGCCAGGTTGGTCCGCGCCGGAAGAATATTTTTTTTGCTGAGTTCAGTTGCAAACGAAGTGTCTTTCCACCGGAAGAGCATGAAGTCGTAATCGTTCTTCGGATTTTCAGGGATGATCTCCAAAAGCAGGTTGCCGTCTTCAGGCGCAGAAAAAATATACCAGGCGGAGTTATGTTCTTTTTCAAAGGTGTAAATATCCTGCTTGTCGCATGCCTTGAACTCATTCTTCTTTCCGAACCCTTTGGGCGCAACCGTGGGGCCGTACACGCATTTTCTTCCGTTGAAATTAAGTTTGGTAGCGCCGGAATAATCAGCGGCCACAGGAAGTTCCTGAGCCGTTAACGACAAAAAGTAAAAAGGGAAGAGGGTAAGTAAGACCCGTTTCATTAAAGTAGAAGATTTGTATTCTTAGTGAAACTTTGTGCTCTTAGTGTCTTAGTGGTGAAAAAAAATACCACTAAGGCACACAGTACACTAAGAAGCACTAAGGCTGATAATTTGCCGTGCATACCTTTAAATGCAATAATAAAACGTTTTTGGAAATAGTTTTTCTTTAGTTGCCAACAGGGAAGCCAATAGCCAATAGTCATTAGTCAATGGGAGGCTTTAATTTGCAAAAACTTTCTTTTGTGGCAAAGCAATGCTCAGCACATCCATCATATTAGTTACATAATGGAACGTGAGCCCTTTCAAGAAGTCTTTGTTTATTTCTTCAATATCTTTCCGGTTCTCTTCGCAGAGAATGATCTCTTTTATATCGGCGCGTTTGGCGGCAAGGATCTTTTCTTTGATTCCGCCCACTGGCAGCACGCGTCCGCGCAAGGTGATCTCGCCGGTCATGGCCAAAAACTTTTTTACTTTCTTTCCTGTAAAGGCAGAAGCCAGCGCAGTGAGCATGGCAATCCCGGCGGAAGGTCCGTCCTTGGGCGTTGCGCCTTCGGGTACGTGTATGTGAATGTTTTTATTTGCAAATGCTTCGGGCGTAATTCCAAGGGTGTCGCTGTGGCCTTTTAAAAATTCGAGTGCCAGCGTAGCCGATTCTTTCATCACATCGCCAAGGTTCCCGGTAAGCGTGAGTTTTCCTTTTCCGGCGCTCAAACTGGTTTCAATGAATAAAATATCGCCGCCAACGGGAGTCCAGGCAAGGCCGATGACAACACCGGGCACGCCGGCATCCTGGTAATGTTCTTTCGGATGGGCGGGGCCAAGTATGGTTACCAGGTTTTCTTCTGTGATGGAAGAAGAAATTTTTTTGTTCATCGCAATGTTCTTGGCAATGCTTCGCGCTGCCTTTGCAATTTTCTTTTCCAGTTCGCGCACGCCCGATTCTCGGGTATAATTCTCAATTATCTTTTCCAATACCTTATCGCTTATGGCTATTCGCTTTTTAATTCCGTTCTCTTCAAATTGTTTCGGCACCAGGTATCTTTTAGCGATCTCTATCTTTTCTTCTACGGAATAACCTGTCATTTCAATGATCTCCATCCGGTCGCGCAACGCCGGCTGAATGGTGCTCAGCGTGTTTGCCGTAGCGATGAACATCACTTTTGAAAGGTCATAATCCACTTCAATAAAATTATCATGAAAAGCGCTGTTCTGTTCGGGATCCAGCACTTCGAGCAGGGCAGAGGAAGGATCGCCGTGATAATCGTTCCCTACTTTGTCGATCTCATCCAGCATGAAAACCGGGTTGGATGATTTTGCTTTCATCACTCCTTTGAGCACACGCCCGGGCATGGCGCCAATGTAGGTTCTGCGGTGGCCGCGCACTTCGGCTTCGTCTTTCAATCCGCCAAGCGAAACGCGTACGTATTTTCTTCCCAGTGCGGAAGCTATTGATTTCCCGAGAGAAGTTTTTCCAACGCCCGGAGGCCCCACCAAACAAAGGATGGGCGCTTTCATGTTGTTCTTCAGTTTCAGTACGGCAAGATGTTCAAGAATCCGTTCTTTTATTTTCTCCATGCCGTAATGATCTTTGTCCAATATCTTTTGCGCTTTCTTCAGGTCGTAAACATCCAGGGTATATTCGTTCCAGGGCAGATCGACCAGCGTTTCTAAGTAATTCGTCTGAACAGAATATTCGGCTGCATTCGGATTGATGCGCTCCAGTTTTTTAATTTCTTTCTCGAAGAGTTCTGCAACTTCCTTGTTCCATTTTTTATCTTTCGCTTTCTTTTTCAGTTCCTCCACCTGCTGCTCAAATGAATTCCCGCCGAGTTCTTCCTGGATGGTTTTTATCTGCTGGTGAAGGAAGTATTCCCGCTGCTGCTTGTCAATGTCCACTTTTACTTTTGACTGGATCTGGTTTTTCAGTTCCAGCATCTGCAGTTCTTTTGTAAGATGCGTAAGCAGGAGCGTAGCGCGTTCTTTCAGATTGGGAACTTCGAGCAGTTTCTGTTTCTCCGTGACCGGGATATTTGCGTTGGAAGAGATAAAGTTGATCAGGAACGAAGGGCTGTCGATGTTCTTCATCGCAAACGATGCTTCCGATGGAATATGCGGAGATCCTTTGATGATCTGTTGCGCAATATCTTTCAGGGAAGAAACAAGCGCATCAAATTCTTTATCACCTTTCTCGGGTATTGCTTCTTTGAACTCGCCGATCTTTGCTTTCAGGTAAGGTTCGGTTTGCGTAATTTCTTTCAGTTCGAATCTTCTCTTGCCCTGTATGATCACCGTTGTGTTTCCATCAGGCATGCGGAACATTTTTAAAATGAAAGCGATCGTTCCGATCTGATTCAGTTCCTCGCCGGTCGGATCTTCGGTCTTGTCATTCTTCTGTGCCACCACGCCAATGGTTTTATCGCCCTTATAGGCGTCTTTTATCAGGTTGATGGATTTATCGCGCCCTACGGTGATCGGGATCACCACGCCGGGAAAGAGAACGGTATTGCGGAGGGGAAGGATGGGAAGGGAGTCCGGAAATTTTTCGGAGTTCATCTGCTCTTCGTCTTCGGTGCTCAAAAGAGGAATGAGTTCGGCATCATCTTCAATGATCGGGCTCAAGCGCAAGTCATCGGATTCAAAGGGATTCATAATGGGAGTTTAATGTTTTAAATCTAAAGTTCTGGTTTTTATCTTCGAAAAGCGAACGATCATGAAAAACAGGAAAGAGAAAAATAAGTTATTGTCTGATTTTTGTATGGTTCGTATAATTTCATTTTTCGCGGATTTGAAGTCAATGATAATGCCACCGGGAGAATTAAGACAATGTGTCGTTTTATCAATTTTTATTGAATGAAGGATGGCTTTTATGTCTTATTTCCTGTATTTTTCTGTCATTTCAAACACTCTTGCCAGCAGCTCTTTCTCTGTATCGTTTAGTTTCTTGTTTCGCCTTTCCATGACTTTTTCAGCAGTGCCAAAGGCATCATTAAGTTTGTAAGTAGTGAAACCGCTGGCGCCTCCCCATGAAAAATCGGCGATGAAGTTGCGCGGGAATCCGGCTCCGAAAACATTTGCGCTCACGCCAACCACTGTTGCTGTATTGAACATGGTATTGATTCCGCATTTGCTGTGGTCGCCCATGATCAGTCCGCAGAACGTGAGGTTGGTGTTTTCAAATTTCTCAGAAGCGTAACTCCATAATTTTACGTGCGCATAATTGTTCTTCAGGTTGGAGTTGTTGCTGTCCGCCCCGATGTTGCACCATTCTCCGATCACTGAATTGCCGAGGAATCCGTCATGCGCCTTGTTGGAATTTCCGAAGATGACGGAGTTATTCACTTCGCCTCCTGCTTTCGATTCAGGGCCGATGGTGGTGGGTCCGTATATTTTTGCTCCCAGTTTCAACTGTGAATGTTCGCAAAGTGCGAAAGGGCCGCGTACAATACATCCTTCCATGATCTCGGCATCTTTACCGATATAGATGGGGCCGGTGCCTGCGTTGAGGATCGCACATTCCACTTTGGCTCCTTTCTCAAGAAAAATATTTTTCGGATTAATAACTTGATTGGTCTTGCTGAGTTTCTGTGATTTCTTCCCTTTTGTCAGAAGCTCAAAGTCATCATCAATGGCTTTTCCGTTCTTCTGAAAGATGTCCCATAGATTTTTGATATGCAGAGAAAAGGATTTTGTTTCTTTTTTGTTTTTGAAATTGGATGTATCAGCAGAAGAAGCATTCATTGCAATCAACGTTTCATTACTGAAAAGTGCATCGCCCGGTTTCAACGAGAGAATATCCTTTACCAGTTTCTGATTGGGGCAAACCGAACCGTTGATCAGCAGGTTCTGATTTTTTTCAATAAGCGGAAATTTTTTGCTCAGGTATTCTTCCGTAAGCGTGGACGTTTTTGCTTTCAGGTGTTTCTCCCATTTTTCGCGAATGGTCAAAATTCCGATCCTGATCTCACAAACCGGACGGGTGAAAGTGAGCGGGAGAAGATTGTCGCGGTGATCGTCAAATAAGATATAGTTCATTAAAATTTAGTTTGGTTATTGGTTTGCGTGTTATTCGTTTAAGTTATTTGGTTGTCTGTTTTAGTTTTTGCAATCAAAGATTTTTTTACAATAACTCCAAACGGATTTAACTAAAACCATTTTACTAAAAACTATAAACTGAGATGATATTTTACAAGTTCGTCAATTGGATTTGATATGATTTTATTTATCTCCACTCCTTTTTCTTTGGCAATTAACCGCAGGATGTTTTTAAAGTTAGAGGCAATGGAGCCGACAAAACCCACCGGAACATGCCTGTGGTTTTCATATTTGCATATCGTTTTCTCGAAGAATTCGGTAAGGCATTGCGTTGCTATTTTATGTATGAAAGGATCGCTGAGGTGCTGATGAACGAACTTTGCAAACGAAGCAAGAAACCGGTTCGGGTATTTTTTATGGTAGACAGCCTGAAATATTTTATCCTTGTCCAAACGATATTCTTCCAGGAATGCTTTGTGGATCTTTTCGGGAAGCTCATGGTTAAGAAAAGCCTTGATGAATTCCTTTCCCAGGTGTGCTCCGCTGCCTTCATCGCCCAGGATATAGGTTAACCCTCCTTTTGTTTCCGTGATTCTTTTTCCATCGTAGTAGCAGGAATTGGACCCGGTGCCGAGGATACAGGCAATTCCTTTTTGCCGTCCAAGCAACGCCCTTGCAGAGGCAAGGATGTCGTGATGGATGTGCGGAGCGGAGTGGGGGAAAACTTTCTTTAAAGCAACTTCAACGATCTTGTTTCGTGCTGCGCTTGAGCATCCGGTTCCGTAAAAGTAGATCTGCGATTTGAGGTTTGTCCGAAGGACTCCTTTCGGAGAGATTTGAGATTTGACCTTTCTCGGAATTTTTCTGTTCAGTTCGTCGGCTATCTCTTTGCTTGTCCAGAACAACGGGCTAAATCCGGCAGTAGAGAAAGTATGCACGTTTCCTTTCTTATCAATAAATCTCCAATCCGTTTTAGTAGCGCCGCTGTCAGCAATAAGCATCATGAAACAAAATTAAGAAGAATAGGGACGAAGTGATGCTGAATCATTACTTTTTCGGTTGCAGCATGGATTGCCTCATGGTGAGAATATAGTTCAGTAAAAGGTCGTGCTGCGCGGGATTCAGTTTGGCTTTTATTGTCATTGCAGGCAGGATCTTTCTCCACTTCTCTTCTGTAAGAGATTGGGGCGATTTCAGCGCATGGCAGCCCCCGCATTTTTTTATATAAAGATTGCGGGCTTCAGTCAGTTTTTCAAGAGAGCAATCGCTCCAGAATGTTCTGCCGTAATCGACATCCGTTTCAGTCGGCGGGCTTATTTTCGGGGTACAGCAATAAAGAACAAAAAGAATTGCAATAAAGCCCATTCCTTTAGCGATGATGTTAGGTTTAGAAGCTAAAGCCGACAAGTAGCCGAACATCAAGTTTTTCATGTTCATTTAAAACAAGGTTGTTAGGCGCATCATTTGTTTTATGAAGATTGGTCCATTGGGGAAGAATGTTAAGAATTAAATAATGCTTTTCCCCGCTGAAAAAAAGGGTCGGGCCGCCGAACAAAGCGGAGTGCTGCCATCCGTTTTTTAGAATCTCATTTTGGTTTTTCATTTCAATCCCCAGGCCGAAATTGGGTTTAAGCAAATGAATGTATCCCAAGTCGGCTTCAATGCCATCTTCCCATGTTCTTTTGGTTATTCCCTTTTCTACTGCGTAGGCAAACTCATATTCATTCACAAGGTTGAAGGCGAAGCTGTTCTTGTCGTATTTTTTATCAAGAATGAGTTTGTTCTCCACTCCAAATTCATTCGGAGCAAAACTCAATTCAGCATAAAGGGCCATTCCGATCGCGTTTGCTGAGGGGTCAAGAAGTTTCCATTTCCATTCGCTCGAAACGGAGAATGCCGATTCTTTAAAGATGCCGCTAATGGAAGTGTCGGCAATGCCTCCCAGCGTATCCCTGTTCGCTCCAAAAGCTTTGTAAGAGTAGTTGATATAAAATGCAGCTTGGAGTTTGTCATTTAATCCGATCTCAAATTCCAGCCTGTTATCTAATTCGTTGAAGAAATATTTTCTGCCCGTTCTGAACGTGCTCCAGGCTTCCAGGTCCATTCCTCCTTTTGGAAGAACAGTGCTTTGGTACGTCCGTATAAATTGCCTATCCTGAGAGTATGAATTAATACATAATGTAAATAAATATAATAGATTGATTATTAATGATTTCATATAAAATATAAAGTATAAATTTAAAACTAAAGATTATAACCAAAAGTAGGCAGAATGAAATGGTTGACAATACCTCAAAGAAGGTAAAAACAGAATACTGTAAATAAAGTAGATGATCTGCTAATTGGAGCTGTACAGCAACGAGCTTTCATCAATGAGTTTCTGGCGAACAGCATACATTACCAAACCGGCAGTATTATTAACACCCAGCTTGCTCATGATATTTTTTCTATGCGTGGTGACGGTGTGAACAGAAAGGAAGATTTTTTCTGCTATTTCTTTATTGCTCATTCCTTCTGCCACCAGTTTGATAATTTCAATCTCCCTGCTTGAAAGTTTGATTCCATCGCAGGAAGCCTTGCTTGAAGGTTTTGCAGTAGAAACATTTTCCCGGAGGAGCGCATCTACGATTTTCCCGCATAGGAATTTTTCCCCTTTTGATGTAAAATAAATTGCTTCTGCGATCTCCTCTTTTCCGCAGTCTTTTAGAAGATGACTCACAACCCCGTTCTCAAAGGCTTTAGCAATTGTTGTTTTATTTTGAGGATTAGTAATGGCTAAAATATTTATTTGCGGGTATTGATGGTGAATTACTGAAATATCATCCAGGCAAAAATAGAGAGAGGCATAGTCAATTACAAGGACATGAGGTAGCAGCAGGCTGAGTTTATCAGCAAGTTCTTCAGGTTTCTCAGCTTCACCCACTAATTTGAAATCAGCATTTGTGTTTATGACATTTCGGAGCCCTTCCCTTATCAGGAAACTATTGTCGGCTATGAGTACTTTTATCTTTGACACCTTATTTAGATTAATTCTATACAAAGTTAACAAGTATTTTGAAATAGAAATAAGGAAAGAGCAACTATTATATCACCCTGTAATTTTCTCCTTCAATGGCAAGAACAGTGTTGGGAAAGGTTTGTTTTGCTTCATTAAGTAAGATGTCAAGCTCGTGGTAACGTGCTGAGTAATGCCCGATGATCAACCGCTGAGCGTTCGATTTATATGCTATGGTTGCAGCTTCTTTGGCAGTACAATGAAATGTTTCTTTTGCCCTTGAAAGTAACCCTTCTTCAAAGGTAGCTTCATGATAAAGTAAGTTTACATTTTTTATTTGCTCAAGAAACGACTCATCATAAATGGTATCGGAACAATAAGCATATGACCGGGGGGCGGGAGGATTTGTTGTCAGTTCAGAATTCAAAATCAGGGAACCATCTTCAGAAACATAATCCTGCCCTGATTTTATTCTTGGGATTGCCTGAACAGGGATAGCGTATTCGTTTATTTTCTCTATTATGATATTTCTGGGCAGTGGTTTTTCGCGAAACAGATATCCATAACAGGGGATCCGGTGATTCATCGGGATGGATTCTACGGATAGTTTATCATCCTCATAAATCAGTTTCGCTGTGTTTTCTTCAATGATATGAAAGATCAATTTGTATCTAAGGAATGTTTTTGAATGTAAATGATTAATGTCAATAATCTCTTTTAGTCCGGGAGGAGAATAGAGGTGTAGATCCTTGTCTCTTCCCAGTAAATGCATGGTACCCAGCAAGCCGGGTAAACCAAGATAATGATCTCCGTGAAGGTGACTGATAAAGATGTGATCGATCCGCTGGATCTTTACCTTGTACCTTCGGATCTGTATTTGTGTGGCTTCACCACAATCAATTAAAAAGAACCTGTCATGTACGTTGAGTACCTGAGCTGTAGGGTTTCTTGATGAAGTGGGAGTGGCGGAACTGCAGCCGAGAATAGTTAACTCGAATGGAGGCATTACTTGTTAACGATCATCTTGCGGGTGAACGAATTATTCCCTTTTGACAATGAATAGAAATAAATTCCTGATTCAAAATTCTTAGAGTCCATTTCAATCTTATTCACGCCTTTTTTGACTGCAATATCGTTTTGCATAACCACATTGCCGATCAGGTTATACACCTTGAAATTAGCGACTCCATTGTCTTCCGCAGTGA
>JAHEYJ010000123.1 GCA_023251675.1 Bacteroidota bacterium
ATGAAAAATGTGGGAATGAACGTAGCCAGTGATGCGCTGATGAGCATTGCGTATCAAACCATTGTCGCCCCGCTGGTCATTGTGGTCTGCGACGATCCTGGATGCCATTCGAGTTCAAACGAACAGGATTCGCGCTACTGGGGACAGATGGCTTCCGTGCCCGTCTTTGATCCTTCCACTCCTGCCGAAGCGCTGGATATGATGAAACAGGCTTTCAAACTTTCAGAAGAGATCAAATTGCCTGTGATCGTCCGGACCACTACGCGCGTTTCACATTCACGAAGTATTTTTTCTTATGGTTCGATAAAACAGGAGAACAGGATAGCCGGTTTCGACCGCCTGCCTGAACACATAAACATCCCGGCGCGCACCGCAGCTTCACATGTGCGGCTTCTTGGCAAATTAAAACACAAAAAAGTTCTTGAACTCCTGGCGAAGAACAGCCGGTTTCCGCTGAAGAAGAATAGATCAAAACTTGGCATTATCTGTAGTGGTGTTTCCACTGCGTATATCAATGAGATCCTTCATCAGAACAAGGCAGCAGCAAAAGTAAATGTTCTTGATCTGGGAATGATCTATCCGTTTCCTGAAAAACAAATCCTGGATTTCCTGAAAAAGAATTTCAAAAGACTATTGGTGCTTGAAGAATTGGATCCGTTCATTGAAAATGCGATCCGGACTTTAGCGCAGAAAAATAAGATCAGAACGGAAATTCTCGGGAAAGGATTTTCCGGTTTGCTGACAACAGGCGAGTTCTCCATCGATCTGATCACAAATGTCCTTGAAAATTTACTCAAGGAGAAATTAAATAAGAACAAGAATCTTCCGCTGGAGAATTCAGAAAAGTTCCTGCAAAATCTTCCGCCGCGTCCGCCTGCATTATGCGCAGGCTGCCCGCATAGAGCAACTTTTTATCTTTTGAAACTGGCAATCCCAAGAGATCAAAGCGAACTGATCCTCTGCGGCGACATCGGATGTTTCGGTCTTGGCGCTCTTCCACCGCTCCGGATGATCGATACGATCAATCACATGGGAATGAGCATTTCCATGGCGCAGGGTTTGTATGAATCCTTCCACTCCTCACAGAAAGATAAAAAACTGGTAGCCCTGCTTGGCGACGGAACTTTCTTCCATTCAGGACTTTCATCACTTGTTAACGCCGTGTACACACGAGCCAATATTCTCGTCGTTATTTTTGACAACCGCACCATCGGAATGACCGGCCATCAATCGCATCCCGGCGCTTCCCGGCTTCCTAAATATCATGAACTCGATATTTCACAAGTAATAAAAGGCCTCGGTGTGGAAGTTGTGGAAACAATTAACCCATTTGATATCCGAGATGGTTTTGAACGACTGAACAGGGCAATGGCTTACCATGGAGTTTCTGTTGTGATCTCTAAGGCGCCGTGCATCTTCCTTCCGGATTTCAAAGAGAAGATGGATAAGAAAATGACAATTACCGTGGATCCGGATCTCTGCAACAACTGCGGCAATCACGAAGATCACGACCTGGCCTGTTCACGCTGCTACGCTCCCAAGAACAATTTATCGCGAGCCAAAGCAAAACTAATGGCGGACTATTCCATTCCCGCTGATGAACAGCTTTGTCCTGCCAATATCTGCAACCACGGATTCTTTAATTCAATTCTTGAAGGCGATTATAAATCCGCAGTGGAGATCGTCCGCGACAAAATGCTTTTTGCAAGAACCTGCGGCGATATCTGCCATCGTCCTTGCGAATTGTTTTCTAAAAGACAAAATGTGGTTCCGATCAAAGACCTGAAAAAGTTTGTTTCCTCGTTTGATGAATACTTCAACGACTTTTCCATTCCAAAATTCAGAATAAAGAACGCAGCGAAGAAGAATAAGTCAGTTGCGATCGTTGGTGCCGGCCCGGCAGGACTCAGTGCCGCGTACGATCTTTTGCAGGCAGGCTATGATGTTTCTATCTATGAAAAAGAAAGCAAGGCCGGCGGAATGGTTACCTACGCCATTCCTTATTTCCGGATGGATAAAAAAGGATTTGCCTATGAAGCGATGCAGCTGAAAGATATGGGTGCAACATTCCATTTCAACACTTCACTCGGAAAAGAGATAACGCTTGAAAAATTATCCAGCCAATACCATGCGGTTGTTCTTGCCATCGGATTAAATAAATCCAAAATACTTGACATCATAGAAAAAACTGTTCCTTCGGAAAAAAGAACAGATGCGCTTTCATTTTTGAAATCATTTAACCTTAAAGAGAATAAATTAAAAGGCGATTCCACCATTCTGATCATCGGGGGAGGAAACAGCGCCATTGACGCAGCGCGGTCGGCTAAGAAACTGAACTCAAAAAATAATATCATTCTTTCCTGCATTGAAACAAAAGAGACAATGCCTGCTTTTGCTGAAGAAATAAAAGACACTGAAGAAGAAGGAATCAAAATCATTGCTGACAGCTATGTTGATTCTCTTTCCGTAGATGGAAAAATCAATATTCGCCTTCATTCTTTTGGCAATAAAAAACATTTGCTGGATCTGTCTTGTGATTTTATAATCGCTGCCATCGGACAAACCACTGAAACATCCTTACTTTCTTCTTTATCTCTGGATGAAAACATAAGAGTTAAAAGCAAAAACAGTTTTACCGGATATAAAAATATTCTAGTGGCCGGTGATATCAGCGCTGGAAACAGCATGAGCGTTATTGGCGCAATTGCTTCAGGAAAGAAAGCGGCAGTGGGCGTACGTCATTTGCTGGAAGAATACAGGTTCGAATACGAAGGGTCAAAAGCCATGGAACGTTTGAATGAAAATCCTTCAGCCGATATTGCTCACAGCATTTCTATTACTGATAAAAATGTACGCGAAGTAGTTGAACAATTCAACCTTTTTCAATCCTGCTATAAATGCAACCACTGCATTGATAATTTCGGATGTCCGGCATTAGTGAAAGTAAACGGCAAAATCCAGGTTGATTATGCACGCTGCACTCTGTGCGGACTTTGCATTGATGTATGTCCGAACAATGCCATCAAATGGGAAACGGTGAAGACAGAAGAACAAGTTCTGGTAGAGGTAAAATGAAAACAATGAGCAAGAACAAGAAGATACTGATTGCCGGCGTGGGAGGACAGGGAATTGTCTATCTCACCAATATAATTGTAGAAGCTGCCATGCTTTCTGACATTCCGGTCAGTGTGAGCGAGATCCACGGACTTTCCCAGCGCGGTGGCGTTGTCACAGCCGGAATCGGACTGGGTAAGCATTGCACCGGTTTTACCGGCACGGCAAATGTTGATTTCCTTTTCGGACTTGAGCCGCTGGAAACACAACGGTGCATTCCTTACCTGCACAAGAACAGCAGCGTGATCTTTGGCGATTATAAAATTGCTCCGTATTCAGTAAATGCGCAAGCAGCTTCATATCCCGATACAAATTCATTCGCCGACTATCTTGGGAAGCAATGCAAAGAAGTAGTATTTATTAAAAAATTCCCTGACGAAATTGATTCTGTGCTGTACAATATTTTTCTTCTTGGCAGAGCAACAGGGATGAAGGAATTTCCGTTCAGCGCAGAAAAGATCGAAGAAGCGATCGGCAAAACGGTAACAGGCAATTACAAAGATAAAACGTTGCGTATTTTCAAACAGGGAATGGAATTTGAATTAGAAGGAGAAAAAATTTCACGCTAAGTTCGCAAAGTAAAAACACGCAAAGAAAGCAAAAGAATGACAGAAAACGAGTTGTCAAATAAAATAGTAGGAGTTGCAATTGAAATTCACAAGCAGCTGGGTCCGGGATTACTGGAATCTGCATATGAATTTCCTTTTGCTTATGAATTACGCGAGGCAGGCCTTGTTGTCGAACAGCAAGTGCCAATGCCTTTGATTTACAAAGAGATTAAAATGGAATGCGGCTATAGAATTGACCTGCTGATTGAAAAGAAAGTTGTAATTGAAATTAAATCATTGGAAACGCTCGCACCTGTTCATTACGCCCAAACCCTTACTTATCTAAGATTAAGTAATGTCAAACTTGGGTTACTTATTAATTTTAACAATGTTAAGTTGAAAGATGGAATTCACAGAATTGTAAATAACTTATAAAACTTTTGCGCTCTTTGCGAAAATCTTCGCGAACTTTGCGTGAAAAATGAGATTATCAATGAAAAAGAAGCAGAAAATAGCTCAACGACACAAAATCTCTTTCAAGCTTAACAGCAAAGATGTTTCCTGCGATGTAAAAGCATCCGCTGTGCTGATGGATGTGATCCGCGATGTGCTGGAGCTGAAAGGAACCAAACCCGGCTGCCGGGAAGGAGAATGCGGAGCTTGCACGGTGCTTATAAATGGTTCACCAATCAACTCATGTCTTTTTCTCGCCATCAACGCGGAAGGCAAAAAGATCACCACCATAGAAGGACTTACAAAAGAAGATGGATCACTCGATATCGTGCAGCACGAATTGGTTCAGCATGGAGCCGTTCAATGCGGGTTCTGCACTTCCGGAATGGCTATGTCAATTAAAGGATTAATGAATCAGCATGAGAAATCCAACCGAGGTGCCGGAAAAAATAAGAAAGGACAACCAAGCAGGGAAGAAATTAAAAAACATTTAGAAGGAAATCTTTGCAGATGTACGGGTTACGTGAAGATTATTGATGCAACGGAGAAATTATTTGTAAAAGAAAAATAGCATAATTGAGCTTGCGAATACTTTGCGCCCTTTGCGAAAGCCTTTGCGCTCTTTGCGTGAAATATTTCTCGCAAAGTTCGCTAAGAAAAAATACCGCAAAGAAAACGCAAAAATTTTTTGAATAAGGATTATTATAAATATTAAACAATTGAAAAAAGAACTTAGAGTCATAGGAAAGCCCGTTCCAAAACACGATGCAGGCATTCGTGTAACAGGCAAAGCGGTGTACGGGCACGACATCGTATTGCCCGGCATGCTGCACGGAGCGATATTACGTACGGAACATCCGGCGGCAGAATTCACGATCGATGTCTCTCAAGCAAGAAAACTTCCCGGCGTGGTCTGCGTGATCACGGCGGATGATGTAGATGTAAATAATATCGGCTACAAGCGCGATCATCCGATTCTTAAAAAAGGAGAAGCAAATTGCACGCGTGATGAAATTGCAGCCGTTGCTGCCGATACCAAAGCGATCGCACAGGAAGCGTTAAAACTTATCAAAGTAAAATATAAAGTACGGAAGGGAGTTTACGACCCGTTTGAAGCGCTGAATGAAAAATCTCCCCAGATAAATAAATTCATCAGCGGAAAATTTCCGAACAAGAACATTGCTGAAGTCTTTCATTACGAACACGGACACTTAGAAGAAGAAAAGAAAAAAAGTGCAGTGACGGTGACCAGAAGATTTTCTCTTCCCCGAATGACGCATACCTGCATGGGGACCAGCAACATTACGGCTAGCTTTAATAAGACGGACGGAAAACTTTTGTTATACAGCTCCACACAGGTTCCTTTTCTTTATCAGCGCGACATGGCCCATGCCTTAAAGATGAATCCTTCCGACATACGCGTAATTCAGCCAGTGATCGGCGGCGGATTCGGCAGCAAACTCGACATGCATCCGTTCGAACCGATCTGCGCTTTGCTTTCAATCAAAACCGGGCGGCCTGTGCAGATCCTTTATTCACGCGAAGAAGAATTCATCGCCTCCCCTACCCGGCAGCCGATGATCATCGATCTGACCGCAGGAGCCGATGAGAAAGGGAATTTCACTTTCCGGGAAATAAATATCATCAAAGACAATGGCGCATATACATCGTGGGGAGCAACTACTCCTTTTGTGATCATGCAGGCATTTTCTTCTTTATATAAAGTCCGCGCATGTAAATTTGACGCGACCGCAGTTTACACCAATAATGTTTTTGCAGGTTCATTCCGCGGCTACGGAAATCCGCAGGCCACGTTTGCATTGGAACGAATTATTGATCTTCTCGCAGATGAATTGAAAATGGATAAAGCAGCAATTCGACTTCTTAACGCTAATGAAAAAGGTGAGATCACCGGACAAGGTTTGCATTTCGAAACTTGCGGTCACAAAGAATGTCTTGAAACGGTCATAGAGAAGGCAAAAGGCAAAAGGCAAAAGCATGTGGCGAGCGGAGCCGAGCCAGCAAAAGTGGAAAACCCTAGATTTAAGAACGGAATTGGCTATGCATCCATGCTGCACGTTGGCGGAGGAGCAAAAATTTATCGTTCCGACGGCTGCGGTACAACATCAAAAATAGACCCGTACGGATATTGCACCATCATCACCGGCTCAAATGAAATAGGACAGGGGTCAGAAACAGTTCTTGCCATGATCGCTTCGGAAGAACTGGGCATTGAATTAAAGAAAATAAAAGTGATCAACACCGATACCGATGTAAAACCCTGGGATGTGGGCGTTCATGCTTCGCGCACCAGCTTTGTAGCCGGCAATTCTTTGTTGGGCGCTATCCGGATCCTGAAAGATAAATTAAATAAGAAAGCTTCTGAACTTCTGCAAACAAATGATCCTGAGTTTGAATACAGCGACAATAAGATCATTTCAGAAAAAACAAAAACAACCATTGCACTAGACAAAGTAGTCCGCGAAATGCACTTCTCTGAACCCAACGAATTGGCGATCGCATCATTTTTTTACGAACCCTCCAGTAAATTCCAGGATAAGGATTTCAAAGGAAATGTGTCGGGCACCTATGCTTTTGCTTCGCAGGCAATTGAAGTAGAAGTGGACACCTATACAGGAAATGTAAAAGTGCTTGATATTTATGTAGCGCAGGATGTGGGGAAAGTATTGAATCCTCTTCTCCTCGCCGGACAAATTGAAGGTGGAATACTGCAAGGCGTCGGCTACGCATTGACCGAGGAATTACTGATGCACGAAGGAAAAATACTGAATCCTAATTTTCACAACTACAAGATCCTTACTGCATCGGATATTCCTAATATCCATTTCTATCCTATAGAAACAAATGACAAACAAGGTCCGTATGGAGCCAAAGGAGTCGGCGAAGCTCCACTGATTCCAACAGCTGCGGCTATCTCCAATGCGGTATGTGATGCACTCGGTGTTGAATTTCTCGAATTACCCATGACTCCCGAACGGGTTCTGAAAGCTATTCATGAAAACAAATGATCACGGAAATATGAAAAATAAATCTATTAATCTAAAACTACTATTATGAGAGCATCTGATTTTGTGGGAAACACACCTCTGCTGAAAATAAATGACAAACTCTATGCAAAGTTTGAAGTGTACAATCCGAGCGGCAGTATTAAAGACAGGATTGCCGTTTATATCTTCAACGATGCAGAAAAAAGAGAACTTCTTAAAAAAGGAGACACTATTGTTGAAGCAACGAGCGGAAACACAGGAATTGCCTTTGCCATGCTGGCTGCGGAAAGAGGCTATAAAATAAAGATCATCATGCCGAAGAATATGAGCGAAGAAAGAAGGCAGATGATGCGATTGTTCGGCGCAGAGATCATCGAAACAGAAGCCGGTGATTTTGACGGTGCCATCCTATTAAGAGATCAGCTTGCAAAAGAAAAAGGCTGGTTCAACCCGGATCAGTTTTTTAATCCTCTCAATATCGAATGTCACGAAAAAACGACAGGAGTCGAGATCCTGGACCAGACAAAGGAGCTCTCAAAAAGTATTTCCGCATTTATTCTGGGTACCGGCACCGGCGGCACGTTAATGGGAACCAGCAAAACCCTTCGCAAACAATTTCCGAAAATGAAGATCATTGCTGTTGAACCAGCCGAATCACCGGTAATGAGCGGCGGCGAACACGGAATGCACGGCATCCAGGGGATCGGAGACGGAAGCAAGTTCCTGGTCGATCTGAAGATGCTCGATGAGATCATCCTGGTATCAACGGAAGAAGCCAAGATCCGGTCAAGACAATTAATACAAGATATGGGAATCTTTGTTGGCTTCAGCTCCGGCGCAAATGTGCTGGGCGCGGAACGCTGGATCCAGAAAAATAATCCGGACGGAATTGTTGTAACCATTCTATCGGACCGCGCGGAACGCTACATGAGTTGTTTTTAATAATTATTAAACTGAAACCTGACTCAATGGATTTCAAAATAACTTCTCCTAAGAACAAAGCCGGGCTGCTGAAGGCCATGCAGGAGGGAAAAAACTTTCGGTTCGGTGCAGGCTATACGGACCTGTTGATGGAACTGAAAAAGCAGGAGGAGACCAGCTTTACAATCATCAATCTTGCTCAGCTGAATGATAAAACATTTACTGAGATTAATACGATCTCGGGAGGACTCAGGATCGGGTCTCTGGCTACTGCAGCAGAAATTGTAAATGATAAATTTATCACTCAGCATTTTCCGGCGCTTCAAGAAGCCGCACACTCCCTTGCCTCGTCGCAGATAAGAGAGGTTGCCACCATTGGCGGGAACCTGTGTACTGCTTCACCTTCTGGTGATATGGCCTGTGCGTTAATGGCATTGGAGGCGCAATGCGAGATACTTTCTGCAAACGGGAAAACCCGTACGGTCCCGATCTCCGGTTTTTTTACAGGACCCCGAAAGACCGTTCTGCAGAAAAAAGAGGTATTGAGAAGTGTGCTCGTTCCTCTGCTGGAGAAAAACCGCAAACTACATTCCGGCTTCATCAAGGTAGGAACCCGCCGCTCCATGGAATGTTCGGTGGTTTCATTGGCCTATCATATTCACCTTGACAGAAATGATTCTATCGTGCATGCAGGCGTTGCCATCGGCGCATCCGCCCCTACGATTCGTTTCGCAAAAACTGCATGCGATCTTATTTCGGGAAACAACCTGAAAACTATCTCACAAAAAGACAAGGAGGAATTTGCCGCAAAAGTAGTTTCATACGCCTCTCCCATTACCGACATCCGGGCAACTGCCTGGTACAGAAAAGAAGTATTGTTCAATATCAGTAAAAGTATTTTCGAATGAAAAAGACTCAACTTGTCCGGCTTTCCACCAATGAGAACTGCTATGGCTGCTCTCCTAAAGTAACAGCTGCTTTAAAAAAAGGTCTCAGGAATATCCATCAATACCCCGGTATTCCATTTTTTCTGGAAGAAAAGCTTGCAGAAAAATTCGGAGTGGATCATAAAAATATCATTGTCGGCGCCGGCTCCTCCCGCCTGATCGACGGCATCATTCAGACCTTTGTAGAAGGAGAAGAGGAAATAATAATCTTTGAAAAAAGCTACCGGGCCTATGAACAGCTTTGTGCAGCGCATAATACCAAGTACTTTCTGGCAAGACAAAAAGATTTCGTTTGTGATGTCGAAAATATTTTACCGCTGGTCTCACAAAATACCAAACTGATCTTCATTGCCAATCCGAACAACCCTACCGGAACGATTATCACTCACAAGCAACTGGAGTACTTATTGAAGCACATCTCAAATGAAATAATAGTAGTGATCGATGAAGCTTATTGCGAATATGTGGACGACCCTTCATTCCCTGATTCCTTCCTGCTGCAGAAGAAATATCCAAACCTGGTCATTCTTCGAACGTTTTCAAAAATATATGGTCTTGCCGGATTGCGTGTGGGCTATGCGATTGCGGATATTAAAATAGCCGAAGCATTGAAAAAAACAGGATCCCCTTCTTCTTTAATTGCT
>JAHEYJ010000124.1:0-3532 GCA_023251675.1 Bacteroidota bacterium
TTACCATTAACAAATCTGCCTGACGGGGTGAAAATGAAAGTCGTTCAGCACCAAAGCGGCCCAGGTCATAATGTGATGCCATCAATGCCATAAATTCTACTCCGCAACACGAAGTTGCAAAAGGCAAAGGCCAAATAGAATTTTTTCGGGCAAGTCCAACTGCTTTTTCCAGTGAAGTGGCAAAAAAACCCGGTTGTTCATATCCCGGAGGCGCTGGTGCAATATTTATTTTTCCTTCCATGCGAAAGTTTTATCAATGATCAATGTTGAGTTTTTCCCTTGTCCCGCCCTCTTTAATTTTATTTTGAAGAGAAATCAGTGCATGCAAAAGCGCTTCCGGCCTCGGGGGACAACCGGCAATGTACACATCCACGGGCACGATGTGGTCAATTCCTCTTACGACAGAGTATGAATTATAAAAAAATGGCCCTCCAGAAATTGTGCATGCACCCATCGCAATCACATATTTTGGATCAGGCATCTGGTCGTAGAGGCGTTTGAGCACCGGAGCCATTTTGTAAACAATTGTGCCGGCACAAATTATTAAATCAGCTTGCCGGGGTGACGCTCTTGCCACTTCAAATCCAAATCGTGCCCAGTCATATTTTGCAGACGCTGCCGACATCATTTCTATTGCACAACAGCTTGTACCAAACACTAATGGCCAAAGCGAATTCGACCGGGACCAGTTCACCATATTATCAACTGAGGTAGTAACCAAACTTCCACCGCCCGGTAATGGCTGAATTTTTCCAGGGAAATCCTTTAAGTCAAACTTCGTTGTAGGGTCCGTTTCCATTTAGACATTTTTATTTTTGCAATCTTCCATCTATATATTTAATTGTATTTCCATACTCAGATTAAACGTCCGGGTGTTTTCTTAAATACTCATCTGCGGAGAATGGCCCTGATCCGTAAATCAAAAAAATTATAAGCAGACCCAGCACAAGAGCAGAAAGCCCAAACCCGGAGTAAATATCAAAAACACCTATTGACCTTCCTGTAAATATAACTGCACCAATAAGGATAGGCATCTGAAACATTATTGCTGGGCGCGTAAGCAATCCTAGCATAATTAATATTCCTCCACCAATATGTGATATTGCAATATAGTGTGCAATAAGAAATGTCCATAAAGCAATATTACTTCCTTCAAGCAGTGTGTGTAAATCCTGAGGGTTGCGGCCAAACTCAACTCCTTTATAGAAAATAATCATGCCTAATCCCATTCTCACGATATCCATCCATTTAGGATGGTGTGTGTCGCCCCAGCAGGTTACCTTTTCAATGGTGTTCATGTTATGCCTCCTTTTTTATTATTGTGAAACTTGTTTCAATATAGTTTATCATTTTCATGAATTTACGGTGCTAGGCCAGGATTATCAATTTATTTCGTTGCCCTGCATTGTTTCTCCGACCCTTGGCTTTAGATAATGTGTGAATGTTTCCAAATGCATTTCATTCGGGGAAAATGGCGCTCTCTGTGATTCTTTTATGCTTTTTGTTTGCTTTCATCTCTACATGCACTCACTCGAAATAATATTTTAAAGGTGACTCCATCCACAACGGTCTATCCCCAACTAACTCCGCTTCCACATCAGGGCGAATACTCATTACTGGGATTTTTGAATGATTGACGATTTGTCTTGCAAATGGCCCTATGAAAAGGCCGGTAACATTTTCCTCCCACTCCGTCATAATCACGATTAGATCCGCTCCTATTTCATCTGCATAAGCCATTGTGTTTTTTGCATAATTCACCCCTTGCCGGATTTGTTTGTTTGACCCGATTTGCGTATTGGGAATAAGCGCATTTTTATCTATGTATTCTTCAATCTCTTTAAGCCTTATTTTTAACTTGTTGATTTCGTTTTCATCAGCTGCGTGTGTCAAACCCAGAATATGAATCCTGGAATCGTAATGATTCGCAAGTTCAATTACATGATCTACTTTTTGACGGGAGTATAAGGAGTTGTCAATGGGAAGAACTATTTCTTTAAACCCTTTTCGCTTAGTACGAGCCTGTATGGTTATGACTGGGCATGTTGAATCATTCACGACTCTATATGCATTGCTTCCGATAAACCTTTCCATAAAACCGCTAACTCCATGGGTACCCATAATGATCAGGTCAGCGTTACACTTTTCTGCCACTTCAACAATCGCAGGACTTACAAAGCCAGTTTCAAGTTTTGTTTCAATCTGTATATCAAATTTATGCCGCATTTCATCTGCAAGTTGATTTAATCTTTGCAAAGCGTTCTCTTCCTGATAGATCATGAAGTCATCGGCAAGTGGCAGGTCTCCCATTCTGTATGCACTCCAATTTAATCTAATTACATTTAGTAAAGTTATATCCGCTTTAAAAAGCGATGCCATGTATGCGCCATCTTCCATTGCCAACAGAGAAGTTTCTGAAAAATCCAGCGGAATGAGGATCTTTTTAATATTAAACTTTTTCATGGTTTTTACTTTTGGATTTAGACATATTTTTCATTTATTTCTTCTGCAATAAAAATGATATTGTTATGCATAATTGCTCAAAGTCAATTGGCTTTACAATAAAATCATACGCACCCAATCTCATTGCACTTCTTATGGTGTTTGTTTTTTTGAGTTCGGATATTACGATCACAGGGATCTTGTCGAAATTAAATTCATTAAGTATGCTCAGCAAACTCAGCCCGGAGATGTTCGGCATCATGATGTCACTGATGATTAAATCAATTTTATTCCGCTCCAAAAACAACAGGGCATTCCAGCCGTCTTGCGCTGTTTCTACATGATAACCTTTATGTTGAAGTTTAAATTTCATGGTTTCAAGAAGTGTTCTGTCGTCTTCTATGATTAATATCTTTTTGTCCATTGAGTTTATGGATATTCAATTAATGTACGAGCCGCCCAATAGTAAGAAGCAGAAACAAAAAAAGGAGGATCAGCAGATTTATTTTTTTTACAAGGGCATCTTCCTTTTCCATTTCAATATTTTCTGAAATGGTTTCTGCAATATTTTTAATTATGTTCTTAAGCCGTAAAAAAGCAGTTTCGCTTTTCGATAAATAATCATACGCGCCTTCATTAAGCGTATCAATAGCCACATCAATGCTATCTTGTGCTGAAAGCATAATGACAAATATTTCCGGGGAGGTTTGGTTGATTTTTTTTAAAGCAGAAAGGCCATTCATTGATTTTGATGAGCCTGAACTAAGCATATAATCCAGTACAATTATGTCAGGTTGCAGGTTCATTGCATTGAGGCATTCCTCTGCAGTTGAAAATGTTTTCAATTTAATTTTTGGAGATAGTGAATCGGTTAGAAAATAATAAAGTCCATTAAGAAAGAATTTGTCATCATCAACCAAAAACACACAAACCTCATGTTTGATTCTTTGATAATTTTCTTTCACCGCATAATTATTGCCTTCGTACAGGGGCTCGTGAGCATTCCTCTCTTTCGGCATTGTTTTGGGGATTTGAATTTGTCCTGTTATCATGGCTTGTGAGTTTATGCCGAAGTCATCCCTTCGGGAAA
>JAHEYJ010000124.1:3542-7350 GCA_023251675.1 Bacteroidota bacterium
ACTGAATATTTTTCTTTAAAAAACAAATTTGAATCCTAATCCCGGATCCAGGGAATAATAAAGACCACTGCTTGCATTGATATCTATGAATGGTTTCATATCTAAACTTATTGCGAAAGGAATGGCTTTGATTTTATATTCCAAACCAAGAATTCCATCGAAGCCAAGCGCCATACTCCCATCCGCTCTGTAGCTATAAAAATAGTGGTCACCGTAGCGATACCAATAGTAAGTCCTTTGGCTTGCAAATGTTGCATGGCCTCCTCCTCCATAGTACCAGTTCAATCCTTCCATGTTAAAAGCCCGGGCATGTTTCTCATAAAGTGCGGTCAATCCAAAAGCATTAGGCCAAATGCCAACGATTCCTTCAAATGCACGGCCCTTATTAACAAAATGCCTGAAGGTCAAACCGGAAGTTTCACCGGCACGTAATCCGATTGCCGTATTGTAAATGCTCGTATTGATTGCCGGCTTAACAGTTTCTGCCGATTGGGATTGTGCTCCTGCATTTAATGAAGAGCACAAACCTGCTAAGAAAATAGCTGCTGAAATTTGTTTTAGGGTTGCCATATCTTTTGAATTTAAAGTTTATATGCGCCATCTGCATTTATTTACGAGAAGCAAAATCTAATGCCCTGTTATATTCGATGATCTGCGTAAAGTTTTCGTTAGTCGGCATTGAACTTGGGAAAATCGGGAAGGGTAAAAGCAGTGCTAAAATTATGCTTGATTTATCTTGCTTGAATTTTGATAATTTTCAATTTCCACTTTGACCTCCTTAATAACCTGTATACATGATTTCAAAAAATCACTTACTAGTTCAGGCAATTTTTCCAAGTTGATCTTGTCTTTGACAATCCCTTCAATACTCTTTAGAAGTGCTTCCGTTTGAAGCCCGCCAATAAAATGCAAGGATGGTTTTATCTTATGAGCCGAAGCATAGAGAGCGTCCCAATCTTTTCTTTGAAGAGATTCCTGGATTATTTTCATTTCAATATCCGTTTGTTCAACAAATGTTTGGAGCAGTTTCAATTCAAACTCACGGTTTCCCATTGATATGTTTTTCAAATAAAACAGATCTATGGAGTTTTTAGCCATCGTATGAAATATTTACCGTTAAGTAATCAGTTCTTCCTGCCTGGTTTTTGAAGCGTTGGTTTTATTGCCATTGCTTATGGTTTCTGTCTCATTTACGTCAATTGATGGTTGGGGGTACTATTATTCGATGCTTCGTAACATCTTTCGATAGTTTGCTGAAATTTGCAGGGTCTTCTTTCAAGTAAGCAATTTTAGTTTCTGCATCAACCCTTTTACTTTAGAGCGGCTTACCGGAATAAGTTTTTGGCCGATGACTACGCAGTTGTCGTCTATTTCAGAAATCCTGTCAAGACGAATAATGTAGGAATTATGAGCACGAAAAAAATATTTTCCTGGCAGAGCACTTTCAATTCCTTTCATGGTAGAATGAATAGTGTATTTATTATTAGATGTATTCACTGTTACATAATCTGCCAGCGCTTCCACAAAAAGAATATCGCGTAGATCAATTTTTACCAATCGTGTATTTACCTTAATAAAAACGGAGTGGTCATCATATGAAGACATGCTTGTTCTCCCCTCATGCAATCTTCTTGACTTGGCTGCGGCTCGAAAAAACCGTTCGCCAGAAATAGGTTTTACTAAAAAATCTGTTACATCAAAATCAAATGCCTCTGCTGCAAACTCTTTGCTGGAAGAAACAAGAATGACCTGGGGCCTTTCTGTTTCGAGCGCTTTCATTAACTGCAAGCCATTCATTTCCGGCATCATTACATCCAGTATCATTAAATCTACTTGCTGGTTCATTATATATTGAGTGGCTTCTGCCGCGGATGAGCATGATCCCATAAGATTTAGAAAAGAAACCTGGCTGATTTTGTTTTCTAAGTCCAGGCGGACAAGAGCATCATCGTCTACAATTATGCAATTCATGTGAGATGTTTTGTTTAATAAATACTTTAAATAACATTTATGAAAAAACCATATCTACGGTTTTTACTCATCACCATACCAGAAGGTTGTGCAAAGCAGGTGAACCATCGAAGAGGTAATGCGAAGTATCGAAAAAAATAGATAAGAAAGGATTGAAGCCGTAAATTTGGACAAAAGACAAATAGTCATGCTGAAACAGGGCTCATACACGAAGAAGATTAAAACTGAAAACCCTTCGGATGTGTTTCAGTATGATCATTTGGATAAATCGGTTGCGGCAAGTAGTATGGATAATCTTTTATTCATTTTAAAATCGAAAGAGGAAAAGTGCAGTGTTATGTTACAGAAGATTATCTCTGCCATGACCGAGAATGAGGTGAGAGTATGGCTTCCAGCGGTTTTCACGAAAACAAGGCGAAATGAAAAATCTTCTCCAGATTTTCCGTTGGAAGCCCTCTCACTCATTATTAATTGGCTTAATGGTTTTAAAGAAAGAATTTTAATGTGTAACCAGTTCCTCTTCGGAACACAAAACTAAACGCCATGGAAACCTCAGAAAACATCAGTAAAAGCAACACTCTCAAAAACATTCTCCTGGCCGTATTCGGATTGGGGGCGCTTTCCGCAGGTTATCTTGCTTTTAATCAAGCGAGAGAAAACTACCGTCTTCAAGATCAACTTGATCAGCAAAAGCTTAATGTTGAAAATAATGAACAGGCGTTTTCTGCAATTGAAAATAACCTTGCTGAAGCAAGTTCGCGAGCAGGGGTTATAGACAATACTTCAAACGAAAGCATTAAATCAACCTCAGAAGAACGAATCGTAAAAGAGATTGTATTCATTGACAAAATAATGAACCGCAATCGTGAAATAATAAAAAACCTTACGGCAACATTAGGCGAGAAGGATCGGCGGCTTATTAAATACAGAAAATCAATAGATAACCTGGAGAAACGGATGAACGAGTATAAAACGAAAGGGAACGTGATGGTCGCTGAGTCTGAAGCATTAAAAATGGATCTGCTTGAAGCAAACAAGCAGGGGGCTGAATTACAAAAAGAAGTGGCTGATTTACAAAAAGGAGTGGCCGAGCGGGATGCTGAAATTGATTCCAAAGCCCAACTTATAGGCACACAATCCCAGGAGCTTGCTGAGAAAGAGATTAAGATCCACACGGCGTATTATGTGGTAGGCACTTACAAAGATCTGATTGCAAATAATGTTGTAGAAAAAAAAGGCGGAGTTATCGGTATAGGCAGCACAAAAGCCTTGAAGACAGATTTTGATCGTAATGCATTTCATCAGATTGACATCTACAGCAATAGAAGTATTCCGGTGTTTGGCGGAGATATAAGCATACTCACAAATCATAATACGGATAGTTATGAGCTTGTCAAAGACGATGAAGCGAACGTCCAATGGATCAAGGTTACTGACCCGGACAAATTTTGGGAGAGCAGCAAATACCTTGTAGTGGCAACCAAGGAACCATTATATGAGGGGAAAATAACACTTATGGATCCTAATGAGTATTAAAAAAAGGATGTTCAAATGCGATACTTCATAATAATATGTATGTACCTGATACTTTCAGGGATGGTGTCAGGATGCCGGAAGGATAATTCAACTCATAATAATGACAGGGTTACACCTAACAGTTTTCTTTCTGGTAATAAATATGAAAAGTTAACTGTAGAAATTCAATATGTAAACGGATACCAGCCAACGTCAGCGACCTTAGATAATTTAAAAGCACTTCTTGAGCAACGCTTGAATAAACCAGGTGGTATCATTATTATTCAAGATGCAATACCTTCTCCTGGAAAATCAGCTTATT
>JAHEYJ010000124.1:7360-9577 GCA_023251675.1 Bacteroidota bacterium
ATGATATTCGGAATATTGAAAAAACAAACCGCACACAGAATACAAAAAGGAACCTATTAACCGCTTATTTCTTTTTTGCAGATAATGATTACGCAGTAAATAGTGGAAGTTCAAAGGTTTTAGGCATAGCTTATGGAAACTCTTCAATGGTCGTTTTTGAAAAAACCATCAAGGATTTTGCTGGAGGTATTACACAACCGCCTATTACCGTATTAGAGACGACTGTCCTAGAGCATGAGTTTGGACATCTAATAGGATTGGTCAATAATGGTTCATCCATGCAATCTCCTCATCAGGATGAACCTCATGGAAAGCATTGTGATGACAAAAATTGCCTGATGTATTACCTGGCGGAAACCAGCGATATTGTTACCAATCTTGTTGGCGGCAACATACCCTCCTTAGATGCAAAATGTTTAGTAGACCTGAGAGCGAACGGTGGAAAATAGTTCATTGTTTCAGTAAATTAGGATATACGCGGCCCTCTTTCTTTCTCGTACAGGCATCGCTAAAGATTTACCAATTATCGAAAATTAAATCTCAAGCCTATCCAATCCGTATCAATACACAAAACAAAGTTCAAGCTTTTTTCAATTAAACAAGAAATCCGGCTCTTATGAAAAAAATATTTCATAACAACCTAAAAGAACATAACGGAACCCCTGAAATCAAAAAAGTAGAAATCAGGAACCTGACGTTTGACGATTACATAGGATTGAGTGATTCTATGCGGGAGGCGTATAAAAACTGGCATGGCGGTTCAGTTTGGAGTGAGGAGCATATTAAACTCCTGCTTGAAATTTTTCCGGAAGGACAATTTGTAGTAATTGTGAATGGGAAAGTAGTCGGTTCAGCTTTATCTATCATAATAAATTATGATGACTTTGGCGATGACCATACGTACAGGCAGATCACCGGTGATTTCACATTCAGCTCTCATAATAAAGAAGGAGATGTGCTTTATGGAATTGAAGTTTTTGTGCATTCAAAATATCGTGGGCTTAGACTCGGTAGAAGATTGTACGATGCAAGAAAAGAGCTTTGCGAACGATTAAACCTGAAATCAATCGTATTCGGAGGCAGAATTCCTAATTACAATACTTACGCTGACCGGTATACTCCCAAAGAGTTTATAGATAAAGTCAGGATGAAAGAACTGAATGATCCTGTGCTCTCATTTCAACTTGCAAATGAATTTCATGTAAAAAAACTTCTGCATAACTATATGCCGGGGGATGAGGAATCTAAAGAGTACGCTACCCTCATGGAATGGAATAATGTGCTTTATTCCCATAAGAATAAGTTTACCCGGCGAAGGAAAAACAGCGTCTGGGCAGGATTGATTCAGTGGGAAATGCGCCATTTTAAAAATATCGACTCCCTTTTCGAGCAGATAGAATTTTTCCTGAATACAGTGGCAGGGTATAATTCAGACTTTGTTCTTTTCCCCGAATTATTCAATGCGCCTCTGATGTCAGACTTTAATCATCAAACACAGGCAGAAGCGATCAGGAGCCTGGCAGATTATACCGAACCGCTCAGAGATAAATTCATTGATTATGCGATTACCTACAACGTAAACATTATCACAGGAAGCATGCCTTTTATTAAAGGAGGGCAACTTTATAATGTAGGGTATTTATGCAGACGGGATGGTTCAATAGAAAGGTATTCTAAAATTCATGTGACTCCAAATGAAGTCGGTACCTGGGGAATTGTTGGGGGGAATAGACTTAGAGTTTTCGATACTGATTCAGGAAAAATTGGAATCCTGATTTGCTACGATGTAGAATTTCCAGAATTGGCTCGTTTGCTCGCAATGCAGGGAATGGAAATACTTTTTGTTCCTTTCCTGACCGACACACAAAACGCATTCACAAGGGTCCGGTGTTGTGCGCAGGCGAGAGCCATTGAGAATGAATGTTATGTTGCCATTGCAGGAAGCGTAGGCAATATTCCAAAAGTTCATAATATGGATATCCAGTTTGCGCAATCTGCTGTATTTACCCCTGCTGATTTTGGTTTCCCGACAAATGGAGTGAAGGCAGAAGCTACACCCAATACCGAATCAGTGCTTATTGCAGACTTAGAGCTTGACCTGTTAAAAAAATTTCGATCACATGGCAGCGTACATAATCTTTTAGACAGGCGCACAGACCTTTTTGAGTTGAAACAATTAAAACCGAATGGGAGATTAAATATTCTGCAGGAGCATGC
>JAHEYJ010000015.1 GCA_023251675.1 Bacteroidota bacterium
ATCTGTTAAAGTGAGATGCTGATCCGCCAGGACGGACGGCATAACACAGCCATTTAATATCCCAGTTTCTCTCTTACTCTTTTCAAAACAACATGCGCTGTCTTTCTTGCTTTCTCCGCTCCCTGCAGAAGTTTTTTCTCCAGTTCGTCTTTATCCTTCATGTACCGGATAAAGGATTCGCGTTCTGTTTTGAATCTATCCATGATGAGCTCGAACAAAGCGGTCTTCGCATGTCCGTACCCGTAGCCGCCTTTCAGGTATTTTTCTTTCATCTCATTGGCCTGCGAATCAGAGGCGAGAAGTGCATATAGTTTGAATACATTACAAGTATCCGGATTCTTGGGAGCTTCAAGCGGAGTGGCATCAGTAACAATACTCATCGTAACTGTCTTCAGCTCTTTTTCAGGAAGAAAGATATCAACGTAGTTGTTGTAGGATTTGCTCATTTTCTGTCCGTCAATTCCCGGAATGATCATCACCCGTTCGTCGATCAGCGCTTCGGGCACGATCAGTGTTTCGCCGTATTGATTATTGAATGCCGCAGCAATATCCCGAGTCATTTCAAGATGCTGCTTCTGGTCTTTTCCTACGGGAACAAAATTTGCATCGTAGAGTAAAATATCCGATGCCATCAGAACGGGATAGGTAAAAAGTCCCGCGTTCACATCCGATAATCTTCCCGATTTATCTTTGAACGAATGGGCATTCGCCAGCATGGGAAACGGAGTGAAACAGGATAAATGCCAGGCTAGTTCGCAGACCTCTGTCACGTCGCTTTGCCTATAAAATGTATTTCTTGCGATATCAAAACCGAAAGCCAGCCATGCGGCCGCCGTTGCATACGTATTATTTTTCCGGAGAATTGAATCCTTGATCGTGGTAAGGGAATGAAGATCGGCTATGAAAAAAAAGGAATCGTTACCTGGTTTTTTAGAAAGCTCGATAGCAGGAATGATCGCACCCAGGATATTTCCCAGGTGAGGAACGCCTGTGCTTTGTACGCCGGTTAAAATTCTAGACATTCGTGTAAAACTATTTCATCCCGTGTGTTTCCTTCCAGATCTGGTTGAAGGATTTCGGCGCCACTTTCGGAAGTTCACGCCGGTGTCCCCACTGCTTCTTGAAAAACTGGTTGAGCATAAAGTTTTTCAGCTTCGCTCCTCCTTTTTCCATCGTACTTCTCTTCATCATTGCTTTTTTCCAGAAAACCCACATGAGATTTTCTGTTGATGTAGAAAGTTTCTCTTTTACAGAATCCCTTCGGTTATATAAAAGCAAATTATGCAGGTCTATTTTTACCGGACAAACTTCCGTGCATTTTCCGCAAAGCGAAGAAGAATAACTCAGGTGTTTGTATTCTTTCATTCCCCACAACTGGGGCGTAAGAACCGAACCGATCGGGCCACTGTATGGCGAAGCGTAGCTGTGCCCGCCCACTCCTTTGTAGATCGGGCAGGCGTTGAGGCAGGCGCCGCACCTGATACAATGAAGGGCTCTTCGTTGTTCCACTTGTTCCAGTACGTTGCTTCTTCCATTATCGAGCAGCACGACATACATTTCTTCGGGACCGTCTGTTTCTCCGTTCTGGCGCGGACCGGTGAGAATGGAATTGTAAACCGTAACGTTTTGCCCGGTTCCGTGTGTTGCCAGCAGCGACCAGAACAGTTCCATGTCTGCATAGGATGGAATAATTTTTTCAATTCCAACGATCGCAATGTGCACTTTTGGAAAAGCCATCGAGAGCCATGCATTGCCTTCGTTCTCGGTGAGGCAAACGGCTCCGATATCAGCGATCAGAAAATTCCCGCCTGTAATGCCGGCTTCAGCAGCAACATATTTCTCCCGTAAAAATTTTCTCACCCAAGCTGTGATCTGCTGAGGCGTATAATTTTCCGGTGTTCCTTTTTCTTCATGAAAAGTTTTGGCCACATCTTCTTTGGAAAGATGCATGGCGGGAGTCACAATATGATAAGGCGCTTCTTTCCGAAGCTGTACAATGAATTCGCCGAGATCTGTCTCCAGCGATTCGATCCCTTCTTTCTCCAATGCATCGTTGATATGAATCTCTTCCGTGACCATGGATTTTGATTTCACCACGGTTTTAGTGTTAAATCGTTTAAGGATCTTCACGATCTCCTCCTGCGCTTCTTTCGCATCGCGTGCCCAGATGACTTTTCCTCCCCGCTTAATGAAATTGGCTTCGAACTCGATAAGATATTTATCAAGATTATCAATGACCTTGGCTTTCAGCGCTGATGCACGGTCACGGGCCAGTTCCAAGTTGGAAAATTGTTTCTTTCCTTCAACCACTTTTTTATCGTACTGCGAAATATTGAAAGTAAGTTTCCGCCGGTGTTCGGGATCGAACACTTTTTTTTCTGCGGCTTCTATAAATTTTTCTGCGGCTGTTGACATCTTCTTGATACCAATTAACGAATCATATACGAAAGTTACTAATCAGAATTGGGTCATCCTATTGTTTCAGCTTCGTTGAATCGTATATGGGTAAAATTAAGAAGCAGATTCGTATTGATGATTAGGAATGAAAAAGAATTATCAACACAGCAGACTGCTTATTTGTTTTTCTTTTTCGCTTTCTCCACCCTCAGCCCCACATCCATGATGAAGGGTAGTTGTTCCGTGCGCATGGCCTGCTCCAATTCGAAGGTGTATTTTCCGGTGATCGGAAAACGTACGTTGGGCTTCCACAAGATCTGGTTGTCCCAGATATCGCCCATTCCTTCGCCTTTCCACTGTCCGTCGGGATTTGCAAAAACACATTCCATTGTATCCTTTGCAAGTTTTCCGTTAGGGAATTTAATCACGATGAATACGTAAAGATTAGCGTACTGATAATGGCTCGCATGGCGGACGTTTACATATAAATTATGCAAAGAGGTTGTATCTTCAATATTGACATCGAATGAGATTTTATTTTTTGCATCCCAAACATAATCCGGAATGTCAACATTATCTTCAAACACGCGGTTGCGGTCGCAGCCGGAAGCCAGTATCCAGCAACCAACGGCCAGCGGCAGAATTCTAGAAAAAGATAATTTCATTTTACTTGATTATCTCCGGTTGCGATTTCGGTTGCGGTTATTCCCTTTGCCGCGGTTCCGGTTATTGTTCCGGTCGCGGTTTTTACTTTTGTCGAAACGGGAGATGCTGTCCTGACCTACCACATTTTGATAGTCGGGCTCTTTTATTTTAGGAACAACATACTGAACGGTTGCTTTAAGTTCTTCCGGTTTCTTTCCTTCCTTGTTCATCGCTATGATCTCTTTCACGCGCTCTACCGATAATGGTACAAAAACACTTCGGTCGTTTTCAGAAGCGTACCATATTGTACGTCTGAAAATATCTGTCTTCATGTGAAAAGCCCGTCCGTTCACTGTTTCAAGCGGCGTTTCTGTATTGGGGAAATCTTTGATCGCATCGATGTACGAATCCAGTTCGTAGTTGAGGCAGCACTTTAATTTTCCGCACTGCCCTGCCAGTTTCACGGGATTGATGGAAAGCTGCTGGTATCGTGCCGCAGTCGTATTTACCGCACGGAAATCCGTGAGCCAGGTGGAACAGCAAAGTTCCCTTCCGCAATCGGCAATGCCGCCTACGCGGCTGGCTTCAATGCGCAGGGTGATCTGTTTCATTTCAATCCTCACCTTAAACGTGCTGGCAAAATCCTTTATGAGCTGGCGGAAATCCACGCGCCCTTCTGCAGTGTAATAAAATATCGCCTTGCTTTTGTCTCCCTGGTATTCCACATCCGAAATTTTCATTTCAAGGCGCAGGAACCGCGCAATGGTTCGTGATTTCATCATCGTATCCTGTTCAAGCGCTTGCGCCTCTTTCCATTTGTCAATATCCGCTTGCTTCGCGATACGGTAAACCTTTTTTATTTCCGGGGATTCAGAATTGACATTCTTTTTCTTCATCTGCGTACGCACGAGTTCACCCGTGAGCGATACAATGCCGATATCGTGGCCGGGAGAAGCTTCGGTAGCGATCACATCGCCAACTTTAAGCATGAGATTATTTACATTGCGGTAAAATTCCTTACGAGAATTCTTGAAACGCACTTCCACACAATCAAATTTAGTTTGTCCCGTTGGAAGTTCCAGGTCCGCAAGCCAGTCAAACACGTTGAGCTTGTTGCAGGCTCCCACGCCACAGGCGCCGTTATTACGGCAGCCGCCCGGCAGCTCCGTGCTGGCCGTACCGCATCCTCTTCCTGTTGAACAACCGCTGCAAGACATGGGGGAAAGTTAGAAGTTAGAAATTAGAGGTTAGACGTTAGAGGTTCTGAAAAACCATGTGCAAACCTAAGAAAAAAACAGCCATAAAGTCCCAAGTCGCAAGCACCAAATTCCAAACACCAAAAAGGTGATTATTCTTGCCTTGGGATTTGGGACTTAGAAATTGAGACTTTGGACTTTTATTCCTTGATAAATCTCTTTGTAAAAGACAGATCACCATCCGTAACTTTCAGAAGATACACTTCCTTGGGAAGATTTGAAATATCAATTTGTTTTTGAATCTGAGAAATTATTTTTTTATTCCCCAAAAATATTAATTCAAATTCAATTTTTTACAAACCAATCAATCCAATGTTTTTAATTGTGTTTTGAAATCATTGGTCGTGGTTTCTGTCAAAGAAAAATTTACGGTTTGATTTGCCGCTATGGTAACCGGAACAAAGGAAGAATAAAGTTTTCCGCCTTTCACTCCAATTGCAACCAATGTGCATTGAAGTCCCTGGGGCGCATACCAATACGAAAAATCAGGCCCGGACCTGTATACATGTACCATGCTGTTCACATTTTTGAATACAAGGAAAACATCGGTTTGAAAATTAGCAGGATCATCATAGGGGTGCAGGATCAGATGTGTTTGCGAGAAACTTGAAAAGAAACTTGGATTGTCACTATTGCCCCACGTTCCGGAATCAACGGGGCTTGAAAAATAATAAAGTCCAAATATGTAATTTGAAGCGGAATATAATAATGTATCGTAAGGTGCATCGGACCATCCGCCGAGATTACCTCCCTGATTCACCAATGAATCGGGAAGAACAATAAATGGGATCATGGCTGAATCCAACCCGCCGGTAAGTTGGATAGGTTGTGATACTGAGATTTTTTTTCCGGCAGCAATATTTACTGCCTCATTTCCTGAGATTGCTTTTATGTAGAATTCTCCTGCAGATCTTAATGGCTCCCAGTTAATCGTTATCGTAGGCCTGTCTGACATCAGCATATCACTTTTCTTATAAATGTCTTTGAACTGAATGGTTACATTTCCGCTAACCGTTACATTATTATGGTTTACAAAAGCATTTGCCGGAATGGATACCGTTGTTCCCTGTGGTGTAGTAAAACTTCCTCCTGTCGATCCGTGTATTGTAAATGTCTGCATGGGTACTGCGTTTTGTGCGAAGAAATCTCCAACGGAAGAGTAGTTATTCGTTTCCTGAGATAAAGGAGGAATCGTTGAATTTACATGGTCCTTTTTACATGCTGCAAATGTTATTATACAAATAACCGCTGCTGATCTTAATTGTGTTTTCATTTTATTTGTTTTAGGAAGCTTTCACCGGCAGGAAGGACAACATCCCCATGTTTCCTGACTGTTCCCTGCCGGTGTGCCCGTTGTTCTTGCCAAATATACTTTGGCGCCACCGGCTTTGTTAACGGGTTTTAGTAAGTGGAGGCCGGCCTTGAGCAAATGGTTGGATTTTCAAGCTTTTAGCAGTTACATTATCCGGGGATTTCCTATTGCTATCTCCCTGAAAAAAAGTATATTTGTAATGATTATAAATAAGGAATAACATGATAACTGTATCAGAAAACGCAAAACAACGGGCTCTTTCCCTAATAAAGGAAGAAGGCAAACCGGCTGACACGTTCATCCGGGTGGGTGTGGAAGGAGGAGGGTGCTCCGGACTTTCCTACAAAATGGAGTTCGACAATCGGATCAAGGAAGGCGACCAGGTCTTTGAAGACAAAGGGATCAGGATCGTGGTGGACAAAAAAAGTTTCCTCTACCTGGTCGGAACCGAACTGGATTTTTCAGGCGGCCTGAACGGAAAAGGATTTGTTTTCAAAAATCCGAACGCGCAGCGCACGTGTGGATGCGGAGAAAGTTTTGCTGTGTAAAAACCAGGGCAAAAAAAATTTGCCTACAAAAATAGTTGGAACAATTCTAAATAGGAAGGAATACAGGTAACGAATATCATTTATTACGAGTCGCTTGAAATCATAAATTAGTAATTCGTAGAGATAGATTGAAATGGCTGACAAGAACGAAATATTAGAAGAACATATTTCCTCGGAATACAAGTACGGATGGTCGAGTGATATTAAAATGGACAGCGCGCCAAAAGGGTTGAGCGAAGACATTGTCCGTTTTATTTCCAAAAAGAAAAATGAACCCGCATGGATGCTGGAGTGGAGACTGAAAGCGTATCGTCACTGGCTCACAATGAAAGAGCCGCATGATTGGGCGCATCTCGAATACCCGAAAATAAATTACCAGGATATTATCTTCTATGCCGCTCCCAAACAGAAAAAAGAACTGGCATCACTTGATGAAGTGGATCCCGAACTTTTAAAAACATTTGAGAAGCTCGGTATTTCGCTGGAAGAACAAAAGCGCCTGAGCGGTGTGCAGAGTACCATTGCCGTGGATGCCGTGATCGATTCGGTTTCTGTAAAAACCACATTCAAGGAAACGCTGTCAGAGAAGGGAATCATTTTCTGTTCGTTCAGCGAAGCGGTGCAGGAGCATTCCGAACTCATAAAAAAATATATGGGCTCGGTGGTTCCTTACACCGATAATTATTTTGCTGCTCTTAATTCCGCTGTGTTCACAGACGGCTCGTTCTGTTATATACCAAAAGGTGTTCGCTGCCCGATGGAACTCTCCACCTATTTCCGTATCAACACCGCCGGTACCGGGCAATTTGAAAGAACACTGATCATTGCCGATGAAGGCGCTTATGTTTCCTATTTAGAAGGGTGCACCGCTCCCCAGCGCGATGAGAACCAGCTTCACGCGGCGGTGGTGGAAATTGTAGCGCATAAGAACGGTGAAGTAAAATATTCCACCGTACAGAACTGGTATCCCGGAGATAAAGAAGGCAAAGGCGGCATTTATAATTTCGTAACCAAACGCGGAATTTGTTTGGAGGCAAATTCAAAAATTTCCTGGACGCAGGTCGAGACCGGTTCTGCGATCACGTGGAAATATCCGAGTGTTATTTTAAAGGGCGATAATTCCATCGGTGAATTTTATTCCGTGGCGGTCACCAACAATCACCAGCAGGCGGATACAGGAACAAAAATGATCCATATCGGGAAAAACACACGCAGCACGATCGTGAGCAAAGGAATTTCAGCCGGAGTGAGCAATAATTCTTACCGCGGGCTTGTCCGTGTAAGTAAAGGAGCAACGAACGCCCGCAACCATTCGCAGTGCGATTCTCTTTTGATCGGAAGTACCTGCGGAGCGCATACGTTCCCTTATATCGAGATAAAAGATAAATCAGCAATAGTCGAACACGAAGCCACAACAAGTAAAATAGGAGAAGATCAAATATTCTATTGCAACCAGCGGGGAATAGAAACTGAAAAGGCTGTGAGCCTGATCGTGAACGGATATTGTAAAGAAGTATTAAATCAATTGCCCATGGAATTTGCGGTGGAAGCGCAGAAGCTTCTTGCTGTGAGTTTGGAGGGAAGTGTAGGATGATTATTTACTGTCATTGCGAAGGAGGAACGACTGAAGCAATCTCCCTTTAGAAAATAAGATTGCTTCGCTTCGCTCGCAATGACGATAAAAAATAAAATATGTTAACCATTAAAAATTTACACGCTGGGATCTCTGAAAAAGAAATTCTAAAAGGTTTTAACCTGGAAGTGAAAGCCGGAGAGGTCCATGCCATCATGGGGCCGAACGGTTCGGGAAAAAGCACACTGTCAAATGTTCTTGCAGGAAAAAAAGAATACGAGGTCACCGCCGGCGAAGTAAAATTCAAAGGCAAAGATCTGCTGGTGATGAGTCCGGAAGATCGCGCCCGCGAAGGATTGTTTCTCGCGTTCCAGTACCCGATAGAAATTCCGGGAGTGAGCAACATTAATTTTCTGAAGACCGCGATCAATGAGATCCGCGCCTACAAAAAAATGCAGCCCATCGATGCAAAAGATTTTCTGAAATTGGTAAAAGAGAAACAGGCGCTGGTGGAATTACAGGTCACGCTTGCCAATCGCTCGGTGAACGAGGGATTTTCCGGCGGAGAAAAAAAGCGAAACGAGATCTTTCAGATGGCCATGCTGGAACCTACGCTCTGCATCCTGGATGAAACTGATTCAGGTTTGGATATCGATGCATTGCGGATCGTGGCGAACGGCGTGAACAAACTTCGTTCTAAAAACCGTTCGTTCGTGGTGATCACGCACTATCAACGATTGCTGGATTACATTATTCCTGATTTTGTCCATGTAATGTATGACGGCAGAATTGTAAAATCCGGGGCGAAAGAACTGGCGTTGGAGCTGGAAAAGAAAGGATATGATTGGGTTAAAGAAAAGTTGGCAGTGGGCAGTGGACAGTAGGCAATAAATGTCAAAAACTTTGCGCTCTTTGCGCCTTTGTGTGAAAAAATGATAGCAACAAAAGAAAATAAGGCGACGATCCCCGCACAGCTGGAAGGAGAATTCCAAACCCTTCTTTCTAAAACATTTTCGTCAGAGCCCGAATGGCTGAAAGAAAAAAGAAAGGAAGCGTTTGATTCATTCTGCCAAACCGGACTTCCAACCAGAAAAAATGAAGAGTACAAATACACGGATTTAAAAAAAATATTCTCAGGAAATTTTACTGCCGTTCATAACGAATCACACGCGCTCAACTTTATTCCTGCCCCAATTGCAGAAGGAAGCATCCGTCTTGTTTTCATCAATGGATGGCTTCACAAGGATTCTACATTGAGTTCGAAACTTCCAAAAGGAGTTCTAATTGGCAATTTGGCTACCGACGGGCTGCTGAAACATGCGGATTTTTTGAAAAAAAATTTTTCCTCCAATGAGGATGCTCTTTCACGTCTCAACGATGCTTTGTGGACAGATGGCGCCTTCGTTTATGTTCCTGAAAATATTCGGCTGGAAATTCCCGTCGAGATCATTCATATTTCCACCGGAAAAAAAGAATTGCTTTCAAGTCCGCGGCATTTGATCATTGCCGAAAAAAATTCTTCCGTCAGTATCATTGAAAACAATATCTCTGTTGATACCTTCGCGCCGATGATCATTAATTCTCAAACCGATATTTTCTCGGGTGAAAATTCCAACGTGCAGTATTATCGTTTGCAGAACGACTGCAGGAATGTTTCCCTGATCTCTTCAACGCATGTGAAGCAGGAAAAAAATTCACACTTTGATACCAATACGATCACGCTGGGAAATGAATGGACAAGGAACAATCTGCGTATTGATCTCGAAGGAGAAAATTGTGAATCCCATCTGAACGGATTGTTCGTCACCAACGGAACCGCCCATACCGATAATCATACTTCTGTTCTGCACAACAAACCAAACGGACAGAGCAATCAGCTGTATAAAGGAATCCTTGACGGAAGATCCACCGGCATTTTCAACGGAAAAATATTTGTTGAACGTGATGCGCAGAAAACAAATGCGTACCAGAGTTCAAAGAACATCCTGCTGAGCGACGACGCCACCATCAATACAAAACCCCAGCTGGAGATCTATGCCGATGATGTGAAATGTTCGCACGGTTCCTCTACAGGAAAACTGGATGAGGATGCTTTGTTCTATCTCCGCACACGAGGATTAAGCGAGGATAGCGCAAGACGATTGCTTTTATATGCGTTTGCAAATGATGTGTTGAATACAATTAAAAACGAATCGTTGAAAAATTATCTGGAAGAGTTGGTGAATGAACGGCTTGAAAAATGATAACCAAAGAAAAAAATATAGCACTTGATGTTCAGAAGGTCCGGAAGGATTTTCCCATTCTTTCACGTAAAGTGAACGGCAAGCCGCTTATTTATTTCGACAGCGGCGCAACGGCTCAGAAACCGAAGCAAGTGATCGATGCCATTACAAAATACTATTCGGAACAGAACGCAAATATTCACCGCGGCGTTCATACGCTCAGCCAGGAAGTGACCATGGCTTATGAAAATGCAAGGGAAACCATTCAAAAACATCTTAACGCAAAATATTCTCACGAAATTATTTTTACCCGCGGAACTACTGAATCCATCAACCTAGTTGCATCTTCATTCGGAAAGAAATTTATTAATGCATGTGATGAAATTATTATTTCCGAGATGGAGCATCACAGCAATATTCTTCCCTGGCAGCAACTATGTGAAGAGAAAAATGCTGTGTTGAAAGTCGTACCAATAAATGAAAAAGGCGAGTTGCTTTTGGATGATCTCAAAAAATTACTTTCATCCAAAACAAAACTGGTTGCTGTGACGCATGTATCAAATACACTTGGAACAACAAACCCGGTAAAAGAAATTATTCAGGTGGTGCATTCTTTTCCTTCTCCCTTTAGGGACGGGGCACCTATTCCTGTTTTGATTGACGGTGCACAGTCGATCCCTCATATGAATGTGGATGTGCAGGAACTGGATGCAGATTTTTATTGTTTCAGTGGACATAAAGTTTACGGGCCAACCGGTGTAGGAATACTTTACGGAAAAGAAGAATGGCTGAAAAAACTTCCCAACTACCAGGTGGGCGGAGGAACCATCAAAACCGTTTCCTTTTTGAAAACCGAGTACGCAGATCTTCCGCTTCGGTTTGAAGCCGGCACGCCACATATTGCAGGAGGAATCGGTTTGGCGGTTGCTATTGATTATATAAATGCAATCGGTTTACCGGCTATTTTTGCTTACGAACACGAATTGACCGGATACGCAACCGAAAAACTTTCAGCGATCGAAGGATTGAAGATCATCGGCACCGCAAAAAATAAAGCAAGTGTTCTTTCATTTGTTCTCGATGGAATTCATCCTTATGATGCAGGCGTGATCCTCGACCAGCTTGGCATTGCCGTCCGAACCGGGCATCATTGCACCCAGCCGATCATGGAAAAATTCGGAATTGCCGGAACAATACGGGCTTCTTTGGCTTTTTATAATACGAAAGAAGAAATTGATGAACTGGTAAAAGGGATAAATAAAGTAAACCAAATGCTGAAATAATACATTCACCACTAAGACACTCAGCGCACTAAGAAACACTTAGTGGATCTGAGTGGCCTTAGTGCCTTAGTGGTAAAAAATGAGAATAGAGGAAACAGAAAAAGAAATCGCCGAAGAGTTTTCCATGTTTGAGGATTGGATGGGAAAGTACGAGCACATCATTGAACTTGGAAAGTCATTACCGATGATCGATGCAAAATATAAAACCGATGATCGCCTGATAAAAGGATGCCAGAGCAAGGTATGGCTGCATTCGGAATTCAAAGAAGGGAAAATATTTTTCACTGCCGACAGTGATGCGATCATCACAAAAGGGCTGGTTGCCCTGGTGATCAGGGTTCTTTCAGGCCACACGCCGGATGAGATCGTAAATGCAAAAATGGAATTCATCAACCAGATCGGGCTTACCCGGCATCTTTCACCAACACGTGCAAATGGTTTGGTGAACATGATCAAACAAATGAAACTGGATGCATTAGCATTAAAAGCAAAAGTATGAGCGCAATAATTATATCAGAGAATGCGGCTTTGGCCCAGACGGTTATCGATATCATCAAAACCTGTTACGATCCTGAGATACCGGTCGATATCTGGGAACTTGGCCTGATCTACGAAATCAAAATAGATGAACAGAATAACCTGTCAGTTAAAATGACCCTGACCTCACCTTCCTGCCCGGTAGCCGAATCCCTGCCCCCGGAAGTAGAACAGAAATTAAAAAAGATCTCAGGTATCGCATCGGCAAAAGTGATCCTGACCTTTAATCCTCCCTGGACAAAAGATATGATGAGCGAAGTAGCGCAGGTAGAACTTGGTTTCATGTAAAATGGAAAAAGAGATCGTCAATAGAGTTGCCGAAAGTGATCTGGTGGAGATCAATCTTGAAGATCACTATCCGAAAGGCGAACGCATGCTGATCGATATGAAAGAAAATTTATTCCAGGGACTGATTCTGAAAGAAAAAGATTTCCGCGAATTTGTAAAGAATGAGAACTGGAGCAGGTACAAAGACAAATTCGTTGCCATCACCTGTTCGGCGGATGCTATTGTTCCGACATGGGCCTACATGCTGATCGCCGCATCGCTTCAACCCTTTGCAAAAAAATTCGTATTCGGTGATCTGAAAGCGCTTGAGACAATATTGTTCATTGAATCACTTTCAAAATTTAATCCTGAGATCTTCCGAGATAAAAAAGTGATGATTAAAGGCTGCGGAAACCTTCCTGTCCCTGAATCCGCCTATGTAGAACTAACACGGCTCCTGATGCCGGTAGTTAAAAGCATCATGTATGGCGAAGCGTGTTCCGCCGTTCCGGTTTACAAGCTAAAATAATTTATTTAAAAATACACTTTGATGAATTCCTGCACCGCGGGAAATGCCACTGCTAATGCAGCAAGCATCAACGAACCCCAAAGTTTCCATTTCTCTTTAGAAGTAAGCGCCAGAACGGATTCCTCGATCCAATAAGCCAGCCGAATGGGAGGAAGTGCCAACAATGTCATTGCGAGGTAAATGAAAAATAAAAGGCAGCCCGTTGTCAATGCCGGATCTCCGCCTACAAACGCATCATGGATAAATTGTTTATTGCCCTCGTTGATGGGCGTCCAGAACGCAGTAAACAGCATGAAGGCATATAAATGCAAAACAACATCTGAAACAAATTCTTTCTTTTTATATTCCCCTGAATTCAGTTTGGGAAGATTTTTATTCAGCCATTCTTTTTTTGCTGTTTCTTCTTTTTCCTTATCCCATTTGTCATCCTGTGCCGTGCTTCCGAACACTCCGGATTCCGCATACGTGTACGCAAGTACGCCGCATTCAAACAGCAGCGCGGCAACCATAACCCTTATAAAGAAAGGTGATTGGTTCTCTTGTTCCGGATCGAAACCGAATCCGGTCATGGCGAGCATAACGAAACCAAAACGAAACAACATCCTGGAAACAACTCCATAACTTATGACACAGCCGGGCTGCGGAATAACATAATCTTTACCGGTTTGTTTTATTATTTGCAGGCGCTTTTCATTTGCCCTGAGCCGGATTATTTTTGTTTTGAAGATGAATGAATAGAGTTCGGCTACATAAATGATCAATCCGAATACCGCTACCAAAATATTTCTGTTGCCTTGAAAAACATATTCATTTATAAAGGGAGCAATGAAAAAGTAATATAGTGCAAACAGAATATTGAAGTAATATCCGTTCGGCCGGACCTCATTTTCCAAAACCTTGTTTTGAAACAGTTTCATAAACCGACCTTTTGAAAATACAGAACGATCGCCTGTTTGATCAGCCGCTCCTGTTCCGCCGGTTTGAGCAAGGGAAGTTTTGCTGATGATGTCCAGTGAGGCCATCCGTCCTCATCTTTTCCCGCAAACACATAATAGCCGTATTCTTCCAGCAGCGTACAAACTGCAATATGCATAATACCTAGTTTTTCGTCCTTGGAAAATATTTTATGCCCTTTGCCCAGTTCTTGTACGCCGATGAGGAATAAAACACCCTTCATATCGATTTCCTCACCGAATTGAAGCGATAGCTGCTTTACAATTTTTATTAATTCGATTTCTACCTCTGCATCCATTTTGTTCGAATAACGAATTCTTGCGAATATACCAATGATTATTTTTCAATACCTGTTTGTGAACAGAATCTTCCTGTGACGTTGATCCGCCATGTGTGCATTCGTAAATTCGTACCGATTAGTTATCCGAACCATGAACTATATCGATATCATTCTCATCATTCCTCTCCTTTGGGGATTGTATAAAGGTTTTTCGAAAGGACTTATCATTGAAGCGGCCACGCTCATCGCATTCGGACTAGCAGTTTGGGGGGCGGTCAAGTTCCATGATTTCCTTTCCGGATGGATGAAAAATTCGATGGGATGGGATTCAAAGTACATTCCGTTGGTCTCTTTCGCACTGATCTTCATAGGAGTTTTACTGACTGTGTTCGGAATTGCAAAGCTTCTTGAAAAAATTGTCAAATCTGTTTCGCTTGGCTTTGTGAATAAACTGGGAGGAGCTATCTTTGGAATGCTGAAATTCGGGTTGATCCTGAGCATGCTTATTTTTTTTCTGGAAGCAATAAACAAAACCGTTCCTTTTATTCCGGCGGAGACAAAAAAGAACTCCCTGCTCTATGTACACGTACAGAAAATTGCGCCGTTGGTAATTCCCGGGTTGAGTGAAAGCGATCTAAGCCGGATGATACCAAATACTGATTCGTTGAACGTTAAGGTGAACGTAAAAGTAAAATAACGTTAAACTATTTCTCCACAGCTTCCACACCCGGCAATGTTCCGCTCTCAATATATTCAAGCAGCGCACCTCCGCCGGTAGAAACATAGCTCACTTTATCCGCCAAATGATATTTATTGATTGCCGTAATAGAATCCCCACCACCGATCAATGAGAAAGCTCCCTTAGAAGTTGCTGCTGCCACTGCTACTGCCACTGACTTTGTCCCATGTTCGAAACTGTTCATTTCAAAAACGCCCATCGGTCCATTCCACAGAATGGTCCTGGACTTTGCAATAACATCAGTGAATATTTTTTCAGATTTTTCACCGATGTCAAGCCCGATCCATCCATCCGGAATGGCATTGATGTCGGTCGTTTTTTTATTGGCATTGTCTGCAATGGCATCGGCGGCAATAGCATCAACCGGAAGATAGATATTCACTCCGGATTTTTTTGCGTCTTCAAGGATCTTCTTTGCATTTTCGATCCGGTCTTCTTCCAGCAGCGACTTTCCTATTTTTCCACCCATTGCTTTTGCAAAAGTGAATGCCATCCCTCCGCCAATTATAATATTGTCGGCTTTCTTCATCAGCTGTTCGAGTATCAGAATTTTATCAGAAACCTTCGCACCGCCCATAATGGCTGTGAATGGTTTTGCTGCATTGTTCATCACTTTATCGATGCTCGCCAGCTCTCCGCTCATTACATACCCAAAACATTTTGCATTCGGAAAAAATTTAGCGATGACAGCCGTGGAAGCATGCGCGCGGTGAGCCGTACCGAAAGCATCGTTCACATAAAAAGTTCCCAGTTCAGATAATTTTTTTGCAAAACCTTCATCTCCTTTTTCTTCCTGTTTATAGAAGCGCAGATTCTCCAGCAAAAGGACTTCCCCGCTTTTAAGTCCTGCGGAAAGATTTTTTGCATCCTCACCAATGCAGTCGCCTGCAAATTTTACATTGACCCCCAGAAGTTTACCCAGGTGGCTGACGATATGCTTCAGAGAATATTTCTCCGCCGGGCCTTCCTTCGGCCGGCCCAAATGCGACATCAACACAACACTGCCGCCATCTTTCAGAATCTTTTTTATGGTTGGGATGGCTGCGCGGATACGTGTATCGTCCGTAATGTTGAACTGCCCATCCAACGGAACGTTGAAATCCACACGTATGAGCGCATGTTTACCTGAGAAATTAAAATTATCTACTGTCTTCATAGATAAAAGGTTTTTGTTTTGCGCAAAAGTATTCTTTTGAGCTTACTGAACAAATGATTTTTCCACGTTTAACGATCACATTCTCTGGCTATATTTGATAAATGCTTTTCGGCAATATCATAGGGCAAAAGGAGGTTAAAAACAGGCTTGTAAGAACAGTGCAGGACGGACGAGTAAGTCATGCCCAGCTTTTTTTGGGGCATGAAGGAAGCGGTGCCTTGCCGCTGGCAATTGCCTATGCACAGCTGCTGCTTTGCAAGAATAGAGCCGAAAAAGACTCCTGCGGAAAATGCCCATCGTGCCTAAAAGCAGAAAAACTGATTCACCCGGATATTCATTTTGTTTACCCGATCGCTTTATCAAAAGAAGTCAGGATGAGTACGAACGTTGCCTCCCAGTGGCGTGAAGCGTTCCTGCAAAATCCCTACCTGAACCTGCACGACTGGTTCAGCCACTTGTCAGCCGAGAACAAACAACCCGTGATCGGTGTTGAAGAAAGCGGGGAGATCCTCCGAAAACTGTCTCTTACCACTTACGAAGGAGAATTCAAGATCATGATCGTATGGCTTCCGGAAAAGATGAATGTTCAGGCTGCCAATAAACTTTTGAAAATTCTTGAAGAACCGCCCGATAAAACCGTTTTTCTTCTTGTTTCGGAAAACGAAGAATCCTTGCTGCGAACCATTGTTTCACGCACACAACTCATAAAAGTCAACCGGGTTGCGGATTATGAAATTAAAAAAGCGCTGATTGAAAAATATCAACTCTCTGCTACCGATGCTTCACGCATCACTTACCTGGCAGACGGCAACTACAACACCGCCGTTAAACTGATCACTGAAAAACAGGAAGAAAATTTTTATCTGCACCAGTTCAAAGAATGGATGCGCATGTGCTTTACGGTAAATATTTCGGGAATTGTTTCCTGGGTAGAAGAAATTGCAAATGCAAAAGTGGGCAGAGAAAAACAGAAAGAATTTCTTTCCTACGGAATGAATATCATCCGTGAATGCCTGGCAGGAATGTACGGAGATAAAAAACTTTTACGCGTGGACGGCGAAGAGCTGGATTTCGTTCAAAAGCTCTCCACCAAACTAGACGGAAGCATGTGCCATCGGTTATCGGATGAACTGAACGAAGCCATCCTTCACATTGAAAGAAATGGCAGCGGGAAAATTATTTTTACAGATCTGTCTTTAAAGTGTATTAGGATTGTGAGACAAACTCAAGCGCAAACAACATAATCTGGATTCATACAGATAATCCGTTTGAATCTGTATTTAATGAAAAAACAAAAAATAATAGTAGGAATTACCGGCGCCAGCGGTGCTATTTACGCAAAGGTGTTGCTGGATAAACTTGCTGCTTTGAAAGATCAGGTGGAAGAAGTCGGCATTGTGATGAGCGATAATGCAAAGCAGGTCTGGGAAACAGAATTACACCCCACCCCTGTCCCCTCCCCAAAAGGAGAGGGGAAGTTGGACGTGAAAATAAATTTCTATAATAAAAATGATTTCACGGCTCCCTTCGCATCCGGCTCTTCGGATTTCAGGACCATGATCGTTTGTCCCTGCTCGATGGGAACGCTGGGAAGAATTTCAGGCGGCATTTCCAACGATCTGATCACGCGTGCTGCGGATGTAATTCTGAAGGAAAGAAGAAAATTAATTTTAGTCGCCCGTGAAACTCCGTTGAGTTTGATCCATATCAACAACATGAAAGCCATCACCGAAGCAGGTGGAATCATTTGCCCTGCCACGCCTTCGTTCTACAGCAAGCCAAAAGATTTTGAAGCCCTTGCCGCTACCGTGATCGACCGCGTGCTGGATCTTTGCGGACTGGATGTGAAGATGTATCGGTGGGGCGCCCCACCTAAATCCTCCCCGAAGGGGAGGACTTAATATTCTATTGCAGAATTATTTTTCTGGAAAATGTTTTCTCTTCCAAATTTTATTTACCAAAATCTTTTCTACGCGCTCTTGAACTGATTCAGGAACCGGATATCATTCTCGTAGAAAAAACGAATATCGTTGATCTGGTACTTGAGCATGGCGATGCGTTCAATGCCCATGCCGAACGCAAAACCATTATATTTCTTGCTGTCGATCTTACAATTTTCTAACACTTTCGGATTCACCATTCCGCAGCCGAGTATTTCCACCCAGCCGCTGCCTTTGCAGATCGAACATCCCTTGCTTCCGCAGATGAAACAGGTCACATCCACTTCCATGCTTGGCTCAGTGAACGGAAAATAAGAAGGGCGCAAACGTATGTCTGTCTTCTCACCGAACATTTCCCGGGCAAAATACAAAAGCGTTTGTTTTAGGTCAGCAAATGAAACATTCTCATCCACATACAATCCTTCTACCTGGTGAAAGAAACAATGTGCCCGCGCTGAAATATTTTCCTTGCGGTAAACCCTTCCAGGGAAAATACTGCGGATGGGCGGCTTTGAATTTTCCATCACACGGATCTGCACAGAGGAAGTGTGGGTACGTAGAACAACTCCTCCCCCTTCACCCCCTCCAGAGGGGGACATCTTTACAAAAAAAGTATCCTGCATATCTCTTGCCGGATGGTCTTCGGGCATATTGAGCGCGGAGAAATTATGCCAGTCGTCTTCCACTTCCCGGTCTTCCTTGACTGTGAAACCGATGCGGGAGAAGATTTCTACAATTTGATTTCGCACAATAGAGATCGGGTGGCGGGAGCCAAACGCAACCGGGTTAGCCGGTTTTGTCAGGTCGATATCCGCAGATACCGTTTCTTCTCCTCCTTCCAGTTTTTCCTTGTAATGATTAAACTTGTCCTGAATCTTATTTTTCAGTTCGTTCAGATTTTTGCCCACCTCTTTCCGCTCTTCATTCGCTATGACCTTGAAATCATCGAACAACGCCGTGAGCTTCCCTTTCTTTGTCAAATACTTCAAACGGAATTCTTCCAAATGTTCTTTGGATTTGATTTCCATTTTTTCAATTTCTGAAAGGAGGTTGTCTATTTTATCCTTCATCTGTATTGGCTGTTATTCCCCCTTTGAAGGGGGATTAAGGGGGATGTCTTTAGTTTTTAATTCCTGAATCTTATTTTCCAATGCCCAAATTACAATATTTATTCTTTGCTTTACTTCTCGATCGCCAAATCGGATAAAATTAACTCCAAGTTTTTCTAATTTTTCCTGCCTCTTCTTGTCATATGCTTCGACTTCATCAGAAAAATGACTGCTGCCGTCAACTTCTACCGCCAGAAATAATTCGTGGCAGTAAAAATCAACGATGTAATTATCTATCGGAACCTGGCGATGAAACTCCACGCCAAGAGATTTATTCTTTATCTGCTTCCATAACAACACTTCAGAAAGAATCCCCTGCTTACGAAGTTTTCTTGCAAGTCGCTTAAGTTTTGGATTGTATAGAAGGATTTTGTTCTTCATAAACATCCCCCGTCCGTCAGCTGACGGACACCCCCTTGAAAGGGGGAATTAACAGCCGGTCATTTCACAACAGTAATCTTCATCATTATATTCTCCATCGGCCGGTCGGCTCCATCGCGGGGAGATAAAGCAATTTTATCCACCACGCCCATCCCTTCAATCACTTCTCCGAAAACCGTATAGCTGCCGTCCAGGTGCGGAGTTCCTCCGACTGTTGTATAGGCTTTCCGCTGTTCGGCAGAAAATTTATAGGGCGGAACGTTTGCCAGTTCTGACAAAGTAAGGCGGTCAATAATTTTTTTAATTGCAAATACACTGTCGGCAATACCTTGTTTCTGAAAATCAATGAATTTTTCAAAAAGGATTTTATTGTCTTTGTTACGGGCAACATTATTATAAGCCTTCATCGAGGTAATTCTTTTTTCAATCAGGTTAAGCAAGCTGTCGTTAAAAACTTTGCCTTGCGTAATATAGAACTGGCATCCTGACGAAGCCTGTTCCGGATTTATTTCGTCACCGTCGCGCGCAGCAGCCAGCACGCCGCGTTTATGAAAAAGCCGGGGATTGAATTCCGCCGGAATGGTATAACCCACATCTCCCTCTCCCAGCGTTTTTCCTGCAGGTGCATTTTTAGAATCCGGATCGCCACCTTGTATCATGAAGGTATTGATCACGCGGTGAAAAAGCAAAGAGTCATAAAAGTGTTTCTGCACCAGCTTCAGGAAATTATCGCGGTGAAGCGGAGTTTCATTATAAAGTTTTATTTTGATGTTCCCGTAAGAAGTCTCAATAAGTACGATTCGGGATGAATCCTGAGAAAGACAATGGGCAGTAGGCAGTAGGCAGCAGGCAAAAACCACAAGATAATAGGATAAAAGGAATTTCTTCATAAAGCGAAACTACAAGGAATTTTTGAATCTTCAGCAGGTGAGATCCTACTGATATTTTTTCACGATCAGCGACGCATTATGTCCGCCAAAGCCGAAGGTATTGCTGAGGGCAGCGCGGACCACTCTTTTCTGCGCTTTGTTGAAAGTGAAATTCAATTTCGTATCGAATTCCGGATCATCAGTGAAATGATTAATGGTAGGCGGAACAATATCATTTTTCACAGCCAGGATGCAGGCCATCGCTTCAATTGCTCCGGCGGCTCCCAGCAGGTGGCCGGTCATGGATTTGGTGGACGAAATATTTAATTTATACGCGCTGTCGCCGAAAACACCTTTGATGGCTTTTGACTCAGCAATATCTCCCAGCGGAGTGGAAGTTCCGTGAACGTTTATATAATCGATATCCTCCGGTTTCAAATTTGCATCGACCAGGGCATTTCGCATAACATTGAGCGCACCCAGTCCTTCCGGATGGGGAGCGGTAATATGATGCGCATCCGCAGTCATTCCCCCGCCAACTATTTCCGCATAAATTTTTGCTCCACGGGCTTTCGCATGTTCCAGTTCTTCAAGTATCAGGGCGCCGCTTCCTTCTCCCAAAACAAATCCATCACGGTCTTTATCAAAAGGGCGGGAAGCGGTTTCGGGTGAATCATTTCTTACAGACAGAGCGTGCATGGCATTAAATCCTCCTACACCCGCTTCATTTACGGCTGCCTCGGATCCTCCGGCAATAAACACATCGGCTTTACCAAGGCGGATATAATTGAAGGCATCGATCAGCGCATTGGTAGAAGAAGCGCACGCAGAACAGGTAGTGAAATTCGGTCCGCGGAAATTAAAAATTATGGAAATATGGCCTGAACAGATATCAGCGATCATCTTTGGAATAAAAAAGGGATTGAAGCGGGGTGTACCGTCGCCTTTGGCAAATCCGGAAACTTCCATTTGAAATGTTTCCAGTCCGCCAATGCCAGAACCCCAGATCACACCGCACCGGTCGTGATTGATCTTGTCTTTATCTAAACCCGAATCCGTATAGGCCTGCTGGGCAGCAACAATTCCGTAATGGGAAAAAGGATCCAGCTTGCGGGCTTCTTTCCGGTCAAAATGATCTTCCGCCTTAAAGTTCTTTACTTCACAGGCAAACTGGGTTTTAAATTTTTCGGGATTGAACCGGGTAATGCGAGCGCTTCCGCTAACGCCATTGATCAACCCGTTCCAGTAATCATTTACATTATTACCGAGCGGGGTGATTGCGCCTAATCCCGTTACAACAACTCGTTTGAGCTCCATGGTACTATAAATCAAAAGTCAAAAGCCAAAAGAGGTTCCTCTGACTTTTGACTTTGAAATAATTCTTCAAAAAGAAACTTATTTAATGTTCTTTTTAATATACTCGATAGCCTCTCCAACCGTGCTGATTTTCTCAGCCTGTTCGTCAGGGATAGCTATGTTGAATTCTTTTTCAAACTCCATGATAAGTTCAACGGTATCCAGAGAGTCGGCTCCTAAGTCGTTAGTGAAACTTGCCTGGGGAGTGATTTCTTTTTCATCCACTCCGAGTTTATCGGCAATGATGGCCTTAACTTTTGCGTCAATGTCTGCAACTTTTGTCATTTTATAAGTTTTTGTCCGAAGGTCTCCTTCGGAGAATTAGTTGGCAAAGATATAAGTTCCCTTATATCTGCAAAAAAAGATTTTTTGGCCTTTTATGGTTAATATGCCGAGGATATTAATTCGTACTTTAGAGAGTGTTATGAAACGAATTGTTGTTTTTGCCTCTGGTGAAGGGACGAATGCCCAGCGCCTGATTGATTATTTCAAAGGGAAAGCCGTTGAGGTATCGCTTATTATTTCCAATAATCCGGATGCTACTGTTCTGAAGCGGGCTGAAAAAAGCGGTATTCCTTCGCTGATCATTAATAAGGAAGGGTTTTATAAAACAGACGATGTTTTGAAAAAACTGATCTCTGAAAAACCGGACCTGCTGGTATGCGCTGGTTTTTTATGGAAGGTTCCGGATAATATTGTTCATGCCTTCCCTAATAAAGTCATAAACATACACCCCGCCCTGTTGCCTAAATTCGGCGGAAAGGGCATGTACGGTTCGTATGTACACCAAGCGGTTATTGAATCAGGAGAAAAAGAAAGCGGCATCACCATTCATTACCTGAATGAGAATTATGATGAAGGCAAAATCATCTTCCAGGCGAGATGCGAAGTGAAAAAAGAGGATACCCCTGAAACGCTGGCACAAAAAGTGCATGGGCTGGAGTACGAGCATTTTCCTAAAACAATAGAGCAATTATTAAATCCAAAAAAATGAAAAAAATAGTATTGGTAATCGGTATTCAGTTATCGGTGATCGGCGGGATTGTTGCACAAGAAAAAACTGCCGATAAATCTTCGGTGGATAAGCAAAATATGACTGTTACCACACAGGATGCCTTTTATCCGAAAGGCGAACAGGCGCTTTATACTTATGTAATGATGAATACAAAATATCCCGAGGAGTCAATAAAGAAATATGTGACAGGAAACGTATCGCTCAGCTTTGATGTGATGGCTGACAGCACCGTCTCCAACGTGAAAATAATCAGCGATGTGGGCTACGGAGTTGGCGAGGAAGTAAAAAAGCTTTTGGAAAAACTAAAATTCGCTCCGGCAATAATGATGGGCGTTAAAGTGAAATCAAACCTGATCATGGATTTTCCCGTTAAAGCGCATTAAAGGGGAAAAGCGCCTAATTCAAAAGCAACAGCCGGCTGTCCTCTTTTGAATTTTGACTTGTAAACTTTTAACTTAGTTTTTTAACGCTTCCGCTCCGCCGACAATCTCCAGGATTTCTTTGGTGATGGTCGCCTGGCGCGCTTTGTTGTAAGTGAGGCGAAGCTCTTTGAGCATTTCCTGCGCGTTATCGGTCGCTTTGTGCATGGCGGTCATGCGCGCCCCGTGCTCAGACGCATTTGAATCAAGAAGCGCTTTGTAAAGCTGAACTTTCAGCGCTTTAGGAATAAGGTCTTTTACTATCTCTTCTTTATCAGGTTCGTAGATATAATCGATCGATGTTTTCTTGACTGTTTTATCCTGCACCGGTTTTACCACCGGAAGGTATTGTTCGGCTGTTACAACCTGGGTAGCGGTATTTTTAAACTGGTTATAGAAAAGTTCCACCACATCAAACTTTCCGGCTGCATACTCGGCCATAATGGTTTCGACAACCGCAGAAGTTTTATCGTAACTCATGCCGTCGAACAATTCGCTGTGATTGGCAAAGATCCTGAAATTATTTTTCCGGAAGAAATCCGCTCCCTTCTTTCCAATAGCGAGAACCTGTATGTTGCCCGCCTTTTTCTGCTCAGCATATTTTTCAATGATCGTACGCATCGCCAGCCGGATTGGATTTGAGTTAAAGGCACCGCATAATCCGCGGTTGGACGTAACCATAACAAAAAGCACATTTTTAACAGGCCGTTCTTTTGCAAACTGGCCCCCTGCCGATGCTTCCAGTGAAGAAGTTACGTTGGCAAGAATTTCTTTCAGTTTGTTCGCATACGGCCGCATTTGCAGAATGGCATCCTGTGCCCTGCGAAGTTTGGCAGCACTTACCATTTTCATGGCACTGGTGATCTGCTGTGTAGAAATAGTGGAGGTTATTCTGGTGCGGACTTCTTTAAGGCTCGGCATAATCTTATATATGATTTAAGATGCGAGCGAAGATAATATTTTCTCTGTTTCCACATCCGGTTTTTAGTTATTGGTCTTTAGTTTTAGTTGCGGGTTGCCGGTTATAGTTCCCAGCCCTGATAACTAAACCAATAAACCATTAAAACCATAAACTAAACTATTCAGATACCGGGATAAAATGTATTTTAGCACTAGGTAATAAATAGGCTGCTGTTCGCACCTGCGAGTCCGTCCATTGGCGGACTGCAACTGCGGCTGCAACTGCCAACTGAATTTTATGGGTCCCCGGCTTCTTGAAGTAAAAAACCTTGTTACAGAATTCCGAACAGAAGACGAAACGGTGAAAGCCGTTAACGGCATCAGTTTTACGTTGCACAAAGGCGAGATCCTGGGCATCGTGGGAGAATCCGGTACCGGAAAATCGGTCACGGCGCTTTCCGTCATGCAACTGGTAAAAAGCCCTGGAAGAATAACCGAGGGCGATATGATGTACAATAGTAAGAAATTCGGTACGGTCAATCTCCTGAAGCTGACCAATGAACAATTCCGCCATTACCGCGGAAATGAAATTGGAATGATCTTTCAGGAGCCGATGACCTCGCTGAATCCGGTCTATACCTGCGGAGATCAGGTGGCGGAAGCCATTCTTCTTCATCTCAAGTGTACTGCAAAAGCAGCCAGGCAAAAAACCATAGACCTGTTCAAAGAAGTTCAGCTCCCGCGCCCCGAAGTGATGTACAACACTTACCCGCACCAGCTTTCGGGAGGGCAGCGGCAGCGGGTAATGATCGCCATGGCTATTTCGTGCAATCCCAGTATTCTTATTGCCGATGAACCCACCACGGCACTTGACGTGACGGTCGAACATACGATCCTTGACCTTCTGAAAAAACTTCAGAAAGAGAGAGGCATGTCCATCATGTTCATCACACACGACCTGGGTGTTATTGCCGAGTTGGCCGACCGGGTGATCGTAATGTATAAAGGAAGAATTGTTGAAGAAGGAAGCGTTTGGAAGATCTTTGCCAATCCACAGCATCCTTACACCAAAGGATTGTTGGCTTGCCGTCCGCCGCTCAACAGGCGGTATCATATGCTGCCCACCATTTCCGATTTCATGATCACTCGCGACGACGGAAGCATGACCCAGAGTCCGACCACCATTGAGCAGGTGACCAGCAAATTGCTTGTTTCGCCGCGCGAGCGTTTGGCGCGGCACAAAGAGATCTATGCCGGGGAACCGGTTTTGAAAATAAAAAATCTTCAAACCTATTTCCCGATCCGGAAAGGCATCTTTGGCCGGTCGAAACAATTCGTGAAAGCAGTTGATGATGTTTCGTTTGAAGTTTATTCCGGAGAAACACTTGGCTTAGTGGGAGAATCCGGATGCGGAAAAACAACTCTGGGGCGAACCATTTTACGGCTGATCGAACCTACCGGCGGAGAAATAATTTATAAAGGGAATGACATCACCCGGCTCAGCAGGGGCGAACTGCGGCCGTTACGCAAAAATCTGCAGATCATTTTCCAGGATCCGTATTCATCGCTTAATCCCCGCATCACTATCGGTGAATCCATTGTGGAGCCGATGCGCGTTCATCATTTACACGAACACGACAGCCTGAGAAAACACAAAGCGATGGAGCTTCTGAAAAAAGTAAACCTGGATGAAACGCATTTTTTCCGTTACCCGCACGAATTTTCAGGTGGCCAGCGGCAGCGCATCTGCATCGCCCGCGCCCTGGCGCTCAATCCTGAATTCATCATCTGCGACGAATCCGTTTCCGCATTGGATGTTTCCATTCAGGCACAGGTGTTAAACCTGCTGCGCCAGCTTCAAAAAGAATTTAAGTTCACTTATATTTTTATTTCGCACGATCTATCCGTAGTAAAATTCATGAGCGACCGCATGATCGTTATGCAGAGCGGAAAGATTGTGGAGATGGGAGAATCCGATTCCATTTACGCCAATCCCCAGACCGAATACACCCGGAAACTCATTAACGCTATTCCCAAAGGAGAGCTGGACGATATCAAAAAGAGGATGGTTGGCAGCGAACAGGATTCCTAAATAACAAAATTAAAAGACGGGTTCTGCGGTATGTATTTCTTTCCTGTTGTGAAGTACTTCTATTTTTTATCTTCGCATGCTTCTCTGCAATCATCTGCGAAAAAAATCTGCAATGTATCTCAGCATCATCATTCCTCTCTATAACGAAGAATCGCTGATAGGCGAATTGCTCAATGAATTGAAGCGTGTAAATTTTCCATCTTTTGTAGAAAAAACGGAGATCATTATTGTTGATGATCAGTCCACTGACAAATCCTATGCTTTGGTGCAGGAATATGGTAAAGATAAAGCCGGCATTAAACTGATACGCCAGCCTGCTAATAAAGGAAAAGGGTTTGCCGTGAAAACCGGAATTCAACAGGCGGCAGGTGATGTTATTCTTATCCAGGATGCGGACATGGAACTTGTTCCTGCGGATATTCCTTCGATGCTGAATGCCATGCACGAACTCCAGGTTCCGTTCATCAACGGTTCGCGGTATTTGCCGGGCGTGTTACGGCCGCAGGCCGCTTTCAGAAGGTATTTTGCGAATAAAACATTTACCCTGCTCACTTCTCTCTTCATTAATGTTCATCTTACGGATATGGCATGCGGATATAAATTATTCCGAAAAGATCTTTTTGAGAAATTAAACCTCAACGAATCCCGTTTCGGATTTGAAGCGGAACTGATCATCAAATGCGGCCGCCTGCGGAAAAACTGGATCGCGGAGGTCCCGGTCCGTTATTTCCCGAGGAACGAAGGCGAAGGAAAAAAATTAAGAAGCTTTGACGGATTCAGAATTCTCAAAACTATATTTCTTTACGGCCTCTTACGGCTAAAATAATACCCGTTAGCTTCGCTAAATTGCATTTAATAATGATTTTATAATTCCTTTTTAATGACGACCCTCTCCAAAACAATTTCCCGGTACCTGCTGCTCCTGTTACCATTCACCAGCTCCTGCACGCATCACCCGGAAATAGAAAATGTGTCTTACGATTTAGGACCTTTTAAAAATGGCATGATGACGGCCGATCTGACAGAAGCTGTTTTTAAAGGAATAGAAATTCCGACCAGCCGCCAAATTCCATCCGGGTATTTCAAAATAGCGTTCCGGTTTAATAACCCGGGAAGTAAAAAATATTTTTATAAAATCTATTATCAGAACGAAACCTACAAATTCCCCGAAGAAAATGATTCCCTTTATAATCCATGTGCTGAAGAGAATTTTTACGGTTCATGGGAAGATGTTTCGATCGGTTTTAAACCCCTGCCCGGCACTACCGAAGCAATTACCGATTCAATAAAAATATCCGGAAATCCCCGTGATGAAAAAAAATATTACGGTGCCTTATTTGAGAGCTCCTTCTGGGGCAAAGAAGACATTGATGATGAAATGAAAAAAATAAAATCAAATCCCGAATGGTATGCCGGTATTAAAAAGAAAGCGGAGCAAAACAAAACAAGCACAGAGGATCAGTTGATGCTGGATGCAAAATGGATATTGAAAACCAGCGCAGGCACCCGGCTGCTCTTTTCGAAAGAGGACCTGCATAGTACCGCGCAACACATCCAATCTGACAGCACGTGGTATGCATCCATAAAGGGAAAAGCATTAAAAAACAAGATCGGTGCAGACGAGCAGCTTCTGCGTGATGCGCAGTGGGTCCTGGAAAATGATACCAACCGGGCGAAACAAAATAACCGGTGGAAAAGAAATCCCCGGATGGGAAAATACAGCCTGATGATCGTGGTTGCTTCTGAAGATGATTTAGCCAACATCCCCGGGCATATCCAGCATCTTAATTTAACTTCTGACAGCGGGCTTTACATAAATCCATATTATTTCTTCAAAAACAAAAAAAACCTTGAAAAACTTCCTGATACAAAAGTTTTTATTGACACCGCCTTCATTACCGTTTCCGCCTCGCTTGATCCGGCTTCCGGCATTTATGCAAGCGGAATAGATTATCCCGAAGCGGGCGAAATCCCTTCCTCTGAAAAATACGGATGGACAAAAAATCTATACATGAATGCCCAGTTCTCCCAGTTCTTTTCTGCACTTGCAAAAGACCTGCGCTTAAATACAATTCCGCTGATAAAGGATGTGAACGATTCAAGCTATACGCTGGAAGAGTATATGAATGCGCTGAAAAAATTCCCGGAAAAAGATTTTATCCATGATTACATCCGAAATACGGATAAGCCCGGCGACTATATAAAATACAATGAAGCAAAAAAGGCCATTGAAATAATTACTCCCGGTAATAAAGATTTATCCAAAGCGCACAAAACCAACATGGGTGTTAAAACCAGGATTGGATTTACGTACGGAAAGATCACGGCTAAAGTTAAATTTCCTGAGCTGATCAATAAATACAATGTGTGGAATGGATTGACGAATGCCTTCTGGCTCCTCTTCCAGGATGAACACGAATGGAACAGCCGAAGAACCTGCAAAACCGGGTATACGACCAAGGGCGACAACCGGGAAGACGCGCCACGGTTTCCAACAACCCATTATTCTGAAATTGATTTTGAAATGGTGAAGACGAGTCCGTATTGGACAAAAGAATATTATAATAAAAGTAAAGTGGTTCCGGATGAAGATGCACAGAAAACAGATGACATTGTTGTTGCCTGTACGAATTGGGATATGACCTGCAAAGACTGTAAAAAATATACGGTCGGCATTGATACCATCCATTACGGAAAACAGCCGTTTGAAACCAATCGCTGGTTTACCGCTTACCAGGCGCTTACGACACGAACACCGCAAAAAGATGATGAATTATTTAAAGGTTCGTTTTACTATTACCAGTTTGAATGGACGCCTACTCATATTATCTGGAGGATCGGCCCGGATAAAAATAATCTGCGGGTGGTTGGTTATATGGATTCAACCGTTACCTGTATTCCCAATAATCAGATGATCGCTGTTCTCACGCAGGAATATCATTTATCGGAATGGTGGCCCCCGATACCTTTCCGGCAGGAATATATACCGTTTCCCAAAAATGATATCAAAGGAGAATTATATGAACTTACAATTGAATAATTTTTCCATTTAATGTGTCAACGGTTAAAAACTGAAAATTATTTTTTACTCTGCTTCCTTTTCATCGTTGGCATTGTTCTTTTTTATACTTGCTTCCATGCGGAGTCTGTTTATGATTCCGGTGACGGAATTACGCATTACCTGATTTCAAAATATTCATGGAAACATCCTGAATTATTGATTCATCTATGGGGAAAACCGTTTTTTACTTTATTAAGTTCCCCCTTCTCACAGTTTGGATTACTGGGAATAAGGGTTTTTCAGGTTTTTTGCGCGCTGGCAACTTCTTATTTTACCTTTCGGGTCGCCAAAAAACTGGATCTTAAATTTGCCTGGCTCCTTCCGTTATTTATTTGTTTCTCTCCTATCTATTTTGCGGTCATAAACAGCGGCCTTACTGAAATCTTTTTCGGATGTGTGTTTATGTTCTCCGTTTGGATGATCTTTGAAAATAAATTCATCCTTGCCGCCCTGGCCGCCTCCTTTCTTCCGTTTGTACGTTCAGAGGCCTATGTAATCCTTCCGCTCATTGCCTTATTATTTCTTTTCAGGAAAAAATGGATTTGCCTGCCCTTACTATTATTTGCGCCCATTGTTTATTCGATAGCCGGTACTAGTTACTACAACGATTTTTTTTGGATAATTAATCAAAGCCAATCCTTAACAGATGAAGGATATACCGGGGGAAAAGGCGAATTCCTTCACTACATAAACCATTATGAAGAAATTACCGGGACCATTTTATATTATTTAATTTCAATAGGACTCATTGCAGTACTTTATAAACTTTTCATTTATCTTAAAAACAGAGCCGATAACTCCAGGTCGTTTTTTGTTTTAGAAGAATCGGTTTTAATTTTTGGTTCCTTCCTTGCTGTTTTGTTCCTTCATTCATTCCTGTTTTGGTACAAAGGCTTTTCCTACACGAACCTGGGAATGATGCGGTACATGGCCGTTTTGATACCTTCCGCTTCCCTGATCGCGCTGAGAGGGATGAATGCGATCTTGTTTCCACTGAAAAATCATCTGGTTGCTTCCGTCTTGATTGCAGCATCGGCTGCTGTTCTGATTATGAAAGCTCCTTTTCAGCAGAATTATTTTCCTTTTCGCCTTGGCGCTGAAGAAAAAGTGGTGGATACGGCCGGCCGCTGGTTCCTGCATTCGGATTTTAAAAACAATATGCTTTATTATTCACAGCAATTTTTAATTACTCTCGCCGATAAAGATCCCTTTGATAAAAAAGAAGCGGAAGAACTTATTTATGTTGACAAAAATAATTTCACATCCAATATAAAAGACAGTGCCGTTGTCATCTGGGATGCGCATTACAGTCCTGCAGAAGGCCGGTTACCGCTTGATTCATTACGGGGCAATCCGCATTTCGAATTGCTCCGGGAATTTGTACCGGCGCATGAATTTACAGTGCTGGGAGATCATAAATTTATCATTTGTGTTTTTCAGAAACACAATTTCCTTCCTGCCGGCAACAGCAACCCAACGGCACCACCGGATGCACTTTGCGTTGATTGGAATGGTTTTGAGGCCGGGGAAAAATCACAGCAGCCCGAAATGCTTTCAGCAGAAAAATATTATTCCGGAAAACAAAGCGCTAAATCCACTGCTGCTACAGAATTCGGACCGGGTATTCAAAAGCCGCTTGCTGAAATCAATCAATGGGAATCGCTGAAAGAAATTCAGATGCAGCTGAAATTATTTGCTTCCGCGCAACCGAAAGACCTGTACGGTGTTATGGAAATTATGGGGACGGACAATAAGCAGCTAAACTGGCAGTCGGTTAAGATTCAGCTGCAGGATACATCAATGTCCAGGTGGGCATCTGTCTCCTGCGGTTTTTTTATCGATCCGGTTTATTTAATAAAAGGGAATTACCTGAAACTATATGTATGGAACAGCGGGAAAAATAACTTTTACACGGACGACATGAAAATTTCTTTTCTGAAGAACGATCCAAAAAAAATAATTGTCTGGTAGTTTCAGTTCCATATTTTTTCAATATGCGAATCCTCTTCCCATCCTCCCTTTTCCACCTCCGGGCATTTCAGCAGCTTCTCATAGTTCGCCGGATACTGCATGGAGCCAAATGCTTTCAGGTATAATTCCTTCGACGTGCATTCATAATGCAAAACGCTGATGCTGTATTGATTCGATTGGAATAAATTAAGCCACACAAAAAAGCCAAGGCAAACGGCGAGCGCCGATCTTACCAGGTAATTTTTTTTCTCCCAAACAAACCGGATAAAAGCGGCCAGGGGGAAAACCATCAGCGCATACGATTCGATCATGGGCCGCATGCCAAAACATCCGCCGTACCACCAGCACCACCAGCTCAATAAGACCCAGGTGTTCAGCAATGTAAAAATCAATAAAAGCCAGAAAAGATCTTTTGCAAACTTTCGCAGAAGAAATATGCCGATAAGCGCCAATGCCATAACCGGGGTATACAACAGCCATCCTTTGCGGTAACTGAAAAGCCCGCTAAGCAAGTGTGGTTTCAGAAAATAAAACCGCTCCACACCGTACGAATACATGATCCAGTGGCCGGAAATATACTTCCAATACAAAAGTTGCGGAACAAAAACCAGGAACAGGCAGAATCCAAATACAACCATATGTAACTTGTGTTTCCAGAATAAGTTTAACCGCCCGGCAAATTGCTTCCATGATAAGATGCCGAAAAGCAACGGGACCAGTAAAACGATGATATCGGTAGGGCGAATGAGGACGATCCATCCGGCAGTAAAGCCCGCTGCAATAATTATTTTGTAATTGGGTTTTTCAATCCACTTTATTGTTAAATAAAGAAAAATGGAGATCAGCATTAACAGGTAAGGATGTGTTAATCCCGGCTCGAACAAAGTGCCCGACCATAGATTTGTGCCAAAAACCAACACCGCCAGCGATACGGAGGTAATAACCTCATCGAAATATTTTAGCAGGATCTTTCGCAGCACACACAGCCCGATGAACGCATAAAAAACACAACTGAAAGCTATGGCCGCCTGGTACGGCAGCGTAAAACCATCTCGCGCATATCCCAGCCAGCCGGCGGTTATATGGGCAACAAGAAAAAAAGGAAGATAAAGAAAAGAAAGGCCCATCGTCATTCTAACGCTGTGCTTTCCGTTCTCCTGAGGAGTTGTCCATAAATTTTTCCAATGAGAGTCCTCCTTTTCAGAATCCAGAAATTTAAGCGACAGGTCATGTTTAATAAATGTAGCCGGCAGGTAAGAATAATACTCAAAAATATCCCACTGAATCAAGTGATAACTTTCCCACCGCCTTACTTTCCCAAAACAAAACACCCATATTAACAGAAGTACCATTAAGGTTCTTCCGGACAGACTTGAAAGCGTTTTAATCATGCTATGAAAATAATCAAATAAGGGATAATTGTAAATTTACAGAAATGTTTAAGACCTACTTCGATTCAGAAAATCTTTTCTGGCTTCTTTCCGGACTTTTATTTATTCTTTTCAGTCTGCTGTCCTTTTTTGTTTTTAAAAAACACAAGACCGGTGTATTTCTTCTGGTTTTAGGAGGATTTCTCGTGAGAATATTTATGGCGCTACTTGATCCGTATGTTAATATGTGGGACGAACAATTCCATGCTGTTATTGCAAAAAACATGCTGGAGACTTCATTCTTCCCTATGCTTTTCAAGGAACATGCAATTCCTTTAGCACATGGCAACTGGGCGCTTGACCATATTTGGCTTCACAAACAGCCCCTTTATTTATGGCAAATTGCTTTATCATTTAAATTATTGGGGATCAACGAATTTACCTTGCGACTGCCAGACATACTGATGACAACATTAATTATTGTTTTTATTTATCGAATAGGTAAAATTACAGTGAATGAAACCGCCGGATTTATTGCTGCATTTCTTTTTGTGCTTGCACGATTCCCTCTTGAAATGGTGAGCGGTTCTATTGCAACCGATCATAATGATACGGCCTTTCTGTTTTATATTTCTGCAAGCTTATGGTCTTGTATAGAATACTTCCGTTCGGGAAAAACCTACTGGCTTTTTTTCATAGGAGCTTTTGCAGGGATGGCCGTATTGGTTAAATGGGTGATGGGTTTTCTTGTATTTATTGGCTGGGGTTTTGTAATTCTATCCGACAAAGAGCGGAGAAGATTATTACGCTCCTATTGGCAAATCGCTTTATCCTTTATCCTTTCATGTTGCGTTTTTATTCCCTGGCAAATTTTTATTCTTTTAAAATATCCTGCTGAAAGCGCTTTTGAATATCATGAAACCAGTAATCGGCTTTTTGAGGTTTCTGAGGGGCACGAAGGTCCCTGGTGGTACTATTTTGACGCACTCCACGAACATTATGGTTCGGGTGATTTATTTCCTTATATAATTGGAATCAGCTTTATTCTTTTGCTTTTTTCAGTAAATAAAATATATAAAGTGTTCTTCTTCGCCTCTATAGTTGTTGTTTATGGGGTATTTTCTTTTGCCGCAACAAAAATGATTTGCTACACGATCATTGTCTGCCCCATCGTGTTTGTCGGTTTGGGAAATTTGGTAGAAAAGATTTTCGCTTTCTTTGAACAACGATTAAAACAAAAAATGATTTATATGTTTGGAGTTATCGCCTTTATGTTAGCCGCCGGTTATTTAAGCTTAGACATTGAGCAAATCCAGGAAAATCATACCACCTGGAAGGTAAAAGAACATCCCTATAATTTCAGGGAGTTACGAATGGTTGACAAAAAAATTTATCAAATGCTTCCTGATACTTTAGGAAAAGGCAAATGGGCTATTTTTTACTGCAGGCAATTCGATAATCCCATGGTTATGTTTTATACGGACTATACCGCTTATGATTTTATGCCTAATGAAGAACAAATTGCCTATGCAAAAAAGGCCGGCTGGAAGATCGCTGTATTTACAGACTATAAATTACCTGACTTTTTGAAAAACGACCCTGAAGTAAAAAAAATATACGAACCTGTCGAAAAAGTATATTTTCAGTATTTCAAAGGCAAGTGACGAACTGTTTTACGGATTTTCCTGCGGTTCGAAAATTTCAATTGAAACGTCGTCTATAGCATAAAGGCTTTTGCCTCTGTTCCAAATATAAACCTGGAGACGATCGTTGCGTGACCTGATTTCAGGTGTAAGGTAATCTGATTGCAGGTCATGCCAGCTGTATAAGAGTGAGGAATCATTTGCAATTGGATAGGTCCTGTATTGATAAGCCCGGTCGATATGAAGAAAAGAAATTACAAGCAGTGCATCAATTTTTTTTATCGGCTTCAAAGGCATTATTTTGACTTTAACACGCACCCAGAAAAAATACTTGTCGGGAAGGTTTTTTAAACGCGTATCAAAAAGACTATAAAACTCTGAAGAAGAGTCGATCTTCCCGGCAAGGTTTGAAAAATTAATCACCGTATCCTTAACCGCTATTTTCCTTGCGGTTCGATCGTCCTTTTCAAAGTCTGTGCTAAAGATGCTGCTTTTAATAAATTTGTATTCATTTTGTAATTTCGGATATGCTTCATCCCTCGGTATCAGAAGAAGGCTGTCTGCGCCTTCCGGTACTGCTGTTTTTAAAAAAACTTTCCAGTAATATTTTTTAGTCATCCGTTCACCGTCGATGATGCAGTTATCGTGCTGCCAGATTTGAAATAAATTTAAAAACACAAACAATAAAATAACAGTAAGCAGACTTAGCTTCAAAATATTTTTCCGGCTTACGCTCCATTGAATAAAAAAACCAAGTGTTACACATAGAAGAGGATACACCTGCACCATGGTTCGCTGGCTAAAGCTGGAAGCATACCACCAGTAAGTCCAGGAGGAAACCACCAGTAAAAAAGCAAGAAAGAAAATAAAGCAAGAAAAAAATATTTCTCTTTTTTGTTTATACAGCATGGTAAATCCTATAATTGCAAAAATCATAAGCGGAGTGTATAAGAGCCATCCTTTTCTGTAGCTGAAAAGAAACTGAAACAGATAGGGGGGGAAATCAAATCCTTCTCCTGCATTGGCCTTATAGCTATCATAAAAAAAATGACCGGTGATGGCTTTCCAGTATCCTAATTGAATGCAGACAAAGAAAAAAATTATTCCTGACGCAATAAATAAATGAGATCGGAAATCCCTGAAAATAATTTTTATTTTCTCCCTTATCTCATTAATACTTTTTATTCCCCACAATACCGGAATAATCATATATAAAATTTCTGTGGGCCTTGTTATAGCCGCCAACCCGAGTGAAATCCCGATAATAATTGCAGCGGAAAGTTTATGTTCAGTATGCCACTTAATAGTATACCATAACATGATCGAAAACAACGTAAGTAAATAAGGATGAACAAGTAATATTCCCCAATGTGTTGAAATATGCAAAAAATTTGTTCCGAAATAAAATATCAATAAAACAAAAGCAGAAATTTTATCGCTGAAAAAATGCAGCAGGATGCGGCGTAAGTAATACAGTCCGACAAACAGAAAAACAACACTCCAGCTAAGTAAAGCATATTGATAGGGTGCAGAAAATCCATCCATGGGATAACCAAGTAAATAAGCAAATAAATGACCAGCAAAAAAACCCGGGCTGTAAAGAATGGCCAGGCCCGAAGTATAGCGAATGACCCACGATCCGTCTTCTAATTGAATACCCTGGTAAAAATAATCGACGGGCTGGTAAATATGGATTAGATGTTCCACCACTGAAAAATCTTTCATACCCAGGTCATGGTATATAAACGTTAATGGCAGGTAGAGGTAATAACCGAACTGGTCCCAGGCAATAAGCTGCGCGGGTGGGTCTTTAAAATTAAAAAAAGCGATGGCAAGGATGACCAGCAGAAAAGCAATAAAAGAAATTTTGTTTTTCATTACCTGTCCAATCCCAACCCGGTTGATTCTACTTCCGACCGCTCCTGGTATTCCGTATCGGTATTAATGCTCCATAAATTTTCTTTGTTGCCGGAAATAATTTCGCGGGCAGCAAGAAGCCCCATAAGAATGGAGTGATCCTGGTTATTGTATTTGAACGCCCCGTACCTGCCAATGGCCAGCAGATTAGGAATTGTATCAACGTAGTCCTGTATTACGGAAAGATGCTTTGCATAGCCGGTTTCATATACCGGGTAGCATTTGGGCAAGCGCATAACAAACGAATTGATCACTTTGGCATCGGAAGGAATAAGTTTTATTTTTTTTACTTCTTCCTTT
>JAHEYJ010000016.1:0-24818 GCA_023251675.1 Bacteroidota bacterium
AGTGCCGCTGCCGGATAAACATATCCTAATTTTGCCTCAACCGAATAAGGCATCAACGCGATCGCCTTTTCATAATACGCCTGCGACTCGGTGAATAGTCCGCTTTCATAACTCACCCATCCGAGTCTCAGGTTAATTTCATATGATTTTTCATCGTACAGATCTTTGATCACTTTTATAGCGTTTGAATAATCTGCTTTGGTTTCAAACTGATAGCTTTTTGAGAACGCAGCAGCCAGGTTATCATTTTGAGCTTGCGAAACGATGGATGACATACATACGGCTGCAGCAAAAATTATTTTTTTCATAGAATGAATTTTATACCTCCAAAAAAGTTATTGTAGGTGTAGGTGGATGTTTTTTGTTTAGGATTTCCCAGTTCTTTATTTTCTAGCTGATAAATTAAATAAAAATTAATATGCCGTGATAGATACATCGTACCCATAAATGAAAAACGAGAGGTGGTCAGGTCATTTGAATTATTGGCGAGATAACCGTTCAATTCATTAAAATGATGCGCTTCGTTATAAAGGTAACTTCCGGATAAATTAATTTTCTTAAATATCGTTACAGCAACAGACTGAGAAAATGCGTATCGGTTGTCCACAGGAATATTTTTGCCATCCTCTCTTTGAACGAAGCCATTGCTTGTAAAACTGAGCTTCGGATTGCCAAGGGGGAAATAACTTATAAATAAATTCCCCTGGGCCTGATTGATCGAATCAATATTGGATACTGTTCCGCAAATACCCACATCCAATTTTGAAATCGACTTTTTTATCTCCATTGAGGCAATAAAATAATTTGCTCGAACCGAACGCGTTGTAGCCATGGGTGTTGAATCAACTCGAAGTGGTGGAGCCCAAGGTGGCGGCGGAACATGAGGCATTCCCGGCGGCCATAAGGTATCTTTCTTAAACCAAACATTTGTGATCGCTTTTGTAGTATTCAAAAAATGAAATGCGGGAGTAACCAGCCAACTCTTCTTCACAGGAATAGCGGAAGCAATGTAATACTGTTTTTGATCCAGATCATTCATCCCGCCTTTCTGATTAAACAAAGTAACAGCATGAAAAAAAGAAACATTCTTTCCTAATCTATGCCCGAGACCAATCTGTCCGTAAAAAGCATTTGAAAGGCTGGATTTAGATGTAGTTTTCGCTCCTCCTTCCAGCATCAAAAAATCAATTAATGAAAGACTGTCCGTTTTAAGTTTTTGCGCCAATACCGGTGATAATGTTTTAGAAAATTTTCTGGCTTCGTAATATTGTGCATTATAGATATAACAGTAATACAAATATTCATTCAGCACATCATCTGATGAATTGAACTGATATGCTTTCCAGAAATGCTTTTGCGCTGCCCTGTAATTCTTCTTCTCATAATAGGCTATCCCTATTCTCAGTCTCAAATAATAATAATCGAAATTATTTTTAACCGCGAGATCCCCAAATTCGATAAGCTCATTCCATTTTTTTTCCTGGCAAAGTGAATAGGATCTCTCCTCTACTGTTTTAGAGTTGAGCGTATCCTGAGTGTAAGATTCTGAAATTCCAATAAACAAATAGCAAATAACAAGTAAGCACCAATTCACAAACTTCAAATACAAAACAGAGTTGAATCGTTTTGGCATATGAGACTTATTGATTATTTGATCTTTGGATATTGCCATTTGTTATTTAGCCAATGTATTCTGCAGAAATTATGCTATCCTTTTCCCTTATCGTAAAACTGAGGATCCTATTATCCCCCATAGTGATCAGGAATTCTGTCTTTCTTTTCTCCATTGACCCGATCTTTGAAACTACAGCCGAAGAAATCGTAATGCGATTCGGATTCAATGAATCATCAATAGAGGTGAATTTCATTTTATAGTCCACGTTCAGATACAAATAAAAAGGAGCGACAAAATCCTGGAACACCTGTGAAATACCTGAATAAAAATTTGCCACCGGCAGCCGGTCAGTCAGTTCCATATCCTGGTAATACCCAAGCAGTATCTTTTGCGCTCCGAGATAAAAATAATACAGCAGGGAGTTTTTATTTCCGATGAAGTCCGTAAAGTAATGGAGCGTTTCATTGTTAGAAAAATACGCACACGACTTTGTAGTATGGCAATAGATATAAGAAAGATTATTGGCATCCACAAAAACCTCCCAAGCTATCCGTTCATTTATGCCGGCTGCATTTTTAACATTAAAATTCAATTTCACTCCCGGGATAAAATAAAATGCTTCCTTCAAAAGAGTAGTTATTGTGATCTTTGAAACAGCCTGGTTTTCCTTCGGATAATCGAACGAATGAAAAGAGAATTTTTTATTTTCATCTGAAACATAATAGCTAACCGGATATTTCAGCGTCTGCGATCCGATAAACGGAGTCGCCTGCAACTGGAAATGAATATGCGGCTCCGGCGATCTTCCTGAATTTCCGCAATAGGCGATGACGTCTCCTTTCTTTACGTAACTTCCTACAGGATAAAGAAAACTTTTCTTCTTTAAATGGCTGATCTTGCTGAAAAGATATTCGCTGTGCTTGATGACGATCGTGTTTCCCCAGTTGTGTTCGGTGTCCACTTTTCCTATTTCATTATCATCTACTTCATCAATGATCGAAAAAATATATCCTGCAGCCGGGGCAAGAACAGGCAGGTTGTAACAATAAAAATCGGTCACCCGCTCTCCCGGCGGACGGAATGTTTTTTTCATTTCATCGGTCACTACAAAATCCCAGGCATAGCGCCATTCTGCTTTGTGCGTTTGCTTTCCGTCGTGGCCCTGTGAAACAAACCATTCGCCAAAAAAAGGAAGGTGAATATGAAAATAGGTGTCGTTCTTGAAACGTTCCAGGCGGTTGTGGTGCTTGTAAAGATTTTTCTCCGGGGAAAACTGCTGGATCATCACCAGTTCAAGTCCGTTGGTCTTTACCCGCAGGTTCAAAACAAAAAGCAACAGGAGCACCATGCAATTGAACGGCAGTGTGTATATCGGCAATTGATACACGGAAAAGAAATTCGAAAAGGCACTGATAAGAATTCCGATAAGCGGCGTGATGATTATGACAAGCAGGTACGATCTGGCCGAGGGTATAAGAAAGAATCCGCCCAGAGCGATTGCCGACAAAATAAAATTAAAACCGATAAAACTGTACTGCATTTCCGTAACATTTCCCTGCACGAAATAAAAAAAGAGGTAACCGGTAAAAAATCCGATCAGCGAAAGCGAAAAAGCAATGCGGGAACAAACCAGCAACCCGATCGCAATCAATAATCCTGCTATCACATTGTACTGAAAAAATATTGCGCCAAGCGATTTCAGGTAGGTTTCAATGATCGATGGAATGGGAAGAGCGTTTATCTGCTGATAAAAATTCACCAACCCGTTCCCTCCTATCCTTGAAAGTTCATTGATCGTATAAATCCCGCGCTCACTTAATCCGAGTGCGGAATAATTTCTTGCACTGAGCAGAATGATCCACGCGACAAGAAGAAACGGCAAGCTCAAATAAGGAATCTTATTTTTCCAGGTAAGCGAAGCAAGTGAAACCGTAACCAGCAGCGTAAGCAGTGAAACAAGAATAAGGATCAGGAAAAATGGAAAGTTCAATTGATAATGAACACCAAGCAGCAACCCTACCAGCAAACTGTTGAAACCATACGCGCCGTTCTGCATTTGCACAGCACTGAAGCCAAATCCTTTTACAAATAAAGCAGTAAAAAGAACAGCCAGCAGACCGCTTACTCCGGTAAACGGGTCAAGGAAAGAAGCAAGCAGCAGCAACAGGCCGAACCACCGGTTATCCGAGAAAAATATCTGGGAGTAACTGTTTATTACTGATTGGGAATAATACTTTGAAATATTCTTCATTTTCTCCAACTCAAAATATGTTTTTCCTGTCCCCGTAGCGCATAGAGATACTGCTTACTGCAATACATATAAAATGTTATTTAATTTCTCCGAAAAAATTCGCATTTGGTATTTTACAGGCCGTCCCTCCGGGACTCAGATTATTTGTTGTGTTTATGGTTCTACATACAGTTTGTCCCGATGGGACAACTTTTAATTGTCAAAAGAACATAATGATCTTCTTTTCTCCTCCTTCTCCCGTAAGGCCAATCCGTTTATATACTGATTGTACAGACGAAAACAATTTTTGATTGCCGAATGAACATTTACATTTTATATGATCTTTCATTTCTATCCCGATGGGACAACTTTTAATTGTCGAATGAACCTAATGATTTTTATTTTCTCTTTCTTCTCCCGTAAAGCCAATCCGTTTATATACAGATCGTACAGACGAAACAACTTTTGATTGCCGAACGAACATTTATATTTTACATGATTTTTCATTTCTGTCCCATAGGGACAACCTGTTTATAGTAGTTCAAGCATAACATCATTCAGTCCCAACGGGACGGCCTGTATTTTCAATCCATTCAAATAAATATTGATCTTTATATTCAACCGAAAAAATTTTCAGCACTTCGAAATATTCCTCCTTGAACGATCTTTCCATGTGATGTTCTTTCTGATTGCGAATATAGTTTATCACAGAACCCAATTGTGAATGAGAATGAGAAAAAGCACCATATCCTTCCTGCCAGCTGAATTTTCCTTTTATCCAATTCTTGTCATTAATGAATTTGGATGAAACCGCTTTCACCTCCCGCATAAGATCCGAAATGCTCATAATGGGCTTCATACCCACAAACAGATGCGTGTGGTCAGGCATACAAAAAATAGCCAGCATTTTATGTTCTCTGTTTTGTACAACGCCCGTAATGTATTTTTGAAGTTCTTCTCTGTGAATTTCAGAAATCAGGCTTTGCCTTCCCTTTACGGCAAATACAAAATGAATATATAGTTGTGTATAGGTATTGGACATTTTACAGGTCGTCCCTTCGGGACTTAAATTTTATTGCTATTTTTTTCTATACACAGGTTGTCCCTATGGGACAATTTATTAATCAGAAAATTATGCATGAGTTAATTTACTTTACAATTTAAATTCCTTCAGATGTTTTGGAACCAGTTCTTCAGAATCAATGGAAGCCAGAGTCTCGCGCTTGCGTATCAAATGCGGTTTCTCATCCAGATCGATCATTACGATTGCCGGGCGAAGTGCGATGAACTGCATCCACTGTGTCATGTTATATGCACCAACCGTATGGACTACCACATTATCGTTCCGTTTCAGCGGCGGAAGCGTTACGTTTTCGCGGATGACGTCAATGTTCATACAAAGCGGACCATACAACACCGCATCTTCCGTGTATTGGCTGAATTCCTGCGCCGGAGAAATTTTATGATCGTACCAGAACGAAGTGAACATGATGTTCACGCCGAAATCCATGATCGTGGCACGTCTTCCATCCGACAAACGTTTATTCGAAATAACCGTTCCTAATAAATATCCTGCCTCATCAATAAGCGCTCGACCGGTTTCAAGGATAAGCAGCGGCAATTCATTTTCAACAAATCCGGCATTAAGAATTGCAGTAGTGATCGCTTCAGCAAACTGATCGAACGAAGGGGAAGAATCCGGTCCTTGGAGATACGAACCCTTCAGTGTGTTCTTCGAAGCGAACCCGCCGCCCATATCGATGTACTGAATGTTTTTCTTGAACTTCTTTTTAATTCCCAACGCGAGATCAGAAAGTTTTGCGGCCGCCACTGCATAAGCGCTTGGAGCCAGCATGAACGTTCCGATATGACAATGTAAACCCACCAGGTCGATCTTATCCGTAAGCATGATTTTATTGATCGCATCCCAAGCTTGCCCATTCTCATAGTTAAACCCGAACCGGTCCCACATCGGATAAATACCCGTATCCATATTCACGCGGATGGCAACTTTGGGGCGGAGATTCATTTCCGTAGCCAGTTCCTTAATAAGGTACAATTCATCGAGGTGATCGATGTGGATCATGGAATTATTCTTGATCGCAAGCCGTAATTCGTTTTCTGCTTTATCCGGGCCGTTAAAAATAATTTTATTGCCTGGCACTCCATTACGCAATGCTTTCTGGTATTCAAATCCAGAAACCACTTCGCCCCAGGATCCATTTTTATGAAACACATTGCAAACAGCGTTCATATAGTTAGTTTTGTACGACCACGCAAACTGCACTTTCGGATAGCGGGTTTTGAACGCGCGGTTTGCATCTTTGAGTGTTTGTTCAATTACGCGCTGCGAGATCACAAAAAGCGGAGAGCCGTATTCTTTGATCAGGTCTTTCACGGCATTTCCTTCGATATGGGTCACCGGAGCATATTCAGTTCTTGTTCCGAATTTATTCATGACACCCGTGTTCAGCCGCTGAATGACGGGGCGTTCGTATTGTAGCTTTTTCATTTTAGAAATTATTTTTCAGATTTATAATTCTCCTAAGGTTGATATTTTTTCAAATTCTTTCAGTCCGACAATAAGATCATACGAATACCGGATGAACATTTTGCCGATATCATATTTCTTGAAAGGCTTCACCTGTTTTCCGTTCATCGCCAGTTTCACCAGCGCTTCAGGATGATTTTGTCCACAGCCTACAGCTAAATATACCCATGCAGGAAAGCGAGGATTGATTTCCAACAAATAATATTCTCCCTCCGCTGTCTTTATCATTTCAAGCTCAAGGCCGCCTCTCCATTTGGTCGACTTGATTATTTTCCGTGTCGTATCAATAAGTTTTTTGTCGTCTAGCGAAATCCCTGCCCATGCTTTTCCTTTATCAGTGATGTATTGCTTGCGCATCGGAACCGCCCCGATGGTATTTCCTTTTCCATCGCCGAGCGCAGTCACATTCACTTCCGATCCGTAAACAAACTGCTGAATGATGATCGGCAATCCCCATTTGGCGCTGATCTTATTAAAATAAGTGGCCACTTGTTCTGGCGTATAGGCAACCGAAGCATCATAGAATTTTCCTTTCACAACGAGCGGGTATGAAAATTCATTCTTCAAAGACGGAATCTCATTCACGCTGAAGATCATCCGGCTGTGCGGAACCTTTACTTTATGTTTTTTTCCGAACTCTTCGAGGTTTGCTTTGTGGCGTGATTCGAATTGGTTTTCAGTTGGCAGGAACATTTTTATTCCAAAATCTTTCTTCAGCGTTTCCTCCAGCTTGATGAAATTAAAAAGCTCTGCGTCAAAATTCGGAATAATGATGTCGATGTTCTCTACGGAATGAATGTATCCTAACCTTGTGAGCAGGCTTTGGGTTCCGGCCGAAGGAAACGGGATCTGGTAGGTCTTGTCCACCAGGTCATGCATATAAATTCCGGGTTCGAGCGTCTCGTACGAAAGCCCGATGATACGCACATCGAATTCCTTGCTCTCACGCAAAGCGCGGATCACCGGAATACCGGGACCGGGACTGTCAATAGCGTTGAGGCCGGTGACGGCTATGTTAATCCTTTTTCTTTTCATCCGTTTCAACTAAATTCATTTTTGTAAGCATGTTGACGAAATCATAGAGATCTCTTTCAAATGTCGTATCGTCGGTCATGTAGTTCTTCACCACATGGGATTTGATCTCGTCTGTCGATTTTCCTTCTTTCAGCATTTTGATTATTTCCATTCCGATCGGGTTGGTGGAAAATGAATCGCCATTCGAAGGATTGAAGACAAAGCCGGTGTCGCTGAGCGCAATGTTCTTTTTAATGTTCATGATAGTTCGGTTGTTTAATGAAGCAAAAGTGCTGGTTTGACGGAAAAGGGATGTTATGGTTTAAAAGAAAAATGTTATAAGATTCGGAAATCGGCGAAAAACGAAACTATACGAACGTACGAAAGGGAAAAAGGAAAAACATTCTTCTTGTTTTCGTATTGTTCGTACTCCCGATAGCTATCGGGATCGTTGTTCGACGATTTAAAGGATAGAGGAAAGCGGTTTACGATCCTTACGAACCAGGTTCTTGTATTCGCTTACAGAAAATCCTGTTATTTGCTTGAACTGGTTGCTCAGGTATTGAACGCTGCTGTATCCCATTTGGTAAGAAACTTCGCTCAACGTCATGTCATCATAACTGATCAGCTCTTTTATCCTTTCGATCTTTATGAGAATGATATATTTTTCTAACGTAGTACCTGTCTTTTCTGAAAAGACCTTGCTTAAATAGGAATAATGGTGGCCGAGCTTTTCACTTAAAAAGTCGGAATTGCGTATCAGCGAGTTGGCATTGTTTCCGTAAAAGATGAGCTGAATGATGGATGTCTTGATCTGCTCAACCAGTTGTGCATCCTTGTCATTGATAAGTGTAAAACCATTTCGTTTCAGGATCACATCGATACCATCGTCATTAATAAGCTGGGTATCATAACTAACTTCTGCCTTTCCCAACTCCACATGATGCACCTGGATGAATCCCGTTCTGCTGAGTTCTTCTTTCACAATACGGATGCAGCTGTTGCTCACCATATTTTTGATATGAAGGGTCGCGCGCTTGGTATTCAAATTGGAGGGCTGCATGTTGAAAAATCACACAAAGAAAATGAAAAAAACATCAAGGAGAAACAATCCTTTCATATAATATTTCGATAGCTTTGCCCGCGTTTTTTGTATGACAATTTATAATTCCAATTAAATGCCCAAAGACAATTCCATAAAACACGTTCTCATCATCGGCAGCGGTCCCATCATTATCGGGCAGGCCTGCGAATTCGATTACTCCGGCTCCCAGGCATCGCGCTCCCTCAAGGAAGAAGGAATTGAAGTCACGCTGATCAATTCCAATCCCGCAACGATCATGACGGATAAAGTGACGGCAGATAATATCTATTTGAAACCGCTGACCAAAAAATCCATAGGAGAAATTCTTAAGAAACATAAAATTGACGCGGTACTTCCTACCATGGGCGGCCAGACAGCCCTCAACCTTGCCATCGAATGCGACAAAGCTGGCCTCTGGAAAAAACATAACGTAAAAATGATCGGCGTAAACATCGAAGCCATTCATACGACGGAAGACCGCGAAAAATTCAGGATGCGCATGCTGAGTTTGGGAATGGGGGTTTGTAAAGGGAAGACAGCCACTTCATTCCTCGATGGAAAAGAAATTGCACAGGAAGTCGGATTCCCGCTGGTGATCCGTCCTTCGTTCACACTTGGAGGAACCGGCGGAGGATTTGTTCATGAAAAGAAAGATTTTGATGCCGCCCTCAACCGCGGACTCCACGCCTCTCCTATTCACGAAGTGCTGATCGAGCAAAGTGTTTTCGGATGGAAAGAATATGAACTGGAATTGCTTCGCGATGCGAAAGACAACGTGGTCATCATTTGTTCCATTGAGAATTTTGATCCGATGGGAATTCATACCGGAGACTCCGTTACAGTTGCTCCGGCTATGACTTTATCGGACACCTGCTACCAGCGCATGCGCGATGCGGCCATCAAATGCATGAACGGCATCGGGCATTTCGCCGGCGGATGCAACATCCAGTTTGCGGTGAATCCGGATAACGAAGAAGAAATGATCGTCATCGAGATCAATCCACGTGTGTCACGTTCATCCGCGCTTGCATCCAAAGCAACCGGGTACCCAATCGCGAAGATCGCTGCGAAACTTGCCATCGGATATAATCTTGATGAACTGAAAAATCAAATTACAAAATCCACTTCTGCATTCTTTGAACCTACTATTGATTATGTGATCGTAAAAGTTCCGCGCTGGAACTTCGATAAGTTCAAAGGCAGCGACCGTCACCTCGGATTGCAAATGAAATCCGTGGGAGAATCTATGGGCATCGGAAGAAGTTTCCAGGAAGCTCTGCAGAAAGCCTGTCAGTCGCTGGAGATAAAACGGAACGGGCTTGGCGCCGACGGCCGTGAAGTTGCCGACCAGGCCACACTTCTTGCGAATCTGGAAAAACCGCTATGGAACCGTTTGTTCCATGTTTACGATGCTTTCAAACTGGGAATTCCTTTCAAGACCATTCACAAGCTGACGAAGATCGATCCGTGGTTCCTGAACCAGATCGAAGAAATGATCTCGCTGGAAAGAGAAATTGAAAAACATACGCTGGAAAATATTCCGAAAGATCTGCTCCTCGAAGCAAAACAAAAAGGATATGCCGACCGGCAAGTCGCTCACCTGCTTCGCTGTCTTGAATCTCAGGTGTACAAAAAACGCCAGGAGATGAGCATCAAGCGCGTATACAAACTTGTAGATACATGCGCTGCAGAATTTGAAGCGAAAACGCCTTACTACTACTCTACTTTCGAGGAAGAGAACGAATCTATTCCTTCCAAAAAGAAAAAAGTTGTCATTCTTGGCTCCGGGCCGAACCGAATCGGGCAGGGAATCGAATTCGATTACTCCTGCGTACACGGCGTTCTTGCTGCCAAAGAAGCAGGATACGAAACGATCATGATCAACTGTAATCCGGAAACTGTTTCAACTGACTTTGATATTGCAGACAAACTTTACTTTGAACCTGTTTTCTGGGAACATGTATACGAGATCATCCAGCATGAAAAACCCGAAGGCGTGATCGTTCAGCTCGGCGGACAAACCGCACTGAAACTCGCGGAGAAGATGGAAAAATACGGAATTAAAATTATCGGAACTGCATTTTCATCAATCGACCTGGCAGAAGACCGCGGAAGTTTCTCAACACTGCTGAGCGATCTGAAAATTCCGTATCCAAAATTCGGAGTGGCTGAAGATGCAGAACAGGCGGTGAAACTTTCACGCGAACTCGGATTCCCGCTGCTCGTTCGTCCTTCGTATGTGCTGGGCGGACAAAGCATGAAGATCGTGATCAACGAGCAGGAACTCGAAGAACATATAATAAAAATCTTACAGGACATTCCAGGAAATAAAATTTTACTTGACCATTTTCTGGAAAACGCTATTGAAGCTGAGACCGATTCCATCTGTGACGGAGAAGACAATTTCATCATGGGAATGATGGAGCACATTGAGCCGGCCGGCATTCACTCCGGCGATTCTAATGCGGTGCTTCCACCATTCGATCTTTCCGATAAAGTGATAAAGAAAATGGAAGATTACACAAAAAGAATTGCACTTGCCTTGCAGACAAAAGGATTGATCAACATTCAGTTTGCGATAAAGAACGAAGAAGTTTTTGTGATCGAAGCCAATCCGCGCGCATCACGCTCCATGCCGTTCATCGCAAAAGCTTATGATGAACCGTATATCAAATACGCAACTAAAATAATGCTGGGTGTAAATAAGCTGAAAGACTTCAAGTTCAATCCGAAGAAACACGGGTATGCGATCAAAGTTCCGGTTTTCTCCTTCGATAAATTCCTGGACGTGAACAAAGAGCTCGGCCCCGAAATGAAATCAACCGGCGAAGCCATTTACTTCATCGATGACCTGGAAGATGAATTTTTCCAGAAGGTGTATGCCGAGCGGAATCTCTATCTGAGCAGATAGGCTGGTTGCTTATCCCCCTCCTCGCCTACGCGAAGCGCTTTGGCGGAGCGAGGTGGAGGGGGCAGGGGGAGGATTCATTTCCAAAATTTCAAGTACTTTCGGGTTTTATTATTCTACCATGGCGCAAAAACATCCTACCAGTCCTGAAAAAAAACAGGAGCCCGCTGCAACTGCTGAGATTCCAACATCCAAGATCCAAAAGCCAGTATCCACATGGATTCCGCATGCGATTGCCGTCGGAATATTTTTCCTGGTGACCGTGGCTTATTTCTCCCCTATGATCTTCGGCGGCAAGGAACTCAACCAATCGGATATCATGCAGGCAAAAGGCGTTTCAAAAGAAATTGCCGACTTCCGCGAAAAATACCATGCTGAACCCTATTGGACCAATTCGGTTTTTGCAGGAATGCCGGCCTACCAGGTATCTGCCATTTATTTTGCAGCCAAATTAGAATACATACAAAAAGTTTTTGCTCTTTTCCTCCCCCACCCGATTCGCTATATTTTTCTCAGCTTTTTGGGATTTTATTTTTTACTCCAGGTCCTGAAGATCGACCCCTGGCTTTCCATAGCAGGAGCGCTGGCTTTCGGATTATCGTCTTACTTCTTCATTTGTATTGACACGGGGCATAATTCCAAAGTAGCTGCCATGGCCTACATGGCTCCCGTGCTGGCCGGGTTGATCATGACTTATCGTGGTAAACTATTTACCGGCGGAGCTGTGACCGCGTTCTTCTTTGCGATGCAGGTTTATTGCAATCATCCGCAGGTAACCTACTACCTCGGATTTATCCTTCTTATATATATATTCTCTGAGCTGTTCAATGCTTGGAGAAATAAAACCATTCTTTCTTTCTTCAAAAGCTCTGCAGTGGTAGGAGCTGCCATGATGATCGCCATCGGAATCAATATCACCAGTCTCTGGGCCACTGCCGATCTCGGAAAATACACCATCCGCGGCGCATCGGAACTGACCCTTAATCCTGACGGAACTAAAAAGGAAAATATTGCAACCACGGGCCTGGATAAAGATTACGCAACGCAATACAGCTACGGCATCAGCGAAACGATGACGTTGATGATCCCGAATTTCAAGGGCGGTTCGTCCAATCAGCCTATAGGGCAAAATGACAAAAGCGAAAAAATCCTTTCTTCCCTGGACCCACAGCAGGCCAATGTTGCCGCGCAGATCTATACCCAGTATTTTGGCGATCAGCCGATAGTTGGAGGTCCGGTTTATTTCGGTGCGATCGTGATATTTTTATTTGTGCTTGGATTGTTTGTAGTGAAAGGCCCTCTTAAATGGGCACTGGTATGTTCTACTATTCTTTCCATTTGGTTATCATGGGGAAGAAATGACCCGTTTGGTCTTACCAATTTTATGCTGGATCATTTTCCTGCCTATAATAAATTCCGCGCTGTCTCCATGACCCTCGTAATGGCCGGCCTCACCATTCCATTCCTGAGTGTGCTGGCGATCGATGTAATAATGAAAAGCAAAAACTTTTTAAAAGAAACATTCACACTTCCTTTTAAGCAAACGATGTCCGGCCAGAAAATTCTCATCGTTTCTTTTCTTCTCACCGGAGGAGTTGCACTGCTATGCTGGGTTGCTCCCGGTATGTTCAACAGTTTTTCTTCCTCCAGCGATGCCGCTGAAGCTTCATCCATTCTACAGCGCAGTGAATGGCCCGAAGACCAGATCAAGACCTTTATCAGCAATACGCTTCCGGCAGCGGAAAGGGTTCGTGAAGCCATTGTAAAAGCGGATGCAATGAGAAGTTTCCTGTTCATTCTGTTGGCGGCTGCTGCCATCTGGCTTTATGCTTTGAACAAGATCGTAAATAAAAAAATACTTGCAGCTGCATTGATCATCCTTGTGTTGATCGACATGGTAGGTGTTGACCGGCGTTATCTTAACGGCGACAGCTTTTCAGAAAAGAAAGAAATAAAAAATCCGTTTTCAAGGATCGGCCGGCCCAACACAGCCGACCTGGAGATCATGAAAGATACGGATCCAAACTTCCGGGTTTGGAATACGTTTTCGCGTCCCGACCAGGATGGAATTACCTGTTATTTTCATAAATCACTCAGCGGATACAGCGGCGCAAAACTCCGCCGGTACCAGGAGCTGATCGATTTTCATATCAACCGGAGAAACATGTCGGTCATCAATATGCTGAACACCAAATACATTATTGTGCCCGGTGATAAAAATCAACCTATGCCCTACCCGAACCGGGATGCGTTGGGAAATGCATGGTTTGTCAATGAATATAAACTGGTGGCAAATCCGGATTCTGAGATTACTGCGCTGAGAAATTTCAATCCTGCTACTACGGCTATCGTCGATAAGCGATTCGAATCGGATCTTGCCGGGTTCAAATCGTCTTCCGATTCATCCGGTACGATCAAACTTACCGCCTACCAACCCAATGATCTTAAATATGAATCCAACTCTTCTGCTGAAGGATTAGCCGTGTTCTCCGAGATCTATTATGCAAACGGATGGAATGCCTATGTGGATGGAAAATTAACTCCACACTTCCGCGTTAACTACGTTTTGAGAGCGATGCGTTTACCTGCAGGGAAGCACAATGTGGAATTTAAGTTTGAACCGACCATCATCGCAACGGGAGAAAAAATTTCCATGGCGAGCCTGGTTCTGCTTATTCTCGCCTGCGGAGGAGCTGCATTCCTGGAATTCAAAAAAAATCCCAATAATCAAATACCAAAAAACAAATAAATAACAAATACCAATAAGACGTTTGGAAATTTTGAGTTTTGGATTTTGGGATTTATTTGGGATTTGTAAGTTGAAGCTTGAGATTTAATGAGGAATTATAATTGAAAAAGGTACTGATCATAACCTACTACTGGCCTCCAAGCGGAGGAGCCGGCGTTCAGCGCTGGCTTAAGTTTGTAAAATACCTGCGGGAATTCGGATGGGAACCCATTGTTTACACTCCCGAAAACCCGGAAGCGCCTGCCATTGATCCTTCTCTCGAAAAAGATATTCCTGCAAATCTTACAGTGCTGAAAACAAAAATATGGGAGCCATATAATTTGTATAAAAGTTTTATCGGCCAGAAGAAAGATGCAAAGATCAATGCCGGTTTCCTGGCGGAAAAAAAGAAACCGGGCCTTGCTGAAAAAATATCCGTATGGATACGCGGCAACTGGTTCATTCCGGATGCGCGGAAGTTCTGGATCAACCCGTCAGTGGAATTTCTTTCCGGATACCTGGAGAAGAATCCTGTGGATGTGATTGTTTCAACCGGGCCTCCGCATTCAATGCATCTGATCGCATTGGAATTGAAAAAGAAACTGTCCATTCCCTGGCTTGCCGATTTCCGTGATCCGTGGACGAATATTGATTTTTACAAAGACCTGATGCTTACTCGTTCCTCCGATGAGAAACATAAACGACTGGAAAAAGAAGTTCTAGAAAAAGCAGATGCTGTAGTTGCCGTTGGATGGCATATGGCAGAAGACCTGAAAAAAATATCCGGAAGAAAGATCGAGGTCATCACCAACGGATACGATGAAGATGATTTTCTAAATAAAGAAAATCGTCTTGATAAGAATTTTTCCATCAGCCATATCGGCGCAATGAATGCGGACCGCAATCCTAAAATGTTATGGAAAGCACTCAGTGAACTCCTTGCTGAAATTCCTGAGCTAAAGAATGATCTGAGACTTAATTTCATAGGCAAAACTGATTATTCAGTAATGAATGAGCTGGAGCAGAATAATCTTACTTCCTTGCTTACCAAAACGGATTACCTCCCTCACGGTAAAATCACTGAGCGGATGCAATCTTCGCACGTGTTGCTGCTTGCGTTGAATGACACTCCCAACACGCTTGGCGTTATCTCAGGAAAACTGTTCGAATACATTGCTGCCAAACGTCCGGTGCTGGCTATAGGAAAAGAAGGCGGCGATGCGGCGAGAATAATTAAGGAGACCGGAGCCGGAATTGTCTGCGATTTTCAGGATAAGGAAAAAATGAAAAATGAAATTAAAAGGTTGTATGAATCATTCAAACAGAATAAGCTCACCGTTGAGACATCCTCAGGAAATATTTATTCCCGTAAAAAACTTACTGAAAAATTAGCCGCTGTGCTGAATCGGATTGCTAAAGTCAATTCCTGATCGTCCTGGTCATTTTACTTAAAAGGGAGAGCAATCTTTCCTTCCGCAACGATTCCGGGTATTTCTTCTGAATCCGTTCTCTTGCTTTCTTGCTTAGGTCCGAACGCTCCGAACTCAACGCTTTCTTAATTAATTCCTTCAGCTGATCTACATCCTTACTCTTTAAAACAAAGCCGATACCTCCTGCGATCTCCGGCATGGCGCCCACCGCCGAGACAATAGGAATACATTCACACAACATCGCTTCGCTGAGCGCGTTCGGAAATCCTTCCGACATCGACAGCTGCAAATAAAATTCCGCACCGCTGTAATAACTGATCAGCTGCTTATTTTCTACAACTGAGATCCGCTTGATGTTCGTTGAATTAGCAGGAAGTTCGAGCGTTTCATCTGCTCCGATTATAATGAATTCACATTCAGGAAAGGACTTAGCCACTTCCAGGATCAGATCAATGCCCTTCAGCTTAACAGAAAATTTCATTTTAAGATCCGCCGCAACGGTGATAAATGTATTTTTTTTCTTTTCCGAATTCCTGAACCACTTTTTATCATCATATCCGTTACAGATCACTTCATATTTGGTCTTCAGTCCCGGAATATGGAATAGCAAACCTTGTTTGGAATAGTCATCCTCCTGGTAGGAATAATCACAAAGCATCAGGGTTTCATGAACCGGAGAGAGATAATCCGCCAGCCTACAGGACCATTTTGTAAATGTGGATAAAAGCGCTTTTTGAAAATTGCCATAGCGAATGGATGGAAATCCTACGCAGTCGGTGCCGCCGAGAACGATCAACGAGGGTTTGAAAAATAATTTTGCCAGAAGCACCGGCAGATAAGAATGATATCCGGCAAACTGGCAAACAACTACATCCGCTCTGAAAATATTTACCAGGATGAATAATTTTTGCTTAATAAAAACCAGGGGAATTAAATATTTATTCTTTACCGAAAACAAGAACGGCTTAACAGTATATTCATGCTTAAGAATTGCAATATCCTTATTTACGAATGATGAATAAGAAGTGCAGAAGTATAAAATCCGTTTATTCATGAATAAGCTTTTTTTTCCAAGGGATATATGGCAAATTTGACAATCCGTCAGTTCGAGTAGTTCTGCGCCTTGGCAGAACGTATCGAGAACGAAATAGAATATACATCTCGATACGTCCCCAAAGCTGGACTACTCGATGTGACTTATAAATCATATTTGTCTAAATTGTTGCACACCTTCTCTAAAAACAGATATTTTGAATGCAAACAAATTTATTATTATTTCTCGGCAACCAACGAAAATTCTATATTTCAGTAACAAAGATGCAACCCTCTTTATAAAAAATATTGAGCACCAGAACTCATCTAAAGCTAATTCGCATAAATTTGGTCTTCCTATTCATTAAAACACGCCAATGCATTCCTCAGAAAAAATAAAAGAGTTTTACGACAATGACACGAAGCAAAAGATGAGCATCCGGAACAATCTGCGGCATTTCATTTTGATCGACAAGCTCATCAGCCTGGGTTTGAAAAGCAACAGCCGTGTCCTGGAGATCGGATGCGGGAACGGGGGAATTACCAAATTAATTGCATCGAAAGCCCGATGGGGAAAAATAACCGGGGTTGATATCAGTTCCGAATCCATTTCGGCAGCAAAAACCAATCTGAAAGAATTCAACAACATCAGCTATCTGGTCACCGACATGTCTGATTTTGTTTCAACAGAAAAATTCGATGTAATTGTTCTGGCGGACGTCCTTGAACATATCCCGATAGAAACGCATGAGAAATTGTTCTATACACTCAGCAGCATTTTGGATAAAGACGGTTTTATCTTCATCAACATACCCGAACCCAAAGCACTGGAATGGACCATCGTCAATGAACCGGAAAAACTTCAGGTGATCGATCAGCCCCTTCATTCAGATAAACTGATCGGCACTGCCTACAAAAACGGTTTGTACCTGCAAGAATTAAAATCGTATTCGATATTCAATGAGCAACCCGACTATCAATATATTGTATTAACAAAAAAGGAAACTACTTTGCATTACCGGAAAAAAGAAAATTGGTTGATAATCCTTAAAAAAAGTTATTACAGGTTACGAAATAGCCTGTCTTAACAATCGAGCATTACGATTTTCTGAATACGCCGGAAAACAGTATGAAAAAAGGCGCTCCGAAGAAGAGCTTACAGTACTTTACAATGTTCGATAATTGGAAACCGTAGGACATCGCTCTGAATAAGAAATAATATACCATTGCCAACGCCCCTTGATTTAATGCCTCAAAAGACATTACGATCATTTTCGAGGCCATAAACATTTTCTTTTCTTTTTCAGAAATGACATTATCCAGTTCCTGATACTTTCCGAAAAAGAAGAGATCATTCAGCACTTCGATATATTTTCCTCCCTTTTGTTTTAATTTGTCAGAAGAAATATTCAAACTCCTGTTCTCATGATTACAAAAAACATTAGTCGGCGTTTTACTATAAATCATTTCAGACTTAGCAATAATTCTTAGCCAAAGGTGATTGTCCTCAAATAAAATAAATTGCTCAGGAAATCGCTCATGAATCAATAATTCAGCTGAGACACAAACAGAATTGGTCTGCAGCAATGCTTCAAAAAGAATATTGTATATCCCTTTATTTCTGATCGCAGAAAACCCTTTACTCAGTTTATCTTTTCCATCTTTTCTTACATAGTAGTTCGTATAATATAAAGCGGGCTTGTATTGATTCTCTTTGATCATTTGCTGCAGAACGGAAAGGTGGTTGGGTAAATACTGATCGTCGCTGTCAAGGAAACATATAAACTTTCCTGTTGCCAGATCAATGCCGTTGTTCCTTGCCTTGCTTCTTTCCTGATTCGACTGGTAATGGTATTTGATCCGGGGGTCGGATAAATATTTCTTTATGATCTCGCCCGTGTTATCGGTTGAACCGTCATCCACAATGATCAGCTCCCAGTCTTTTATTTCCTGCCCCAACACACTCTGAACGGCAGTTTCAATAAAGTCGGACCTGTTAAAAGTAGGAAGTATAATAGAGAAGAAAGGTGACATATCCCTGGTGCTATTGTAATTTAAAGAATATATAAGTCAATAAAATATATTTTGCTATTTAAGCACCACGCAATAATTTGAGTCTACACTTATAGCAACATAATTGAGTGCGCGACAAAAACACCTGCCGAAAAAATCTTGCATCTTGTATTCTTAGTGAAACTTAGTGCTCTTCGTGTCTTAGTGGTGAAAAATATTTACCACTTAGGCACTAAGTCCACTAAGAAGCACTAAGAGGAAAATTTGCCATACTCTCTATCCCCTTTCAAAAAAATAACATTGCCACGATAGCCATTCAAAGCATTTATTTTCTTCATCGGAAACGGATAATCTCTTTCTATAAAGGGCGAGAATCCCAATTTGACAATAAAATCAAAAAGATCTTCGGGCGAATATCCTGATCCGTATGAACATTCATTTATTTCAACGACCAAAACTACTTTTCGTGATCTGCTGATCACCCCCTCTGCTCCCTTCAAAAAGTTAAGCTCACCGCCTTCAATATCTACCTTGATACAACTCACCTCCTGAATATTATTCTTCCGGCAATAATTATCCAGCGTATCGATCGGAACGGTTAACTTTTTTCCCTCACCGCCTGAGTTGTTCTCGGAAGTCCGTCCGTAGTTTTCTTCTTCCACAATAAAAAGATCCAGCTCTCCCGTTCGATTGGAGAGTCCCAGTTGGTTGACGATGATGTTCGCTGCATGATTTAATTCAATGTTCTTTTTAAAAATATCCAATGTTCTTTTAATTGGTTCAAAAGCATGAATGGTTGCTGCGGGAGCATATCTTGAAAAATAAAGTGAATAGAGTCCGATGTTTGCCCCGCAGTCGATCATCACTCCTTTCGAGTCTTTGATAAGACGCATTAGATGACGGATCGTATTTCGTTCATATACCCCGCGGGTATAGATCTTGTTCATTACAAAATCGCTGTTATCGATCCAAAAAGTTATGCCGTGCGGATTTGTATAGTTCTCCTTGATCTCTTTTGAAGGAAGAAATCCCTTCAGATGCCGTTCGATCAGGTATTTTTTCTTTTCAACAGGAGAATTCCTGAGATACCATAAAAGAAATTTACCGATCATTTGTAATGTTTTGCAGTGTTTACCGAAATGTTAATTGAAGAGATTCATTGACTGAATAATAATCAGGCTTCGGCGCAACGATTCACTGCGAATTTACAGATAAAATAACTTCCATGGAATCGCAGGCGTGCATATTAATTTGCTTTGCGAGGCGTTACACTGGTGATCCGAAACACAGGAACCACTAATATTGTATTTTTACAGGGAGATTACAGTACTTTTCCAAATGATTTCAAAAAACTTTTTAAAATCCTCTTTCATTTACACGGTCATAGGTGCGCTTCCGCTGGCCTCGAGCATTATCCTTCTGCCCTTTTACACCAATTTTCTCGAAACCTCTGATTTCGGGATACTGGCCATTTACATCAGCTTCACCTTCCTTATCCAGATCATTGTCAACTTCGGATTTGATGTGTACATCGGCATTCATTTTTTTGAATACAAGGACAATAAAGAAAAACTTCGGGAATACATCGGAACTGTAGTGGTTTCACTTCTTATACTTGGAGTTTTCTTTACAGGACTTTCCTTTCTCGTCGGAAATTTTTCATTCGGCCTGTTGTTTCACCAAAAAGATATTAATTTTTTCCCCTATGGATTCATGTCGGTGCTTACCGCCATCTGCAACAGTTTCTTTAAAACCTACTGCGGTCTGCTGATCAACCAGCAACGGCCTGTCCGATTCTTATGGGTGAATCTTTTCAATTTTGTTCTGACGATCGCGATCTCGCTCATCGGGCTTTATCTTTATCCGCATACCTTGATCGGGCCGATGTGGGGGCGGCTGCTCTCGGGAGTTGGAATATTTTTACTTGCCCTTTATTTCTTTGCATCTGAATTTGGACTGGCCTTTCAGACAAAGCTGCTCAGGGGTATTTTCATCTTTTGCCTTCCCATGTTAATCTATTTTCTTATGTCATGGGTGCTGTCTTACATTGACCGATACATCATTAATTATTTTCTTACCACTTCCGATGTAGGCGTTTATGACTTTGCCGTAAAATGCACTTTGCTTATCGATTTCCTTTTGATGGGACTTTCAAATTCCATAGCTCCAAAAATTTATAAAATCTGGACAGACGAAAAGCTCAGTCAAAGCACCATGGAAGTGAACCGGTACTACAATGCATTTACTGCGATAACCGTCCTGATGATCTCTATTACGATACTTTTCATTCCCATACTCGTACCGCTGATCGTTTACAAGCAATCCTATTATGCCGCTTTTGCCTTCGTACCGTTGCTGTCCCTGAGTTTTATTTTCAGAGGCGCGTATACGATGTACCTGATGCCGGTCCTTTTTTTCAAGAAGACCAAGGTGCTTCCAAAGATCTTTTTCTTTTCCGCCGTCATTCAAATCATAGTAAGCGTGCTCATGGCGAAAGAATGGGGACTCACGGGTGTTGTATGGTCAGTGGTCATCACCAAACCGGTTCAGGTTTATTTTCTATACCTCGAAAGCAAAAAAATATTTCAGTTCAAGTTCAACGCAATGAAATTGCTGTTTCTCCCTTTGCTTTTTTCAGTATTGATCATCCTCACAGAATTCTTTTTAACAGGAAGGATCAACCACATACTTTCACATAGCTTAGAACTGGCTATGGGAATTATCCTGGTTGTTCTGATTTACAGAAAGGAATTAACAACCTTATTGCAAACCTTCAAAAAGACTTAATACTTTTTCGTATTGTATTTGCGCACAATATTATTTTTTTTAACTTCATGCATAATTAAATATCACTTCATGAAAAAATATTTTCTTATAACTTTATTATCCACCGTTGCTTCTTTTGCTTTTTCTCAAAAAGAAAAGAATATCTGGTATTTCGGCGTTAATGCTGGCTTAGATTTTAATGGCGGACCTCCTGTTGCTCTTACAAATAGCGCCATGTCAACTCTTGACAATTGCACTTCCGTTTCAGACAATGTTGCGGGCAGTCTCTATTTTTATTCTAATGGAGTAAGTATATGGAATAAATACCATTCCGTTATGCCAAATGGAAGTGGATTATTAGGCAGCACAAGTGGTGGAAATTCCGCATTTGCTGTAAGGCAACCGGGAAGTGATTCATTATTTTATTTGTTTACCAATGATGCGTTTGCCGGTACAAATGGGCTGCGCTATTCTATTATAGATATGTCTCTGGATGGGGGTCTTGGAGACATTACCTCTGCAAAAAATATTCAGCTGCTCAACCCAAGTACTGAAAAAATAACTGCCATCACCCATGCAAACGGGCAGGATATCTGGATAATCACTCACCCCTGGAATAGTAATGCATTTTACGTTTATCTTCTTTCAAGTACCGGATTAAATACTACACCGATTGTCAGCACAATTGGGTCAACCCACTCCGGTGGAACATTGGGCACATATAATGCCTGCGGTCAAATATGTGCATCAGCGCAAGGCGCTAAAATAGCGTGTGCAATTTATGATTTGCAAGATTATGAATTATTTGATTTCAGCAGAAGTACAGGTACGCTATCAAATCTTATTTCTCTTTCAGGATATCCGAATGCATGGGGAACAGAGTTCTCCCCAGACGGATCGAAATTATATACTACTCAATGGAAAAATGCAGCAATATATCAGTTCGATCTTTCAAGTAATAATCAAACTACAATCAGTAACTCTGCAACTATTATTGGCACAGCGACAAGCCCAGACGCTACTTACAAAGCTGGGTATTTACAATTAGGTCCGGATAAAAAAATATATGTAGCAAAGTTTTCGAGCGGTTATGTTGGGGTGGTTGATATTCCAAATAATCTTGGGGCTTCCTGCAATTATATCGATAATGGTGTATCTCTTGGAGGAAAGGTCTGCCAGGCGGGCTTACCTTCTTTCCTGCAAACCTCAAAAGCCGAGACCGGCATCAATGATCCGATAGATAATTGCTCTTTCTCCCTCTACCCAAATCCATTTACAACAAAAACAACTGTAGAAATATGCGGATCATTCTTACAAACTGCCGCAAAAGCAGAGTTGTATGATCTCTTCGGAAGGGAAATAAATGAATTCATGGTTTCAAATTCAGAATTTGTTTTGAATCGAAATGATATTCGAGAAGGATTTTATTTTCTTAGAATAACGAATGAAAACGGAAATGCTATTTCAAAAAAAATAGTTATTGAATAGCCATTCTCCTCACTCCACAAACTTATAACCCACTCCTCTTACGGAAAAGAAATGTTTGGGCTCACGGGGATTCTCTTCAAAGTATTTCCGGAAGCTGACGATGTAGTTATCAATGGTCCGCGTGGAAGGATAGACGTCGTATTCCCAAACGGTTCGTAGAATATCTTCGCGGGAAACCACTTCATTTTTTCTATCCACCAGGAGTTTCAGCAATTGTATTTCCCTTTTTGGCAAACCATGCCGCTCCCCGTCCCTGCCGATCACATCGAATGTCAGAAAATTGATCTCGCAGTTTCCAAATTTATAATTCTGATTCTCAATTCTTTTTTCCGGGACCTGGTTCTTTCGTTTCACCAGTTTGCTTACCCGCAGCAAAAGTTCTTCGAGATTGAACGGCTTGGCAAGGTAATCGTCGGCACCCAGTTTTAATCCGTGGATCCGCTCATCGCCGGCACCTTTTGCGGTCAGAAAAATGATCGGAACTTCTGTGTTTTCAAGACGAATCTTCTGGCAGACAGTGTAACCGTCCATCTCCGGCAGCATCACGTCCAAAATTATCAGATCAAAATGCGCCGTACGAAATGTGCTGAAAGCGATCTTTCCGTCCTTCGCCTCCGTTACTTCGTAGCCTTCCATTTCAAGATTCAATCGAAGGGTGCTTCGGAGATTTTCTTCGTCCTCAACGAGTAATATTCTGTATGACATAACCGGAAATAGGTATAAAGGTATAAAGGTATTGGGTATAAGGAAATAAGGAAATAAGGAAATAAGGAAATGAGGGAATACAGGACTAAGATTAAAAAAATGAATGATAAGACAACTCTCTACTTTATACCCTATACCCTATGCTTCTATTCCTTTCCCTACGCCACCGGGTGAAAGGCATCTTCCACATGATTGATCCTGTGATTCTTTCCCGTAAGGATCACTCCTATAATATCAAACCTTACTTCCAGTTCAAGATTATTTTTTTCAATATATGCATTGGCTGCCTTGATCAGGTGCCGTTGCTTTTGAACATTTACAAACTCTTCGGGCTCGCCGAAAAAACTTCCGTTACGGGTTTTAACCTCCACAACAACCAACGTATTTTCTTTCTCCGCAATGATGTCTATTTCCTCCTTCCCAAACCGCCAGTTCTTTTCAAGTATCTTATAGTTCTTGCCTTCAAGATATATTGCAGCAAGTTTTTCTCCTTCCGCGCCTTTATCGTTATGCTCAGCCATCCTCTACGAATTACGTATAGAAACGAATTACGAATGTACATAAGAAAATTCGTATCCCGATAGCTATCGGGACGGTCGGATTCTAATTCGTAGTGTTTGGTATGATTGTTGAATTCTTGCCGGTATTGTTCTCAAAAAAACATTACTTTAGCATCCACAAAACACAACTAAAATGAAAAAATTATTCCTTACCGCTTTATTCGGAATTTCCGGACTCCTGATGGTTTCTGCTCAGTCTTTTGAGGGAACTATTGAATTCAGGAAACAAACCACAACGGATACTGTCAATTACATTTATTATGTGAAAGGCGATAAGGTCCGCCTGGATGAAATAGGAAGCAAATCCAAAAAAGTGGAAGGCAGCTTCATCATTGACCTGAAAACAAACAGCATGCTTTCGCTCAGCCACGAACGCAAACTTTATATTGAACAGGCATCCGGCACACCGGCTGTGATGACCGGTAAAGCTGATGTTAAAAAGACCGGAGCCTCAAAAACAATTCAAGGCATCAAATGCAATGAATATGTTGTAAAAAATGACGCTGAGAAAGTACAGGTTACTTACTGGATGGCCGAAGGAAAATTTTATTTCTTCTTCAAGCTGCTAAAAGTCCTTAACCGTAAAGACAAATCAGCAGTTTATGTTCAGCAGATCACCGGTGTGGATACATCCTTCCCTTTCCTTTCCAGCCAGCTGAACCTTGAAACCAACAAGGAAGAAGTTAAAATGGAA